>CASFKY010000001.1 GCA_949295465.1 uncultured Oscillospiraceae bacterium
TCCAAACCCGTTAGCAGCTATCCCCAAAATGGCATTGAGTGATTTTCAGATACTTACAGTCTGAAGAATTTACGACCAGAGTTCTTGCGGTCACGACTGAAAAGTGGATACATAAACATGATCAGCCCGCCGGCTCCGAAAGGAACCGGCGGGCTGATATTCTGCCTATCAAGCGCTGAATTGGTGTAGATTTGGTGTAAATCGGGGACACCAGCCACAGAAGATCCAGCGGTATCAAGGGTCAGCGGCTATTTTTTAGTACATGCCGCCCATGTCGCCGCCCATGCCGCCGGCAGGAGCCGCAGCAGCGGGCTGCTCGGGCTCGTCGGCCACCAGGCTCTCGGTGGTCAGGACCATCGCGGCCACGCTGGCAGCGTTCTCCAGAGCGGAGCGGGTGACCTTGGCGGGATCCACGATACCGGCCTCGATCATGTCCACATACTCCTCGTTCTGGGCGTCAAAGCCGTAGTTGGGCTTGTTGGCGCTGAGGATCTTGTCGATGATGACGCTGCCCTCCAGGCCGGCGTTCTTGGCGATCTGGCGCAGAGGAGCCTCCAGAGCCTTCAGCACGATGCGGGCGCCGGTGCGCTCGTCGCCTTCCAGCTCCTCGCAGGTCTTCTTGACAGCGGGGATGGCGTTGATGGGAGCAGTGCCGCCGCCGGCAACGATGCCCTCTTCCACAGCGGCCTTGGTGGCGTTCAGGGCGTCCTCGATGCGGAGCTTCTTGTCCTTCATCTCCACCTCGGTGGCAGCACCGACCTTGATGACGGCCACGCCGCCGGCCAGCTTGGCCAGACGCTCCTGCAGCTTCTCGCGGTCGAAGTCGCTGGTGGCAACCTCGATCTGGTTGCGGATCTGGGCCACACGGTTCTTGATGGCGGTTTTGTCACCGGCGCCGTCCACGATGGTGGTGTTCTCCTTGGTGACCTTCACCTGGCGGGCACGGCCCAGCATATCCATGGTGGCATCCTTCAGTTCATAGCCCAGGTCGGAGCTGATGACCTGGCCGCCGGTGAGGATGGCGATATCCTGCAGCATCTCCTTGCGGCGATCACCAAAGCCGGGAGCCTTGACGGCCACCACAGTGAAGGTGCCGCGCAGACGGTTGACGATCAGGGTGGACAGAGCCTCGCCCTCCACGTCCTCGGCGATGATGACCAGCTTCTTGCCGCTCTGGACGATCTGCTCCAGCAGGGGCAGGATGTCCTGGATGACGCTGATTTTCTTATCGGTGATGAGCAGATAGGCGTCGTCGATGACGGCCTCCATCTTCTCGGTATCGGTGACCATATAGGGGGTGATATAGCCCCGGTCAAACTGCATGCCTTCCACGATCTCGGCATAGGTCTCGGCAGTGGTCTTGTTCTCCTCCACGGTGATCACGCCGTCGGCGCTGACCTTGTCCATGGCCTCGGCAATCAGGTTGCCGATGGTGGCATCACCGGCAGAGACAGTGCCTACCCGGGCGATGTCCTTGGTGCCGGCAACCTTCTTGCTGTTGGCAGCAATGGCGCCCACAGCGGCCTTCACGGCCTTCTCCATGCCGCGCTTGATGTCCATGGGGTTGGCGCCGGCGGCCACGTTCTTCATGCCCTCGGTAACCAGAGCCTGGGCCAGAACCGTGGCGGTGGTGGTGCCGTCGCCGGCAGCGTCGTTGGTCTTGGTGGCCACTTCCCGCACCAGCTGGGCGCCCATGTTCTCAAAAGCGTCCTTGATCTCGATCTCCTTGGCGATGGTGACACCGTCGTTGGTGATCACGGGGCTGCCGTACTTTTTGCCCAGCACCACGTTGCGGCCCTTGGGGCCCAGGGTGATCTTGACGGTATCCGCCAGGGTATCAATACCGGCGCACAGGGCCTTGCGGGCCGCCTCGCCGTGCAGAATCTGTTTAGCCATAATCCATTACTCCTTTATCGCTATGATTCAGTGTGTTCAGAAATATTTACAGGCCGGGACAGGGTTTTACAAACCTTACTCCACAATGGCCAGAATGTCGCTCTGCCGGACGATGGTGCACTCCTCGCCGTCCACCTTCACTTCGGTGCCGGAATACTTGCTGGTAAGGACCTTGTCGCCCACCTTTACGATCATCTTCACTTCCTTGCCGTCCACCAGGCCGCCGGGGCCCACAGCCACCACGGTGGCTACCTGGGGCTTCTCTTTGGCGCTGCCTGCCAGGATGATGCCGCTCTTGGTGGTCTCTTCTGCTTCTTCAGCCTTGATAACGACACGATCTGCAAGAGGTTTGATTGTCATGATACAGTCCTCCTATAAAAACTTTCCTTATGAAAACTAAGTTTTTTAGCACTCTTTATCCCTGAGTGCTAAACATATTGTAATCAGTTCTGTCGCAAAAATCAAGGGGTATTTGAAAAATTTTTTGGCAGTCACAAATCTTTTACATTTTGCCGCCTGTTTGTGGGTAATCCCGGCCCCGTAAAAGTCAGCGCAGCAGGCTTTGCGGCGGGCAGCGGCCGACCTCCTCCGCTCTTCCAGGGCTGCCCTGCCGGGCCCGACACCCGCTCCCCTGCTCTCGGCTGCGGGCATAATGCGGACATAAAAAATCGGCGCCCCCCCGAAGGGAGCGCCGAAAATCGATGCAAAGGGATAAACTTAGCCGAAGTAACGAGCCAGCAGACCCTCGAAAGCCTTGCCATGACGAGCCTCGTCGCGAGCCATCTCATGAACGGTGTCATGGATCGCATCCAGGTTCAGCTCCTTGGCCTTCTTGGCCAGCTCGAACTTGCCGGCGGTGGCGCCGTTCTCGGCATCCACACGCATCTCCAGATTCTTCTTGGTGCTGTCGGTCAGCACTTCGCCCAGCAGCTCGGCAAACTTGGCGGCATGCTCGGCCTCCTCATGGGCAGCCTTCTCCCAGTACAGGCCGATCTCGGGGTAGCCCTCACGATGAGCAACACGAGCCATAGCCAGGTACATACCAACCTCGGTGCACTCGCCCTGGAAGTTCTCGCGCAGGCCCTGCAGGATCTCCTCGGGAGCGCCCTGGGCAACACCCACCACATGCTCGGCAGCCCAGACCTTGTCGCCGGTCATTTCCTTGAACTTCTCAGCGGGAGCCTTGCAGACGGGGCAGAACTCGGGGATGGAGCCCTCAGCGATATAACCACAGACGGTGCAAACATACTTAGCCATTTTCCATATCCTCCATATACTTGAAATTTACTTTGCTGACAGTTGGAAAGGAACGATCTGAAAATGAGAATCATTCCTGCAAACACATAATACCACACTCGCCCCGGTTCGTCAACAGTTTTTTTTGGTTTCGCCGCTTTTTTTATCGAGTTTGTGGGTATTATAACCAAGACGGCGCAGAGCAGGCAGGATGGCGGCCAGCCCCCGGGCGGTGAGGGCCCCCATCACCAGGCCCGACACCAGCAGGATGGGGGCATAGGCCAGGGTAAAAACATTTTTCAGCACAAAGCTGGCGGCTATGAGCTGGCCCAGGTTGTGGAAGACCGAGCCACACACCGAGAGGATATAATCCGTTACCGGGATAGGAAGCCGGCACAGCAGGAGCATTACCGTCAGGGAGAGCAGTCCCCCGCACAGGGAGAGGAAGCCGGCCACCACCCCCCGGGTGAGCAGCACAAAAAAGGCCTTGAGCAGACAGAGGGTGTAGGCCTGACGGCCGCCCATAAAGAACAGTGCGTACATGACCACCACGTTGGACAGGCCCAGCTTGATGCCGGGCATCAGGCCCAGCAGAGGGGTGATGAGGGATTCCAGAAAAGAGAGCGCCAGGGCCAGGGCAAACAACACCCCGCCCAGCGCCACCTCTTTTGCCTTGGAATTTTGCATGGAGACACCTCGCTTTTTGCCGCATAACTTTTTTAATCCTAATATGCCGCGAAAAACTTGTCAAGAAAAAGGAGGGTGAAAAGGCTGTGATGAACTTTCTGTTAAATCTGGATTTTTGGTTTGGGTCAGGCTTGAAACGCCGGGCGGAATAGTGTAGTATTTAATAGGTATCACAGTAAAGGAGATTTCTTACCATGAAAAAACAAATTGCGACGATGACTTGTGCCCTGCTGGCTGCCGTCGTGCTGGCCGGCTGCGGCGGGTCTTCTTCCTCTTCCACCGCTTCTTCCAAGGTTGATTCCGCCTCCTCTTCGACGGCTGCCTCTGTGGGGAGCACTTCCACTGCCTCCTCGGCCGCCGCTTCTGCCGACGGCTACAACCTGGACGACATCGTCTCTGCCATTGAGGCTGCCGACCCCATCTCCAATCCCCTGGAGATCGACGAGACCGCCCTGCAGTATGACATGATGCTCACCCTGGAGAATGTGGAGAGCTTTGCGGGCGTGCGCAGCAACGACCAGGGCAACAGCGGCACCATCCTGGTGGTGAAGGCCGTGGCCGGCAAGGCCGGCGATGTGGCCGCTGAGCTGGAGACCTATAAGCAGAACCAGGTGGCCTACTACGGCAACTATGCCGAGTTTGCCGACGGCCAGGCCCAGATCGAGGATGGCCGGGTGGTGACCAGCGGCGACTATGTGGTGCTGGTGTTCGCCAACACCGAGGGCGCTGATTACGGCGAGATTGACAAGGCCATTGACTCTGCGCTGAACTAACAAGTCTGTTGTCCAAACAGGCCGGTACCGTCACAGGCGCCGGCCTGCTTTTCGGTTTTTATCCCAAACAGAGGAGGATTTCAAGGATGGTTTTCAGCACCATTCTGTTTTTGTTCCGATTCCTGCCCATCGCGCTGCTGCTGTACTATCTGGCGCCGGGCAAACTCAAGAACACCGTGCTGTTCCTTTGCAGCCTGGTGTTCTATTCCTGGGGTGAGGTGCGGTTTTTCCCCATCATGGTGGTCCTCATCCTCATCAACTATATTGCCGGGCTGGCCATGGAGGTCTGGGGCCGCAGCCAGGGGCTGCGCCGGGCCTTTCTGATCTTTTCCATTGTGGGCAGCCTGAGCATGCTGATCTTTTTCAAGTACACCAACTTCCTCATCGCCAGCCTCAACGCCCTGGCGGGGCTTTCCATCCCCACCATCAGCGGGCTGGAGGTGCTGCCTCTGGGCATCAGCTTCTACACCTTCCAGACCATGAGCTACTCCATCGACGTATACCGGGGCGATGTGAAGGCGGAGCACAACATCATCGACTTCGGCGCCTATGTGGTCATGTTCCCCCAGCTGATTGCCGGCCCCATCGTGAAATACCGGGATGTGGCCCAGCGGCTGCATGTGCTGAAGGGCCGGGTGAACCTGCCCCAGATTGAGGAGGGCGTCTGCTTCTTTGTATTCGGCCTGGCCAAAAAGGTATTGCTGGCCGACAACATCGGCGGGCTGTGGACCGACATCATCGGCATCTACGGCACCGGCGGCATCGAGACCACCGCCGGCGTGGGGCTGGCCAACGCCTCCACCCCCCTGGTGTGGCTGGGCGTGGTGGCCTACTCCCTCCAGCTCTACTTTGATTTTTCCGGCTACTCCATGATGGGCATCGGCCTGGGCAAGATGCTGGGCTTTGATTTCCCGGCCAACTTCAACTTCCCCTATATCTCCCGCAGCATCACCGAGTTCTGGCGGCGCTGGCACATGACCCTTTCGGGCTGGTTTCGGGAGTATGTGTATATCCCCCTGGGCGGCAACCGCAAGGGGCTGCCCAGGCAGATCTTCAACATGTTCGTGGTCTGGGCCCTCACCGGCATCTGGCACGGCGCCAACTGGAACTTCGTGTGCTGGGGGCTGTACTACTTTGTACTGCTCACCATCGAGAAGGTTTGGCTGCTGCCCCGGCTGGAAAAGGGCAAGGTCTGGCCCCATGTGTACACCCTGTTTCTGGTGGTGGTAGGCTGGGCCATGTTTGTGGGCAACGAGACCGGCGTGGGACTGGGGCTTTTGTTCCAGAAACTCTTCAGCTTCTCGGGCGGCGCCTCTCCCCTGTATTTTTTGCGGAACTACGCCCTGGTGCTGGTGGTGAGCGTGATCTGCTGCACCACCCTGCCCCAGAAATTCTGGGATGAAGCCAAGAAGATCCCCTGGATCAAATGCGCCACCCTGCTGGCGCTTCTGGTGATGAGCGTGTGCTATATCGTGGGCTCTTCCAACCATCCCTTCCTATATTTCAACTTCTGAAGAAAGGAGCGCCGACTGTGAAAGATCTTCTGCAAAAGCTGCGCCCGTACCCGGCGCTGGTGCTTTTCTTCGTGTGTATCTTCGGCTTTATGATTGTGGACCTGCTCTGCCCGGACCGGGAAATCTCCGAGTTGGAAAACAAAAAGTTGCAGCAGCGCCCGGCGTTCAGCCTCTCCTCCCTGACCCGCAACGAGTGGACCGCCAAATACGGGGACTATGTGAAGGATCAGGTGGCGGGCCGGGACACCATGATCAGCCTGCAAAGCCGGTTTGAGACGGTGCTGTTCCAGAAATGCGAGAACAATGGGATGCTGATCGGCAAAAACGGGATGCTCTTCACCCGGATGTTCTCCCTGACCAGCTCTGAAAAAACCCTGCTGCCCCGGAACATCCAGGCAGTGGAGAACTTTGCCGGGCGGCATCCCGGGCAGGTCACCTTCCTGCTGGCCCCTTCCGCCAGCCTGATCTACAGCGACCAGCTGCCTTTCTTTGCCCCCATGCTGGACGAGGACGCCATGCTGAACGACATCTTCGCCCAGGTGCCCAGCGCCCAGGTACTGGACCTGCGCACCCTGTTTGGGGAAAACCGGGACCAGTACCTCTACTACCGCACCGACCATCACTGGACCACCGGCGGGGCCTATCTGGCCTATGAGGAATTCTGCCGTCAGCAGGGCCTCACCCCCTTTGACTGCGACGCCCACACGGCGGTGGAAGTGCCCGACTTCTACGGCACCAGCTATTCCTCCTCCCGCTACTGGGGGGCAGTGCCCGACGTGATCACCTACTACCAGCTGGACAACCCCCTCACGGTCTGGAGTCTTTCTGCCGACGGTACCAAGAGCGTGCTGAGCGAGGGAGACATGTACGACTACTCCAAGTTCGACACCTACGACAAGTACGCCGCCTTTATGCGGGGCAACAACGGCTACAGCACCATTGAGGGAGACGGGGAGGGCAGTATCCTGGTGATCAAGGACAGCTACGCCAACTGCTTCATTCCCTTCCTCACCGCCAACTATGCCAAGATCGGAGTGGTGGACCTGCGCAACTACAACCTGAGCATTGATGACCTGATGGAGAGCGAGGGCTATGACCAGGTGCTCATCCTCTACAACTTCCAGAGCTTCAAGAGCGACACCCGCCTGCCCAACCTGAACCGATAACAGCCATCCCCAAAAGCAAAAGAAAAAGGCCCTGCCTTTCCCGAAACGGAGAAGGCAGGGCCTTTTTGTGGTTCACTCTTCCTTTTTGATTTTGAATACCGCCCGGAGAAGGCCGCTCAGGAGTTTGGGGCTGCGAATCACGATCACCTGCATATCTTCATGCCTCCCTTGGATTTTACTCCATTATATCCAGTGAGAGGGCGGATTGTGACTTTCAGTCCCCTTTTACCAGAAAAACCCCCAGCGAACCCTGTCCCAGGGAGAGATTTACCTCTTCCGAGACAAATTCATTGCTGACGCCCAGGGGAAAATCCGGCCGAAGGCTGCTGTTTTCCAGCTCATAATAGGCCCCTTTCACCGTGAGGCCGTGGACCGGCCCCTCCAGGGGAAAGAGGGAAAAATAGCCCCAGTTCTCCCGATGCAGCCGCAGGCTCTGCCCCGCCAGCAAAAACCGCACCTCGGTGCGCTCGTCAGCCAGCAGCACCCTTACCCCCTGCTTTGCCAGGTAAAGCCCGGTGGAAAGGCTGGCCATGGTGTGGTCTAGCCGTTTGCCCCCCAGCGCCCCCAGGATCACCGCCTCCCGGCAGCCCTGTTCCAGAGCCCAGCGGGCTGCGTACTGGGTATCGGTGTCGTCCTTCACATGGGGCAGAACTATGGCCTGGCCCTCTTTGGGCTGGGGGGCGCTGTCAAAATCCCCCACCAGCAGGTCGGCGCAAAGGCCCAGAGCTTCCAGGTTGCGGTATCCCGCGTCACAGGCAATGACCCAGTCACCGGGGCGGCAGTACCGCCGCATCTCGCCGGACACCGGGCAGGCCGAGAGGATGAGGCACCGCTCTTTGCTCTTGCTCATCGGTTTTCCCACTCCTTGAACTGCTTGGACTCCTCATAGAGGGTACGGTAGCTGTTGTAGCGGCTCTGGGAGATCTTGCCCTCCTCCAAAGCCTCTACCACCGCGCAGCCCGCCTCTCCGCAGTGAGAGCATCCGGTGAACCGGCACTTGTCCCAGTAGGGCCGGAACTCGGGGAAATCGAACTGAAGGTTTTCTTTGGGGATGTGGCAGGCCTTCAGGGTGTCCAGGCTGGCAAAGCCCGGGGTGTCGGCGATGCGGCCGCCGCAGGCCTCAAAGACTTCCACCTCCCGGGTGGTGTGCCGGCCCCGGCCCAGCTTCTGGCTGATCTGGCCGGTGCGCTGGCGGAACTCCGGGTCCACCGCGTTGAGCAGGGTGGATTTGCCCACCCCCGAGTTGCCGCAGAAGGCGCAGAAATGGCCCCGGATGCGCTGGCGCACCTGGTCCACCCCGGCCCCGGTCTGGTGGTCGATCTCAATAAAGGGAATGGGGGTCTGCTCATAGATCTGCCGCAGCTTTGCCCCGTCGGCCAGGTCCCCTTTGGTGAAAATCAAGATGGGCTGGATTTCTTTTTCCTCTGCGATGGCGGTGAGGGTGTCCAGCACCAGGGCGCTGGGTACCGGCTGGGTGGTGCTGGCCACAATGAACAGAATGTCCAGGTTGGCCACCGGGGGCCGCACCAGCAGATTCTTGCGGGGCAGGATCTCATCGATCACAAAGCTGCCCTGCTCCTGGGCCAGGCGCACATTGTCCCCCGCCACGGGGGTGATCCCCTTTTTGCGGAAGATGCCCCGGGCCTTGCACTCCACCACCCCTTCCGGGGTGCGCACATAGTAAAAGCCGCCGATGCCCTTGACGATATAGTTTTCCATCATACCGCCTCAGTCCTCGTCGTCCTCATGGTTTTCCTCCGGCGTGGGCTCGGGGCCGATGGAGATGACCAGGGTAACCTTGGTGCGCACCTTCACTTCGGTGCCGCCCACCGGGTCCTGACTGATGATGGTGTCTACCGGGCTGTCGCTGTACTGCTGGATGATGGTGCCGGCGGTGAGGTTGTTGTTCTTGAGGGCGGTCTGCACGTCGCCCATGGTCAGGCCCACCACGTTGGGCACGATGCAGGTGGTCTCGATCTTGGCCTGGCTCACATACACCACCACGCTGTCGCCGCTGGCCACCTGCTCGCCGGCAGCCGGGCTGGTGCGGATCACGTTGCCCTCGGCCACCGTCTCATCCACCACCCGGCGCACCGTCACCGAGAGGCCCTTGTCTTTCAATGTACTCTCCGCGTCGGCCTGGGTCTGGCCCGTCACATCGGGCACCGGGACCCACAGAGTGCCCAGACTCACCTTCAGGGTGACGGTCTGGCCCTCCTTCACCTCCCGGGGCGGCTTGGGCGTCTGGCTGTAGACCTCCCCTGCCGCCACATTGTTGTTGTACTGCTCGTCATAGACAATGTTGAACACATCGTAGGCGCTGTTGCCCTCAATCTCGGATTTCTGCATCCCCACAAAGTTCACCAGGTCCACATCCTCCCGGGAACTGAACAGGGGGTTGGTGGAGTTGGTGAAGATGAGATAGCACAGGATGGCCGCACCGCAGGCAAAGGCCACCGCCATGCCGAACAAGACCGGCAAAAGCACGCTGCGCTTTTTGGCGGGCTTTTTGCGGGGGGCCGTCCCGTTGGGGGTGGCGGCCCGGGTGCGGGAGACGGTGCGGGTTTTGGTAGACGGAGCTTTTTCTCGGTTAGACATCATTTTTTCGTTTTCCTTTTTCTTCTGGCGCATGACTTTTTCCAGCTGCTGGGGTCCCTCATCGGCCAGGTATCGATAGGCAAAGCGCACGCTGGGGTTCTGCTTGAAGATTTCGATGGCCTCCAGCATCTCGGCGGCGCTCTGGTAGCGGTTGCGGGGGTTTTTGGCCATGGCCTTTTCGGTGATCTGGCACAGGGCCTCCGGCACGTTTTCGGCCACCTCTGAGAGAGGCTTGGGCTTTTCGGCGATCTGGCGGATGGCCACGTTCACGGCGCTGTCCCCCTCAAAGGGCAGCCGGCCCGAGAGCATCTCGTAGAGCATGACGCCCACCGAGTAGATGTCGGATTTTGCGTCGGTGAGCTCTCCCCTGGCCTGCTCGGGGCTGATGTAGTGCACCGAACCGATGGCCTTGTCGTTGCCCAGGGTGTAATTTTCAGCCCGGGAAATGCGGGCGATGCCGAAATCCATCATTTTCAGGCTGCCGTCCGGCAGCAGCATGATATTCTGGGGCTTGATGTCCCGGTGCACCACCCCTTTGCTGTGGGCGTGCTGGAGGGCGCTGAGAATCTGGGTGATGAAGTGGAGGGTCTCTTTCCAGGTGAGAGGCCCGCCCCGCTGGTTCAGATATTCCTTCAGGGTGATGCCGTCGATGTATTCCATCACCAGATACTGGAGCTTGTCGGTGACCGATACGTCAAACACCTTGACGATGTTGGGGTGGTCCAGGATGGAGATGGCCTTGGATTCGTTCTTGAACCGATGCACCAGCTCCTCATTCTGGGTGAATTCCTCTTTGAGGATCTTCACCGCCACGGTGTTCTGGGTTTTCAGGTCGGTGGCGCGGTACACGTTGGCCATGCCGCCGATGCCGATCAATTCGTTGAGCAGGTATCGGCCGTCCAGTTTTTTGCCGATCATGTTGTCCATCTTCAAACCTCCCCGGGTTCCGTGCCCATCAAAAGCACCGTGATATTGTCCTGTCCTCCCGCACGGAGGGCAAGCTGCACCAGCCTGTCCGGCACGTCAAAAAAGGAGGTATTGGTGATGACTTCTTCCATTTCTTCCTCGCTGACCAGATTGGAGAGCCCGTCGGAACAGAGCAGCAGCACATCCCCCTCGGCCAGGGGGCAGCAGGTGTAGTCCGCCTGCACCGTGCCGCTCACCCCCACCGCCCGGGTGATCAGGTTTTTGCGGGGATGTTTTTCCGCTTCTTCCGGGGTGATCTGGCCGCTCTCCAAAAGCTGCTGCACCATGGAGTGGTCCTTGGTGAGCCGGATCATCCTCCGGCCCCGGCGCAGGTAGGCCCGGGAATCCCCCACATGTACAATGTGGGCTACCCCCCGCTGCACCAGGGCGCAGACGGCGGTGGTGCCCATACCGCTGTATTCGGGGCCCTTCAGGCTCTGGTCGTGCACCGCCCGGTTCATCCCCGCCACAGTCTGGTTCAAAAAGTTCTGGGGATCTGGCACTTCGCCCCGGGCCATGGCGGCCTGCAGGGTGTTTTCAAACCAGGAGGCAGCCAGGGAGGCGGCCAGCTTGCCGCCGTTGGCGCCCCCCATTCCGTCGCACACCACGCCCCAGGCATCTCCCCCGGGCAGACGGGCTGCCCGGTAGTCGTCCTGATTTTCGGCGCGGGTACATCCGATGTCGGTTTTTCCTGCCAGTTTCATAGGCTCTCCTTTATGGTTTTTGCGGGGAAGTTCCGGCGGCCTGCCGGGCTGCTTCCTCCCGGCGCAGCTGGCCGCAGGCCGCGCTGATATCGCTGCCCAGCCGCCGGCGCACCGTGGCGTTCACCCCCAGCTCGGTGAGCAGGGTCTGGAACCGGCGCACGTTCTGGGCATCGGTGGCGGTGTAGGGGCTGCCGTCCACTGGGTTGATGGGAATCAGGTTTACATGGGCCCCCATGCCCCGGATCAGCCGGGCCAGTTCCCGGGCGGTCTCGGGGCTGTCGTTGACCCCCCGCACCATGGAATATTCAAAGCTGATGCGCCGGCCGGTGGTCTTCTGGTACCGGCGGCAGGCCGCCAGCAGTTCTTCCACCGGGTAGGCGTCGTTCACCGGCATCATCTTGCTGCGCATGGGGTTGTTGGGTGCATGCAGGGAGATGGAAAGGGTGATCTGGAGTTTTTCCTGGGCCAGGCGGTCGATCATGGGCACCAGCCCGCAGGTGGAGAGGCTGATGTTCCGCATGCCGATGTTCACTCCCTCGGGGGAGGAGATGATGCGCAGGAAATCCAGCACCGCCTCGTAATTGTCCAGCGGCTCGCCGATACCCATCAATACAATATGAGACACCCTCTGGTTTAAATCTTTCTGGACGGTGTAAATTTCCGAGGCGATCTCCCCCGCCTCCAGGTTGCGCACCCTTCCGGCCTGGGTGGAGGCGCAGAACCGGCAGCCCATGCGGCAGCCCACCTGGGTGGAGACGCAGACGCTGAGGCCGTAGCTGTACTGCATGGCCACCGTCTCGATGCAGTTGCCGTCGGCCAGTTCCAGCAGGTACTTGACAGTGCCGTCCTTGGATTGCTGGCGCCGGCGCACCGTGGGGGCTGCAATGGTCCAGTCCTCCTCCAGCCGGGCCAGGAAGGCCTTGGGCTGGTCGGTCATCTGGGAAAATTCGGTGACCTGCTTTTGGTGCAGCCAATGAAAAATCTGCTTTGCCCGAAAAGCGGGCTGGCCCATCCGGCTCACCAGATCGGCCAGCGCATCCAGGCGCAGCGAGGAAATACACTGCTTCATGTACACTTTCTCCTTTGGAGGATGGCCACAAAAAAGCCGTCCACCCCTTCCCCGTCCGGGAAGATGGTGGTGCCCCAAGGGCCGCTGCTGCCGGTGGGCAGCGCAAAAGGGGGCAGGAAGAGGGAGAACTCTTCGCTGTTCTCCAGAAAATCCCGCACGACCTCCTCGTTTTCGGCTGGGTTGAGGGTACAGGTGGAATAGACCAGCCTGCCCCCCGGCTTCACATAACGGGCGGCGTTTTTGAGGATGGATTTCTGGATGGAACAGAGAGACTCGTTCTCTTCCAGATCCTTATAGCGGATGTCCGGCTTTTTGGCCAGCACCCCCAGCCCCGAACAGGGCACATCACAGAGCACCCGGTCGCAGCCGCAGAACTCCTCCACAAACTCGGAGGCGTCCCCGTGATATACCACAGTATTGGTGATTCCGCAACGCTCTAAGCCGGAGCGGATAAGCCGCAGCCGGCTGGCCTGCAAGTCACAGCTGAACAGCCGCCCGGTGTTGTGCATCATCTGGGCCATGGTGATGCTCTTGCCACCCGGCGCGGCGCAGAGATCCACCGCCCGCTGACCCTCTTTGGGGGCAAGGCAGGCCACCGCATACTGGGAGGCCTGCCCCTGCACATGGAACTCCCCCCGCCGGAAGGCTTCCAGCTGGGTGACGCTGCCCCTGACCTGGGCAAACAGGCTGCCCGGCACCAGGCCCGGTCTGGCCTCGGCCCCTTCCTCCTCCAGCGCCCGGGCCAGGGCCTCGGGGGTGGTCTTGAGGGTGTTGACCCGCAGGCTGAGCCCGGGGTGGGCAAAAGAGGCCCGCAGGATCTCCTCGCATCGGTCCGGGTAGGCCCGGTGCAGCAGCTCCACAATGGGCCGCCCCACCGAGTACTCCACCGAAAGCCGCTGGATTTCGTCCTCATAGGCCGGCTGAGGTGCGCTCTGGCAGGCCCGGCGCAGCACCGCATTCACCATGCCGCCGGCGCTGGTCTTGCCCAGATGCCGCACCAGCTTTACCGCCTCATTCACCGCGGCGGGGGCGGGCACCTCCATGTACAAAATCTGGTACAGCCCGCTGCGCAGCACCGCCCGCACCGGCGGGTCCAGCCGGTCCATGGGCTTTTTT
This sequence comes from uncultured Oscillospiraceae bacterium, assembly GCA_949295465.1. Classification (GTDB taxonomy): domain Bacteria; phylum Bacillota; class Clostridia; order Oscillospirales; family Ruminococcaceae; genus JAFBIO01. Next base: position 13,726 of record CASFKY010000001.1, read on the forward strand.
AAAAAGGGGGCGAGGCGGGCGTCCAGGGTGAGCATCCTCTCCAGGGTGCCATAAAACAGGCTGCTGCAAAAGGCCGCCTGCTGGGGGGTGAGGTCCTGTTTTTTCAGGGCCGCATCCAGCACCAGGTTGGAGTAGCCTCCCTCTTCCTGCCGCATCAGCGCCCTGGCTGCGGTATACCGTGCCCGGTCCATCCCTCTTCGCCTCTCTTTCCCTTGTTGTTCTTATGGGGGTTACAGCAGGCTGTCCCCCGCCTTGAGCCGGCGGCCCAGCAGCCAGGCGGCGCCGGTCATGGGCTTTTTGCCCTCGGGCACCACCTCGTCCAGCTCCAGCGCCCCCTGGCCGCAGGCCACGATGAGGGGGTCGGCGCTGAGAATCTGCCCCGGCGCGCCCTCGCCCTCGGCCAGGCGGCTCTTTACCACCTTCACCCGCTTGCCGCCGCACTCAAACCAGGCCATAGGCCAGGGGTTCATCCCCCGCACCCAGTTGTGAAGCCGGTCGGCAGGCAGGGCAAAATCCAGCCGGGCCATCTCCTTGGTGAGGGGCGGGGCCTGGGTGGCCCGGGCGTCGTCCTGGGGCCGGGGCCGAACCTCGCCGGCCTCGATCTGCCCGATGCAGCGCAGGAGAGTCTCGGCCCCGGTGCGGGTGATCCGCTCAAAGAGCTGGCCGCTGGTCTCCTCCGGGTCGATGGCCACCGGGCAGACCGTGAGAATATCCCCGGTGTCCAGCCCTTCGTCCAGCTGCATGATGGTGACGCCGGTCTCCTTATCCCCGTTCAGCACCGCCCACTGCACCGGCGCGGCGCCCCGGTATTTGGGCAGTAGGCTCACATGCAGGTTGATGCAGCCGTATTTGGGGATGGAGAGGATCTCCGGCGGCAGAATCCGCCCGTAGGCCACCACCACGATCAGGTCGGGGGCCAGCTGGCGGATGACCTGTTCGCTCTCCCCGTCCCTCAGGGTGCGGGGCTGCCACACCGGCAGGCCGTGGACCAGAGCCACCTTCTTCACCGGCGGCGCCGTCAGGACCTGATGGCGGTTTACCGGCTTATCCTGCCGGGTGAACACCCCGCACAGGGTGTGGGGGCTGGCGCACAGGGCCTCCAGGCAGTGGGCCGCGATGTCCGGCGTGCCCATAAACAGGATCTTCATTCGTCCACGTCCTCCTGGCCCTCTTCCACATCCTCATAGAAGTACTCGGCCAGATCCATGATGGTGATGCCGTCCAGGTGGTTGTTCTCGTGCTGGATGCACCGGGCCAGCATCTCCTCGGCCTCCATCTCGAAGGGGGTGCCGTGGCGGTCAAAGGCCCGCACCTTCACCCGGCGGGGCCGGGCAATGGCCGCGTTGTGCCCCGGGAAGGAGAGGCAGCCCTCGTACAGCTTGACGGTATCCTGGGATTTTTCCAGGATCTCCGGGTTGATGAACTCAATAAAGCTGGGCTTGTAGTCGGGGGGCAGCTCCCCCTCCGGCTCCTTGCGCAGGTCCAGGCAGATGAACACCCGACGCAGGATCCCCACCTGGGGGCCTGCCAGGCCCAGGCCCTCGGCCTTGATGAGGGTCTCCTGCATGTCGTCCAGCAGGGTGGCCAGGCGGTCGTCAAAATTGGTGACAGGGCGGCAGACTTTTTTCAGGATCGGGTCCCCGTCCTGTACGATGGTTCTCAGAGCCATATCGGTATCCTCCTAAAAATATTGCGTGTATGGCAGAAGGGACTTTTTAAAGGTCCCCGTCCGAATTCATATCCAGGGTCACGGCTGCCCGGGCGGGCAGCCCTTCCTCGCTGTAGCGGGTCATTACCCGGCGCATCAGGTCCCGGAAGGTCTTATCCCCCCGGCATTTGATGGTGAGCTTGTAGCGGTACAGGCCATTCACCATGGCCACGTTCATGGGGGCAGGGCCCAGCACCCGCAAAGGGATCTTATCCTCCCGGCCTGCCTCCTCGGCCAGCAGCCCTCCAAATCGGGAGGCTGCCGCCAGAACCTGGGCCTCCTGGGCCCCCGAAAAGCCCGCCAGACAGAGGGTGCAGAAGGGCGGGTAGAGACCCAGACGGCGAAAGCCGATCTCCTGCTCAAAAAAGGCGTCGTAGTCCTGCCGGGCAGCCAGGGCCAACACCGGGTGGTTGGGGTCGCTGGTCTGGATGAGGGCATGGCCGGGGCTGTCGGCCCGGCCGCCCCGGCCCACCACCTGGGTGATGAGGCTGAAGGCGTTCTCATAAGCCCGGAAGCTCTGGCTGTTCAGCATGGCGTCCACTCCCAGCACCCCCACCAGGGTCACGTCCTCAAAATCCAGCCCTTTGGCCACCATCTGGGTGCCCAGCATCAGGTCGTACTCGTGGCGGGCAAAGCGGGCCAGCATCTCCTCATGGGCGTTCTTGTGGGTGGTGGTGTCCTGGTCCATCCGCAAAATCCGGGCTTTGGGGAAGAGCCCCGCCAGCTCCTCCTCAATGCGCTGGGTTCCGTAGCCGGTGTAGCGCAGGGCCCCGCCGCACTCAGGGCAGGTCTGGGGCGGGGGCTGCAAAATATGGCCGCAATAATGGCACATGAGCCGTCCCTGGGCCTTGTGGTAGACCATGGGCACCGAGCAGGAGGGGCACTTGAGGCTCTTGCCGCAGTCGGCGCACTGGGCCACCGTGCGGTAGCCCCGCCGGTTGAGCAGCAGGATGGCCTGCTTGCCGGCGGCCAGGGTCTGCCGGAGCTGATGGGCCAGGGCCAGGCTGATCTCGCCCCCGTTGCCGGCGGCCAGCTCGGCCCGCATGTCCACCAGCTCCACACTGGGCAGGGGCCGGCCCGAATACCGCTGGGTAAGCCGCACCAGCCGGCACCTCCCCTGCTTGGCCGCCCAGAACCGCTCCAGACTGGGGGTGGCCGAGGCGAAGAGCAGCAGCGCCCCACTGTCGGCGGCCCGCCGGGCCGCCACCTGATGGGCCGAGTACCGGGGGGCCGACTCGGAGTGATAGGTGTGCTCCTGCTCCTCATCCATCACGATAAGGCCCAGATTTTTCAGGGGGGAAAACACGGCGCTGCGGGTGCCCACCACAATGTCCGCCCCGCCCTTCTGGATCATCTGCCACTGGAGCAGCCGCTCGGTGTTGTTGAGGGCGGAATGCTGCACTGCCACCCGGTCCCCGAAGGCCATTTTCAGCCTTCGGATCATCTGGGGGGTGAGGCTGATCTCGGGCACCAGCACCAGGGCGGTGCGGCCCTGGCGGAGGGTCTCCTCAATGAGCTTCAAGAACACCAGGGTCTTGCCGCTGCCGGTGACCCCGTAGAGCAGGGCCGAGTGGGCCTTATGGTCCGCAAGGCAGGGGGCCAGCTCCTCAAAGGCGGCCTGCTGGCCCTCGGTGAGCTGGATATGCTCCCCGGTGAAGGGAATATTGCTGTAAAGGTCCGGGACTTTATCCACCTGAAGGCGGCCCACCACCCCTTTTTTGCACAGCCCCTCCAGGACGGCCCGGCTCACCCCGTTCTGCTCCAGCTGGCGCAGCCGCAAAGGGCCGGGAGCCAGCAGTTCCACCGCTTTTTTCTGCTTTTCGGTGGGGCGGGGTTTTGCGGGCAGTTCCCCCGTCAGACGGTATTCCGCCTCGGTGTAGCGGGACAGCCCCTTCTGGAGCACCGGGCGGCCCTCGGCGCGCCCCGGCCGGTACTGGGCCCCATAGGGGATGATGGCCCGCACCGCCTCGTAATAGGTGCAGAAGGTGCGCTCCTTGAGGAAGTAGACCAGTTCCAGCAGGTCCGGCGTGAGGCAGGCCTCCTCGGGAGCCGCGTCAAACAGCTCCTTGAGGCGGGGCGTCTCCTCCCCTTCGCCCACCTCCAGCACCACCCCCATGCGGGGGCGGGAGCCCTTGCCGAAGGGAACCAGCACCATGCTGCCTACGAGCACCCGGCCTTCCAAAGCCGGGGGAATTTTATAGGAATAGATTTTGTCGAAATGAAAGGCCGCTTCGCTGACGGCGACCCCCGCGATCCGGGTCAAGCTGCTGCCCTGCCTCCCTTCGGCGTCTTGTCAGCCCTGCTGGCGCTGATGAATGATCTCGTAGAGCCGGTTGGCGCAGGCCTCCACCTCATCGTTCACCAGGGTGGTGGTGTAGAGGGGGGCAAACTCCATCTCCTCTTTTGCCCGGGCCAGCCGGCGCTGGATGGAGGCCTCGTCCTCGGTGCCCCGGCCCCGCAGGCGGGCCTCCAGCTCTTCCATGCTGGGGGGCATGAGGAAGACGGTGGTGGCCTCCGGGTAGAGCTTGCGGATGTTGGCCGCCCCCTCCACCTCGATCACCAGCACCACGGTGCGGCCCTGGCTGATCCGCTTATCCACCTCGGACTTGGGGGTGCCGTAGAGATTGCCATTGTACTCGGCGTGCTCCAGGATCTCCCCCGCCTGGATCTTCCTCTGGAATTCTTCCCGGCTCAGATAGTAATAATCCACGCCCTCGGCTTCGCCGGCCCGCATGGGGCGGCTGGTGGCCGAGACCGAAAACTCAATCTCCGGGTGCAGTTCCCGCAGCCGGTGTACCACTGTGTCCTTGCCGCAGCCCGAGGGGCCCGACACCACCACCAGATACCGATCTTTATTCATCCTCTTCCTCCTTTGAGGGCTGGGCGCCTTCCAGCCGGCCGGCCACGCTCTCGGGCTGGAGCGCCGAGAGGATCACATGGTCCGAATCCATGATGAGCACCGCCTTGGTCTTGCGGCCGTAGGTGGCGTCGATGAGCACGCCCTTGTCCTTGGCTTCCTGCACGATCCGCTTGATGGGGGCCGAGTCCGGCGCCACCATGGCGATGAGCCGCCCCGCGTTGACCATGTTGCCAAAGCCGATGTTGATGAGCCGCATGCCGGGCCCTCCTTATTCGATGTTCTGAATCTGTTCCCGGATCTTCTCGATCTCGGCCTTCATGTCCACCACCAGCCGGGTGATGGCCAGGTCCTGACACTTGGAGCCGATGGTGTTGGTCTCCCGGTTCAGCTCCTGGGTGAGGAAATCCAGCTTGCGTCCCACCGGGCCCTCCGATTCCAGAATCTGCCGGTACTGCTGGATGTGGCTGCGCAGCCGCACCGTCTCCTCGTCCACCGCGGTCTTGTCCCCGAAAATGGCCGCCTCGGTGAGCAGGCGGCTCTCGTCGATGTTCCGATCTTCCAGCAGCTCCTGCAGGCGGGCAAACAGCCGCTGGGTATAGGCTTCTACCCGTCCGGCGCTGTCCGCTTCCACCTGGGTCACGGCCTGTTCCAGAAAATCCAGCCGGCCCAGCACATCCTCCTTCAGCTTGACGCCCTCGGTGGCCCGCATCTTCAGAAAGCTGTCCATCGCCTGGGAACAAACCGCCGACACGTCCTGCCACAGCTGCTCCTCATCGGCCTCCTGCCGGCGCACGGTGAGCACATCAGGGAAACGGGCCAGAGCCTCCACCGAGGTGGTATCCTTCAAATCCAGCTCGTCGCAGATGCTGCGCAGCGCCTGGCGATAGCTGCGGGCCAGCTCCATGTTCACATCCACCAGGGTACCGGCGGCGGCCAGCTCCTGGATTTGCAGGCTCAGCTCGGTCTTGCCCCGGCTGATCCGGGTGCCCAGCAGCTTTTTGAGCTTGTCATCCAGAAACAGGCAGCTGCGGGGCAGCTTGGAGGAATACTCGAAAAAGCGGGAGTTCACACTGCGGATCTCCACCGTGATGTCCCGGCCGTTCAGCACTGCGTTTTGCCGGCCGTAGCCGGTCATGCTCAGGATCATAGAATCTCTTTCCCTCCCTCTGGCCGCCGGCCGCTAGGGCCGCCGGCGGGTTGAACCTTTCCTGCCCGTTTGGGCAAAGCAATACACGGTACTATATTACTCCCAATGGGAGATTTTTGCAAGGCAGAGAGGCCGCCGCCCGGGCCGGATGCTCCCCGGGCATGGTGAGAGATAGAATCCAAGTATTCGACCAAAAGGGCCGGGCGATGTATACTTTTTATAGGGAAACCGGCCTTGCGGGCCGGCAGTCCCCCGACAGATTTCGGAAACAATTATAAAAAATAAAAGGAGTGCACTACCATGAACCAGAATGAGCCTCTCTTCGGGCTGGGGGAAAAGAATCCCTACGGGAAATTTTTTGTGGGGCAGAGCTATCTGAAAATGCTGGTCACCGAGGGAATGAGCGTGGCCAACGTGACCTTTGAGCCCGGCTGCCGCAACAACTGGCATATCCACCACGCCAAATCCGGCGGCGGACAGATCCTGCTCTGCGTGGCCGGCCAGGGCTGGTATCAGGAGTGGGGCCAGCCGGCCCGCGCCCTGAAAGCCGGGGACGTGGTGGTCATTCCCCCGGAAATCAAGCACTGGCACGGCGCCGCCGAGGACAGCTGGTTCACCCATCTGGCCATTGAGGTGCCCGGCGAGGGGACCGAAAACGAGTGGCTGGAGCCTGTGAGCGAGGAGGCCTACCACAGCCTGCCCTGAGCGGGCCGGCCCGTCTCAACTCAAGAGGAGCTGCCGGTAAACCTGCTGCCCTGAAAAAGCCCCTGCCGTCCTCCCCAAAAACAGAATCAGACCCCGGGCAGGTTTGACACCGGCCCGGGGCTTTTCGTGGGGGTACCGGTGTCCGGCGCGGCCCTTTCATTGACTTTTGGGGTGCAGTATTGTATCATAAATAGGTATTCCCGCATTTTGCCGCTGTGGCGGAACAGGCAGACGCAAGGGACTTAAAATCCCTCGGTGGCAACACCGTACCGGTTCGATCCCGGTCAGCGGCACCACGCCGGAGCAAACTCTGTTTTGCTCCGGCATTTTTCATGCCCGCGCGCTGCCCGCCCCAAAGGGCTTTTGGCCTTTTGCGGCAGCCCAAAGCGAATCTTTCGGTCTGTCAGGTTTGTAATTTTGCGGCCCGGCGGGTATAATGGGCGTGAAGATTTTCTTCCCCATCGGAAAGGAGCCCCCTGCCCATGCGACCCAATCTTCTGAACAATTCCTGGCCGGCCCGCCGGCTGTTTGCCGCCGGTTTTCTGTTGGGCGTGCTGGCCTTTCTGGCCCTGTACGGTTTTGCTCCCCTCAACGTCACCTGGGACGGCTGGCTGCGGGGCGGCTATGTGGAAAAGGACTGCCTGCAGCACTATGCGGGATGGCTGTTTTACCGCCAGAGCGAGCTTGGCTTTCCCCTATGCGTAGCCACAAACATCAACTGGCCCCAGGGGCTGAGCCTCTCCTACACCGATTCCATCCCCCTGTTTGCTTTTCTGTTCCGGCTGGCGGAACCGCTGCTGCCCGCCACCTTCCAGTATTTCGGCTGGTTTACCCTGCTCTGCTTCGGGCTTCAGGGAGGCTTTGCGGCCCTGCTGCTCTCCCTGTTTTCGGGCAGCGCCCTCTTTGTGCTGGGGGGCAGCGTCCCCTTCATCCTCAGCCCCATCCTGGTGGAGCGGGCCTTCCGCCACGCCTCCCTGGCCGCCCATTTTCTGATTCTGTGGGCGATTTATGCGTATGTGCGAGGGGTGCGGCAAGGCAAGCCCTTCTGCTGGGGGCTCCTGGCCTGCAATGCCCTCTCGGTCACCATCCACCCCTATTTCACCGCCCTGACCCTGGCCCTCAGCGGGGCCCTGGCCCTGGACTGCGCCCTGAAAACCCGCCGGCCTCTCCCTTCGCTTTTTTCCTTTGCGGGATACGGGGCCGCCTGCGCCCTGACGGCCTTTGCCTTCGGGCTGGCCACCGGCTCTTCCAGCGGAGGCAGCGAGGTGGAATACGGCTATTTCAGCATGAACCTGAACGCCCTGTGGAACCCCATCAGCCGCTGGAACACCCATTGGAGCCGGCTGCTGCCGGTACAAAACCAGACCGGCGGCAACTACGACGGGTTCAACTACCTGGGGCTGGGCTTTCTGGCAGGGTGGGTGCTGCTGGCCCTCTTTGTGGCGCTGCGGCGCCGGGCGCTCTTGAAAGGGTTGCCCGGGCTCGTGGTGCGGCACGCCGGGCTTTTGGCCATGTGCCTGTGCTGCACCGCCTTTGCGGTGAGCAATGTGGTCACGGCCAACGGCGCCACCCTGTTCCGGCTGGAGCTGCCCCACGCCCTGGTGCGGCTGTGCACCGTGTTCCGCTCCAGCGGGCGGATGTTCTGGCCGGTGTATTACCTGCTGTTTTTGGGCTGCCTTTTGCTGCTGCTCCGCTGCTTTTCGATGCGGAGGGCGACAGTGCTGTTGCTGGTTTTGGCGGCGGTGCAGCTGTGGGATATATCCCCTGCCCTGGCCGAGCGGGGGGCCGAGATGCGCCATTACCAGACGGAGTACCAGAATCCCCTCACCAGCGATTTCTGGCAGCAGGCCGCCCAGCGGTACAATCATATTCTGAGCCTGGACGGCTTGCAGGAGGAGCCCCTCTTTTTGGCTCTGTACGCCGCCGACAACGGGATGACCACCAACGACCCCTTTGCCGCCCGGTATGACGAGGCGTCCCTGGAAGAGCAGCGGGAGGCCCTGAAAGAGGAGATTCTGGCGGGGCAGCTGAGACTGGGCAGCCTGTATCTCATTCAGGAGGAGGGGCTCTTCTGGGAGATGGCCGAGGCGGCCGGGGATCAGGCCTATTGTGCCCGGCTGGAGGGCGGCTGGTTTGTGCTGGCCCCCGGTATGGAGTACAAGGGCACCGACGCCCAGGTGTACGGGGAGAACTACCCCTTGCACATCAGCGATTATTCCGATGACAACTGGCTGCACGGGGTACTTTTGTGGGACCACAAGACTGTAGCCTTCCACGACTGTGCCTTTACCCGCCGCAAGCTCACCGGGGCCTCGGCCCTGGTCTGCGAGGGGCAGGAATACCCCATTCTGGAAATCAGCGACAAGGACGAGGGCTGGCTGATGGTCACCCTGGAAATTGAGGACGCCTCCCTGTTGGCAGGCAAGGATTTGGAGAGTATCATCCCATGAAAGTATTGAAAGTGAAGAGTCTGTTGCCCCTGCGCATGGACAAATATCTGATGGAGCAGTACCCCCACCTGGGGCTGGGCCGGCTGAACAAGGCCCTGCGGGAAAACAAGATCAAGCTGAACGGCAAAAAGCAGCCCCTCTCCACCCGGGTGCAGGCCGGGGACGAGATCCGGCTGTTCATTCTGGACGAGATTCTGGAGGGGGGCGCATCCCAGGAAGGGCCCCTCTACCGCAGTGCCCGCTGCCCTGCCGAGATCGTGTATGAGGACGACCAGGTGCTGGTGGCTAATAAGCCCGCCGGCCTGCCCACCGAGGACCCTGCCGCCCCGGACACCCTCTACAACCGGGCTTGCCTTTACCTGCACGGCCAGGGGAAGAGTGAGGAGGAGATCGGCGAGCTGCGCCTTTGCCACCGGCTGGACACCGGCACCAGCGGGCTGATCGTGCTGGCCAAGAATCCCCATGCCGAGGAGGTGCTCACCGGCTGGATCCGGGACCGGCGGGTGCAAAAGACCTATCTCTGCGTCACCTTTGGCCGACCCAAACCCGAGGAGGCCACCCTCACCGGCTGGCTGGTGAAGGACGCGGTACAGGGCCGGGTGAAGATCTACCCGGAGGAGGTGCCCGGCGGCCGGGAGGTGGAGACCCAGTACGAGACCCTGGCCATCAGCGGGCGGCTGGCCCTTCTGCAAGTGCGGCTGATCACCGGGCGCACCCACCAGATCCGGGCTCACCTGGCCGGCATCGGCTGCCCCATTCTGGGGGACAGCAAGTACGGCAACAACGCCGCCAACCGGGAGCTGCACCTGAAATATCAGGCCCTGTGCGCCTATGAGCTGCGGTTCCCCCAGACCAGTGAGGAGGCCTTTGCGCCCCTGAGCGGCCGGGTGCTGCACGCCCCAAAGCCCTGGTATTATGGCCAGATTTTGGATGGCACCCTCAAATAAGCCCCAGCCCATCAAAAGGCCCCGGCCAGGAAAAATCCTGGCCGGGGCCTTTTTGATTTCGGTTCAGCGGAACTGGATGACCTCTTCAATTTTTTTGCGGGGCACCACATAGTCCCGATTTTCGTCCAGGTAATAGGCCAGATCCTCCCCGGGCTGTGCCTCCCGCAGGGTGGAGCGGTGGGTGGGATAGCCGAAGGCCACCACCGTGTAGACGTGCATCTGGTCGGGGATGTCCAGCAGCTTTGCCAGGGGCAGACGGGCCACGTTGCCCAGGATGCAGCTGCCCACCCCCTCTTCCCAGGCGGCCAGGGTCATGTTGTCCATGGCGATGCCTGCGTCCATGGGGGTCCAGTCGTTCTGGGCGGCCTTGTCGATCATCACCACCACAAAGAAGGTGGGGTGCTCCCCCGGCTTGGGCTGGCCCTCCTCGGGAGGCAGCTTGGCAGCCCAGCGGGTGAGGGCAAAGATCTCTTCCACCAGGGCCGGATCGCTCACAAAAATGTACCGCAGAGACTGGCTGTTGCCGCTGCAGGAGGCGTACTGCTGCGCCCGGGCAATTTTTTCGATTACCTGGGGCGGTACCGGCCGGCTCTGATCAAAGCGGCGATAGCTGCGGCGGGTCTTGAGAAGTTCCATCAGATCCATGGGGATTCCTCCTTTTTATAGTTTGTGTTCAGGAAGCCAGGGCCCGAATGCCCCAGGCCAGGGCCATACACACCGGCTGGTGCAAAAGATAGATCCAAAGGCTGCGCCGGCTCAGGGCGCTGGCGTCGGGCAGAGGCAGCCGCCCGGCAGCCTGGCGGAAGGCGGGAATCCGCCAGAGAAAATACCCGCAGCAGAACAGGCAGAACCAGGGCAGCAGCGGGAAATAATCGCTGGACACAAAGCCCGGGTAGGGCATGCCCAGCACCACCAGCAGGGGACCCCGGTACCACTGGGCCGGCAGCTGTACAGTCCAGCCCTGCCAGCCCACAAAGCCGCTTTGCAGATGGTAGGTGGCGGCAAAGAGCAGAAAAGCTGCCGCCAGCCCCGCCCATGGGGGACATTTTTCCAGCGCCGGCCGCAGGGCCGCCAGCAGCCAGGCCGAGCAGCCCAGCAGATTGAGCACCCCAAACCAGACGGCCTGACTGGGCAGCACCGCCACCGTCACCGCCGTGATGAGCAGGCCGCAGAGGTTGAGGATGAGCCCCTTTTTCAGGTTGTTTTTGCCGAAATGCCAGCAGGCCCCGCTCACCAGGATGAAGGTCCAGCAGATGGACTGCTGCCACAGATGGATGTACCAGCGGCCGGGCCAGGCGCCATCGCCCCCCAGCACCACAAACCAGTCATAGCTGAAGTGGTAGGCCACCATGCTCAGGATGGCCAGGGCCCGGGCCAGGTCCAGCAGGCGGCTGCGCTTTTCCGTCATGCCCTGCCCTTGCCCTCGCCGGCGTTGCGGTTTTTGCCGTAGAAGATCCGGCCCTGGCGCAGCAGCTTCTTGTAGCCGCACTCCATGGCATAGAGCAGGTCCGGGTTGGTGCAGCAGCCCGCATCGGAGCACTCCTCGTATCGGTCGCAGCAGTCAAACTGCTTGGGAATTTCCCAGATCCGCCGGCGGCAGATTTCGGCCAGGGGTTCGCCCCAGTCGCCGAGGCCCCGACCCGGCTCAAAGGAGAAGGAGAGGGTTTCCCCCGCTGCCTTTTTGCCCTCCCAGCCGGCGGGCAGCAGCGCCTCGAACTGGCGGCTCACCGCCAGACCGCTGTACCCTTCCCCCCGAACGGTAAGGCGGCAGATCAGGTCCGAGCGCAGGGTGAGGGAGACGGTGCCCTTGTTGCGCTGGAGCCGCAGTACTTCCTGGGGAATTTTTTCCTCCTCCAGCACGGCGGCCAGCCGCCCCAGAAGGGCCTGCAGCTCCTCCTCGGTGGCCAGCATTCCTTTGTTTTGCATCAGACTTCCTCCCCTGCCAGTTTTTTCAGGGCGTTTTCATCCAGCACCGGCACGCCCAGGGCCGTGGCCTTTTCCAGCTTGCTGCCGGCGGCCTCGCCCGCCACCAGATAGCTTGTCTTTTTGCTGACGCTGCCGCTCACCCGGCCGCCCCGGGCCTCGATGTACTCGGCTGCCTGGGTGCGGCCCATGGTGGGCAGGGTGCCGGTGATCACAAAGGTAAGCCCCTCGAAGGCGCCGCTCACCGGCTCCTTGCGGGTGGCCTGCATGTTCACCCCCGCCGCTTTCAGCCGGGCCAGCAGTTCCTGGTTGGCCGGGTCGGCAAAAAAGTCGTGCACCGACTGGGCGGTCAGTTCTCCCACATCCCGCACGGCGGCCAGCTCTTCCACGCTGGCGGCGGCAATGGCGTCCACCCCGCCCAGGGTCTGCACCAGCTGCTTGGCCGAGGCCTTGCCGATGTTGGGAATGCCCAGGCCCGCCAGCAGCTTCTGGGGGTCCTCGGCCTTTTTGGCCTCAATGGCGTTCAAAAGATTGTCCACCGTCTTTTCCTTGCCGATGAGGCCGGAATCCAGCAGCTCCTGCCGGTGGTTCTGGAGAGTGAAGATGTCGGCGATCCCCTTCAGGTACCCCTGGCGGATCAGAGTCTGGATGGTGGACTCGCCCAGCCCCTTGATGTCCATGGCGTCCCGGCAGACGAAGTTGAGCAGGTGCCGCTCCAGCTGGGCGGGGCAGTTGGCCCCCATGCACAGATAGTCGGCGCTGTCGGGCTGGCGCACCACCCGGGCCCCGCAGGCCGGGCAGTAGGCGGGGAACACGAACTTGCGGGCATCGGCCGGCCGCTTGGAGAGATTCACCTCTTTGACACGGGGGATGATCTCGCCGGATTTGTAGACCACCACCGTGTCTCCCAGCCGGATATCCAGATCCCGGATGTAATCCTCATTGTGGAGGGTGGCCCGGGAGACCTGGGTGCCGCACAGGTGCACCGTGTCGAACACCGCCGTGGGGGTGATGCGGCCGGTGCGGCCCACCGAAAGCTCAATGTGCCGCAGCACCGCCTCCTTCTCCTCTGCGCCGTACTTGTAGGCCACCTGGAAACCGCTGTTCTTGGCCGAGTCGGGCAGCAGATGGCGTTTGTGGAGGTCGTTCACCTTGATGACCGCCCCGTCGATGTCATAGGGCAGCTGGCCCCGCATCTCCCCGATCTTCTGGATGGCCTGCCACACCTCGTCGGCATTGTGACAGAGGTAATAATGCTCGATGGTCTTGATGCCCGCCTTGTGCAGGAAGTCGTAGGCCTCCAGATGGGTTGTGAAGTCCATTCCCTTTACATCCTGAACATTGAAAATAAAGAGCGACAGATGGCGGTTTTTGGTCACCCGCTTGTCCATCTGGCGCAGGGTGCCGGCGGCGCAGTTGCGGGGGTTGGCAAACACCTTGCCCTTGTGGTTTTCCTGGTAGGCGTTTACCGCCTCAAAGGCGGCCCGCTCCATATACACTTCGCCCCGCACTTCCAGATACTCCACCGGCAGGGCCAGCTGCTCCACCACGTCGTCGATGACCCGGGCGTTGGGGGTCACGTCCTCCCCGTTCAGGCGCCCGTCGCCCCGGGTGAGGGCGGTGGTGAGCTTGCCGTTTTCGTACCGCAGGGACATGGACAGTCCGTCAATCTTGGTCTCCACCAGGAAGGTGGTGTCGGCGCCCAGCTTTTCCTGGGTGCTGTTCACAAAGTCGTCCACCGCCTCTTTGGTAAACAGGTCCTGCATGGAGAGCATGGGCACCCGGTGGGCCACCATCTTGCCCACCTGCCGCATGGCGGTGCCCCCCACATGCTGGGTGGGAGATTCGGGGAGAATCCAGTCCTTATGGGCGGCCTCGATCTCCTTGAGCTGGCGCACCATGGCGTCATACTCGGCGTCCGAGATCTCCGACTCGTTTTCGTCGTAATACTGGCGGCTGTATTTGGCCAGCAGTTCCACCAGCTGGGCGTATCTTGCTTTCAATTCGGTATAGTTCATTCTCAAAGCTCCATCCGGGGCCGCCCAGGCGGGCGGCTGGCCGCAGAATTCAGGGTTCCAAAATCCGTCCTTTTATTATACCCAATCGGAGCGGCAAAGTCTACCGCCGCCCTCAGCCCGAGGAGCGGGAATAGAAATTCGGCGTCTCGCCGCTGAGCACCATCTGCACCACGCTCACCGTCTCCTGCACCTCCACCGTGTGGATATAGCCGGAGATGCTGGCCACCATGTCGATGGTGAAGGTGATCTTCACCTGAAAATCGGTCTGGTTGATGCCGGTGCTCTCCATGCTGCTCTCCACCTCGCTGAGCACATAGCCGCTCTGGCTCATGGCAAAATCGATGTTGGGGCCTTTGCCGGTAAAAAAGCGCCAGCCTAAAAGGCTGCCCAGGGGGATCTCCACATTGATCTCCTCGTTTTCCTGCAAGATCTGGTTCATGGCGTGGCCCAGGCAGATCTCCACATAGTTGAGCCGGGCGGTATTGGTGGTGACGGTGCGCACCTGGCCCTGGCTGTCATATTCCAGCTGATAGAGCCCCTCGTACAGATCGGGCTGCTCTTCCAGCGCCCGGTGGATGCCCCCGGCAATGGCGTCTGAGGCGATGCCCTTGCAGGCGTATTCCACCGATTCCCGCACCGCCGGCCCGAAGCTGCCCATCGCCCGGAAAATCAGGTAACAGGCCAGCGCCGCCAGCAGCAGCATCCAGGCCAGCCGGCCCTTGAGTTTTTCCCGCCTGCGCACCGAGCGCAGGGGTGTGCTGGACTTTTTGAGCAATTCGGCCACCCCCTTCATGGGCAATATATTCCCATTTGGGGCCGAATGTGTGCTTTTTGGGGCCCTGTGCGCGCAAAAAAGCCGCCCCTGCCCGCAAAAGGCAGAGGCGGCCCAAAAGCCGGTCAGGGATTATTTTTTGAAGTAGTCCTTGAAGAAGGGGGTGAAGTCGAAGGTGGCGAAGTAGTCCGCCGGGGTCTCGGCCCGCCGGATCAGCTGATGGGAGCCGTCCTCTTTCAGGAGCACCTCGGCGCTGCGCAGCTTGCCGTTGTAGTTGTAGCCCATGGAAAAGCCATGGGCGCCGGTGTCGTGGATGACCAGCACGTCCCCGATATCAATTTCGGGCAGCATCCGATCCACCGCGAACTTGTCGTTGTTCTCGCACAGGCCGCCGGTCACGTCGTACTTGTGGTCGCAGGGGGCGTGTTCCTTGCCCAGCACAGTAATGTGGTGGTAAGCGCCGTACATGGCCGGGCGCATCAGGTTGGCGGCGCAGGCGTCCACGCCGATGTACTCCTTCTGGATGTGCTTCTGATGGAGCACGGTGGTGACCAGGTGGCCGTAGGGGCCCAGCATGAAGCGGCCCATCTCGGTATAGATGGAGATGTCCCCCATGCCCGCCGGAACCAGGATCTCCTCAAACTGGCGGCGGACCCCCTCGCCGATGGCCAGGATGTCGTTGCGGGGCTGCTCGGGGCGGTAGTCGATGCCCACGCCGCCGGACAGGTTGATGAAGGTAATGTGGGCGCCGGTGGCCTCTTTGAGACGGACAGCCAGCCGGAACAGGATGCCCGCCAGCATGGGATAGTACTCGTTGGTGACGGTGTTGCTGGCCAGGAAGGCGTGGATGCCGAAATTCTTGGCGCCCTTGGCCATGAGCATCTTGTAGGCCTTTACCATCTGCTCCTCGGTCATGCCGTATTTGGCGTCGCCGGGGTTATCCATGATATCGTTGCCCAGGCTGAACAGCCCGCCCGGGTTGAAACGGCAGCAGATGGTCTCGGGCACGGCGGCCACCCTTTCCAGGAAATCCACCATGGTCAGGTCGTCCAGGTTGATGATGGCCCCCAGCTCATAGGCTTTCTGCATATCCTCCACCGGGGTATCGTTGGAGGAGAACATGATGTCGTGGCCCTTGAAGCCGCAGGCCTCGCTCATGAGCAGTTCGGTGTAGGAGGAGCAATCCACCCCGCAGCCCTCTTCCTGGAGAATCTTGAGCAGGTAGGGGTTGGGCGTGGCCTTGACCGCGAAATACTCCTTGAAGCCCTTGTTCCAGGCAAAGGCCTGGTTCACCCGGCGGGCGTTTTCCCGGATGCCCTTTTCGTCATAGATGTGGAACGGGGTGGGCACATCCTCGATGATGCGCTGGGCCTGTTCCAGGGTGATGAACGGTTTCTTTTCCATTTTACTTTCCTTCCCGCTGATTCTTTTCTCTCCCGGCCAAAGGCCGGAAAACAGCCTTTCTGCAACTAATTATACGGCAGGGCCGCGCCGGCAGACAATAGGCACATACCCTAAAATTTTTTCGGCCGCACGCCCGGAATTTGGCAGCGCCCTGCCCGCCGTCAGTACTCGATGCCCTCCCGGGCGCCGATGCCCTGCCGGTAGGGGTGCTTTTCGGCCTCCATCCGGATGAGGTAGTCCACCCGGTCCGCCAGCCAGGAGGGGGCGCTGTGGCCGGTGAACACCACCTCCCACCGGGCGCTGCCCTCCAAAAGGGGTGCAAGGCTCTCCCGGGGCAAAAATCCCTTTTCGGCGGCGTCCACCCCCTCGTCCAGCACCAGCAGACAGCCGGGCCGCGCCTTTGCCAGGTCCAGGGCCCGGGCCAGGATGCTCTGCTGAAGCCGGGCACAGGCGGCCCTTTCTTCCTCGGTCATAGCAAAGATGAATTTCTGGTCCGACGGGCCGCTGAGCACCAGGGCCCCCAGCCGGCGCAGAGGCTCCAGTTCACCGCTCTGGCCGTTTTTCAAAAACTGGGCAAACACCACCTGCCCACCCCGGCCCAGCACCCGCAGGGCCAGCCCCGCGGCCGCGGTGGTCTTGCCCTTGCCGGTTCCGTAGTAGAGATGACGGCAGTAGGTCCTTTCTCTCTTTTCCATAGTCCTCCTTTATACCTGCACCTGCAAGAGGCTGCCGGTGCCCTCAATTTTCACCCGGCAGGCCCCCGCCGGCAGGAAAAAGCAATCGGCCGGCCGGTATTCCAGTTTTGTCTTGCCTGCCTGGAGAGTGCCGCTGCCCTCCAGAAAGAGCAGCGCCGTGAAGGAGGCCTCGCTGCCCGCAAAGGAACAGCGGCCCGGGATTTCCCGCCTGGTCACCGCAAAATATTTGCAGTTGCACACCTCCTGCACGCCCCCGCTTTGGGGCAGCACAGGCTGGATCTCCATAGGGCCGGGCACCAGCACTTCCAGCGCCTGCTTTTCGTGGAGGCGGCGGGGGTGGCCGAAAGCGTCCAGCCGGCCATAGTCGTACAGCCGGTAGGTGAGGTCGGAGCTCTGCTGCACCTCGCACAAAAGGATGCCCGCCCCGATGGCGTGTACCGTGCCGCTGGGGATGAACACCGTCATGCCCCGGCTCACCGGGACCCGGCGCAGCACCTCCAGGAGCGTGCCCTCCCGGATGCGCCGGGAGATCTCCTGCCGGGTGATGGGGCGGGTAAAGCCGCAGTAGAGGCAGGCCCCGGGCTGGCAGTCCATCACATACCACATCTCGTTTTTGCCGTAAGAGTTCTCGTATTTCAGGGCATAATCGTCCCCCGGGTGCACCTGGATGGAGAGAGCCTGCCGGGCGTCGATGAGCTTGATAAGCAGGGGGAAGCTCTTGAGGTGCTGGCACTTCCAGCCCCACTTTTCCCGGCCGATCCGCTCCAGGTACTCCCCGAAAAGCAGCCCCCGGAACCGGCCGGTGGCCACAGTGCTCTGGCCCGCCTCGTGGGCCGAGAGCTCCCAGCTCTCCCCAATCCGATCGTAATCGCACTTTTTGTGGTACACATCCCGCAGCCGGGTGCCGCCCCACAGGTTGTCGTGGAAGGCCGGCTCCAGCCGGATCAGCTCCTCCCCCCGGGCGGGCAGACGAAAGGCCTCCTCCTCGGCAGGGGCGTCCTCCTCGGCGGGCAGGCCGGTGCGCACCAACAGCAGCACCAGCGGCTCTTCCCCCTCGTTGAGGAGGTCGGTCTGCTGGCCCGCCCCCGCCTCAAAGCTCTGACCCGGGCGCAGCCGGTTGCTGACCCCCTCCCCTTCCAACAGGGCAACACCCTTCAAAAGGGTGAGGCGGCAGGTCTGCCCCGGACCGGGGCGCAGGCCCCACCGGCGGCCCCGGAACACCGAGAGCTTGTCCACCTGGTAGCCCTCCCCCTGGCTCAGAAGCTGGCGGGTGCCCCAGGGGGCATAGCGCAGGCTGCCCTCCTCAAAATAGGCCCGGTATTCCGGGTGTTCGGCCAGGATCTCCTTGATGCGGCTGCCGGAACCGCTGCGGGTGATGTACAGCGCGTCCGGCGTGTCCACTAAGGAGAGGTCTTGCAGGCCATTGGCCACAATGAGCTTGCCGGGCACCCGGCCCAGAAGGTGGACGTTCCGGCAGTCCTGCTCCACCACGCTGCCCTCCCGACGAGCGCCGCCGTATCGGATCAGGCTCTCCAGGTCCACCACCCGGCGCCATAGAAAATCCCCCTGTACCAGCCGCATCCGATCCGAGCGGCGGGTGAGGGCCTCGCCGATGCTCAGGGCGGGCAGGTCCTCCCAGAACACAGCCGAGATCTGGCTGTACCGGCCCGAGAGCTCCAGGCCCGGCAGCCGGTCTTCCAGCTTTTGGCAGAGGTCAGGGCAAAACCGGCGGGTCTGGGCCAGGAAATCCCCCGCCCGGCCCATGACGATGCCGGTATCCCACAGCCAGCCCTCCCGGGCCGGCAGGGCCTCGGCCTCCTGCCGGCTGGCCGCGTAGCGGTAATCCACCCCGCCCGAGGGCAGACGGCGCAGAAATCCGCAGCCGGCGGCCGCCTCCCGGGGCTCCACCCCGAGACAGCACAGCCAGCCCCCGGCCATCCACTCCCGCCCCTGCACCACGGCGGCCTTGTAGTTCTCCCCCTCGATCACATGGTCGGTGGAGACCACCAGGAAATTCTCCGAGGGGTTGGCGCACAGGCAGGCCAGCACCAGGGCCGGCAGGGTACGCCGACCCTCCTCCTCGCAGAAGCACCGATATCGCAGCCCCTGGAACACCTGCAGCTGGCCCTGGACGATCTGCCGGTATTTCTGGGCGGTGAAGATCCAGAATTCCTCGCAGAAGGGCATGTTGCGCAGGATGGCCTCCTGAAAAAGGGAGTGGCTGCCCACCAGGTCCACAAACTGTTTGGGGTAATTTTTGCGGGAGAGGGGCCAGAGCCGGTCTCCGGCGCCCCCCGCCAACACAAGACAGATCATCTTACACCTTCAAGAGGGACTCAGCCGCCCGGGCCAGGGCTTCGTCCCGCTGCCGGGCCTGGGCCGCCGTATCGCCCACCGAAGTGAGGTACAGCTTGATCTTGGGCTCGGTGCCGCTGGGCCGGATCATCAGCCGGCCCCCGTTTTCCAGGGAAAACTCCAGCACGTCGGCGGCAGGCAGACCGGTGGCCCCGGCATTTTGATAATCCCGCACCGCCGTCACCGCCTCCTCCCCGATGTGGCGGGGCGGCTGGGCTCTCAGCCCTGCCATGATGGCCTGCATCTGCTCCATCCCCTGCATCCCCTCAAAGGCAAAGGAGTGGAGGGAATCCCGGTAATAGCCGTAGGTTTCGTAGAGCTTGTCCATGGCCTGGGCCAGGGTGAGGCCCCGACGCTTGTACCAGCGGGCCATCTCACAGATGAGCATGCTGGCCACCACACCGTCCTTGTCCCGCACATAGCTGCCGGCCAGGTAACCGTAACTCTCCTCAAAGCCGAACACAAAGCGGTCCGCCGCGCCCTGCTTTTCCAGCAGGCCAATCTGCTCGCCGATGAACTTGAAGCCGGTGAGGGTGCGGCGCAGCTCCACCCCGTAGTGCCGGGCCAGGGGCGTGGCCATCTGGCTGGACACGATGGTGGTGACCGCCACCGGCTGCCGGGGCATGGTGCCCTGCTCAAGGCGTCGGGCACAGAGGAAGTCCAGCAGGAGCACCCCCACCTCGTTGCCGCTCATGAGGCGGTAATCCTCCCCGTCGGGCACCGCAATGCCCACCCGGTCACAGTCCGGGTCGGTGCCCAGCAAAAGATCGGGCTTTTTCTCCTTGCAGAGCTCCAGCCCCTTCTCCATGGCCTGGCGCACTTCCGGGTTGGGGTAAGGGCAGGTAGGGAAGGTGCCGTCCGGCTCCTTCTGCTCGGGCACCACCCAAAACTCCCGCACCCCGATCTCCTTGGTGATTCGGCTCACGCATTCCAGGCCGGTGCCGTTGAGGGGGGTGTAAACAACCTTCAGGGGCTCCGCCTCCTCCTGGGGGCTCAGCACGCTCTGGGCCCTGACCGCCTTGAGGAAGTCATCCAGCACCGTCTCGGGGATCCACCGGATGGATTTTTGGGCAAGGCCTTCTGCAAAGTCTATCACCTTTACATCTTCAAAAATCCGCAGTGCCTCGATCTCTTTCAGCACAGCCCGGGCGGCCTCCAGGGTGATCTGGCAGCCGTCGGCCCCATAGACCTTATAGCCGTTGTACCGGGCCGGGTTGTGGCTGGCAGTGACGCAGACCCCCGCCCCGCAGCCCAGGGCCCGCACCGCAAAGGAGAGGGCGGGGGTGGGCTCCAGCCGGGGATACAGCCAGGCCTCCACCCCATTGGCCGCCAGCACCCGGGCAGTCTCCTGGGCAAACAGGTCGCTGTTCACCCGGCTGTCGTAGCTGATGGCCACCTTTTGGGTGAGGCCCTGCTTTTTCAGATAGTTGGCCAGCCCCTGGGTGGCCCGGCGCACCGTGTAGATGTTCATGCGGTTGCTGCCGGCCCCCAGAAGGCCCCGCAGCCCGCCGGTGCCGAAGGCCAGATCCCGATAAAACCGATCCTCGATCTCCTGCTCGTCCTCCAGGGCCAGCAGCTCCGCCCGGGTGTCCCCGTCCAACACGGGGCTCTGGCACCAGGCGGCGTATACCGCTCTGTAATCCTGCATAGTATTTCCCCTTTACAGCAATTCCTGACGGCCCTGCGCTTTCAGGGCGTCCACAATTTTCTTCACATCCTGGGCCTTTTCTTTGGGGCAGACCAGCACCGCGTCGGGTGTCTCCACCACCACCAGGCCCTGCACCCCCACGGCGCTTACCAGCCGGCCCGAGGAGTAGAGCAGGGTGTCGGTGCTGTCCAGGCACAGGCAGTCGCCCAAGAGGATGTTGCCCCGGGCGTCCTTTTGGTGGAGCACCTCCATCATGTCCCAGCTGCCCACGTCGTTCCAGCCGAAGTCCCCCTTCACCATCCAGACGTCGGGGCTTTTTTCCATCACCCCGTAGTCGATGCTGATGCTGGGGATGGTGGGGTACACCTCGTTCAGGACCTGTTGTTCCTCCGGGGTGCCCAGGGCTTGGCCGATTCGCTCCAGCGGCTGGTACACATCCGGCAGAAAGCGGCGGATGGCATCCAGGATCACCGAGGCCTTCCAGATGAACATGCCGCTGTTCCAGGCATAGTTTCCGCTCTCCAGATAGCGGCGGGCGGTGTCGGCGTCCGGCTTTTCCTTAAATTCCTTCACCGGGCAGACACCCGCCCCCTGCCCCTCAAAGCGCAGGTAGCCGTAGCCGGTGGCCGGGAAGGTGGGGGCGATGCCGATGGTCACCAGCTTCTCCCCCTCCTCAGCGGCCTGGATGGCCCGCTCCATCACCCGGGCAAACTCGGACCAGTCCCGGATATAGGCGTCGGAGGGGGCCACGCAGAGGATGCCGTCTCCCCTCTTTTTCAGGATCTCCAGGGCCGCGTACCCGATGCAGGCCGCCGTGTTGCGGGCCGAGGGCTCGGCCAGGATCTGCCCCGGCATCACCCGATTGCCCACTGCCTTTCGCATGGGCCCGGCCTGGAGGGCGTTGGTGACCACATAGAGATTCTTGCCCGGCAGGCACAGGCCCATCCGGTCCAGAGTCTCGTTGATCATCAGGTCCCGCCCGGTGAGATTGAGCAGCTGCTTGGGGGTCTTGGCCCGGCTCAGGGGCCAGAAGCGGGTGCCGCCGCCCCCCGCCATGATCACGCCGTATCGCTCCATACTCTTCCCCTTATCGCTCTACCCGCACCTTGCTGTGCAGGAAATCCTGGTAGGTCAGGCGGATGCCCTCCTCCAGCTCGGTCTTGTAGTGCCAGCCCAACTTTTCCAGCTTGGACACGTCCAGCAGCTTGCGGGGGGTTCCGTCCGGCTTGGAGGGGTCCCACAGGATCTCGCCGGTGTATCCCACCACCTTGGCCACCAGCTGGGTGAGCTCCTTGATGGTGAGCTCCTTGCCGGTGCCCAGGTTCACCGTCTCGTTGCCGGAGTAGGTGTTCATCAGATAGACGCAGGCGTCGGCCAGGTCGTCCACATACAAAAACTCCCGCAGCGGCGCGCCTGTGCCCCAGCAGGTGACTGAGGGGGCACCCGAAACCTTGGCCTCGTGGAAGCGGCGGATCAGGGCCGGCAGCACATGGCTGTGCTGGGGGTGGTAGTTGTCGTTGGGCCCGTACAGGTTGGTGGGCATGACGCTGATATAATCGGTGCCGTACTGCCGGTTCAGGTACTCGCAGTATTTCAGCCCGCTGATCTTGGCCAGAGCGTAGGCCTCATTGGTCTTTTCCAGGCTGCTGGTGAGCAGGCAGCTCTCGGGCATGGGCTGGGGCGCCATGCGGGGATAGATGCAGCTGGAACCCAGGAACATCAGCTTTTTGACCCCGTTTTTCCAGGCCGAGTGGATCACGTTCATCTCCAGCACCATGTTGTCGTACATGAAGTCGGCCGGGGCCTGGTCGTTGGCCAGGATGCCCCCCACCTTGGCCGCCGCCAGGAACACATAGTCCGGCTTTTCGGCCTCGAAGAACTCCTCCACCGCCTGCTGGTTGCGCAGATCCAGCTCCTTGCTGGTGCGCTTGAGCAGATTGGTATAGCCCTGGGCCTCCAGGGCCCGGCAGATGGCGCTGCCCACCATGCCCCGGTGGCCCGCCACATAGATTTTTGCCTGTTTTTCCATCATGGTTCTCCGCTTCTTTCTTTTCTAAATCCTGGTATGTTTTTCAGTTCAGCGGGCCCGCAGCTCCTGCTCGGCCCGGGCCCGGTCGTGCCGGGCCATGATCTCCACCAGTTCTTCATAGCTGGTCTTGCGGGGGTTCCAGCCCAGCACCGTGCGGGCCTTGGTGGGGTCGCCCCACAGGTTGACCACGTCGGTGGGGCGGAAGAAGTCGGGGCTCACCTCCACCAGCACCCGGCCGGTGGCCTTGTCCACGCCCTTTTCCTCCATGCCCTTGCCCTGCCAGTCCAGCTCAATGCCGTTGTGCCGGAAGGCCAGGGTGGCAAACTCCCGCACCGTGTGCTGCTCGCCGGTGGCGATGACAAAGTCCTCGGGCTTATCCTGCTGCATCATCAGCCACATGCACTCCACATAATCCTTGGCATAGCCCCAGTCCCGCAGACTGTCCAGATTGCCCAGGTAGAGTTTTTCCTGCAAGCCCAGGGCGATGCGGGCCGCCGCCAAAGTGATCTTGCGGGTGACGAAGTTTTCGCCCCGGCGCTCCGACTCGTGGTTGAAGAGGATGCCGTTCACCGCAAACATGCCGTAGGCCTCCCGGTACTCCCGCACGATCCAGAACCCGTACTGCTTGGCCACCGCATAGGGACTGTAGGGGTGGAAGGGAGTCTCCTCGTTCTGGGGGGACTGCTCCACCTTGCCGTACAATTCGCTGGTGGATGCCTGATAGACCCGGCAGCTCTTTTCCAGCCCCAGGGTGTGCACCGCCTCCAGGATGCGCAGCACCCCCAGCGCGTCCACATCGCCGGCGTACTCGGGGGCATCAAAGCTCACCTGTACATGGCTCTGGGCGGCCAGGTTGTAGATTTCGTCCGGCCTTACCCGGCCCACGATCCGAATGATGCTGGAGGAGTCGGCCATATCCCCCCCGTGGAGGATCACCTTGTTCTCCCGGATGAGATGGTCGATGCGCTGAGTGTTGTGGAAGGAGGACCGGCGCACCACGCCGTGCACCTCGTACCCCTTTTCCAGCAAGAACTCCGCCAGATAGCTGCCGTCCTGGCCGGTGATGCCGGTAATCAAAGCCTTTTTCATAAAGCACCTCTTTGTATCCTGAATTTTTCTGTACCTGGTCATTCTTATATAGTATAATCATTCAAAGAAACCTTATCAAGCGTACATCTTGCACACTTTTTGCACGATATTGCTCCCGGGCAGGAGGCCTTGTATGCAGCTGGACAGATTTCCTTTCTATTATGACCCTTCCTCTTTGCGGGTCATCTTCACCGCCACCCCCGCCGCCAAACAGCACCTGTTCTATTTGCAGGAAACCGGCTACCTCAAGCTGCTCAAAAGTCATCCGGGCACCCAACGGCGGGGGCTGGATTCCTTTCTGCTGGCCATGGTGGCCGAGGGGGAGGGGCGGCTGCGGTACGGCGGACGGGAATATCCCCTGCGGGCGGGGCAGTGTTTTTTCATCGACTGCACCCGGCCCCACAGTTATGAATCCAGCAGCCGGGACCCCTGGGCCCTTTTCTGGATCCACTTCAACGGCCCCAGCGCCCGCTGGATGTACAGCCGCTTTGAGGCCGAGCGGGAGCCTGTCTTTCTGCCGGATCAGCCGGAGTTCTGGACCCGGAGCTTTGGCGGGGTCATCCGGGCCGCCCAGAGCCGGGACAACAGCAGCGAGATCCGCATTTCCGGGCTGATCACCGGCCTGCTCACCGAGCTGCTGGCCGCCCCGCCCCCGCCGGCCGCGTCCAGCGCCCCCCGGGACGGGCTGGCTCAGGTGCACGACTACATCACCGAACATTTCACCCGGCCCATCACCCTGGATGAGCTGAGCGCCCGGTTTTTCCTCAGCAAGTTTCATCTGGCCCGCAGCTTCAAGGAGCGGTACGGCCTGACCCTGCTGGAATACCAGACCCACCTGCGGATCAACTGGGCCAAGCAGCAGCTGCGCTATTCGGACCTGTCTTTAGAAGAAATCGGGGAAAAGTGCGGCTATAAAAGCCAGAGCTATTTTTCCCGGGTGTTCCGCCGCACCGAGGGGCTGGGCGCCCTGGAGTACCGCCGCCGCTGGCAGAGCAAGGAAGGGTGAAAGGCGGCCCTCTGACGCCTTCCGGCGGGCGGGGCCCCGGCAAAGCCAGACAGCAAAAAGGCCGCCAGCATTCTGCTGACGGCCCTTTTATATTGGCAATTCGTTTTATTTTAAGAAATACAACCCCGGCATTCTCCGATAGCTGACCGGCTGCCACATTCACTGCGCCGACTGCTTTTCTTCCAGCTCTTTGACCCGTTTTTCCAGCTGGGCAATCCGCTCCTCCTGCGAGACAAAAGCCGCCACCACCGCCGAAAGGATAAACGCACAGGCCGCAACGGCCAGATAGAATCTGTTGGAAAAGTCGAACAGCATCCACCCGCCGAAAAACACAAACACATAGCAGGATATCAGGATGATCCCATAGATCTTGATGAACTTCATTTTTCACCTCCGGCACAGTTGACTTGCCTTTTTGGGCAGAGGACCTTCTTGGCCTTGCCGGTTTATCTCCAGCTGGGCTGGTTCAGCCCGAAAATGCCGCCGCAGGCCCCGCCGATGATGTGGGCAAAGTGGGAGACATTGTCGGCGGCGTACAGCCCGGCCCAGAATTCCTGGCCGATATACAAAACCGCCACAATGATGAGGGTGAGGGGCAGCTCCCCCTGCTTGAAGTTGGTGGCCGAACTGAGCAGCATCAGCATGAACACGATGCCGCTGGCCCCCAAAAGAGCATACCCCGGGAAAAAGATCACCTGGAGCAGCCCGGTGAGGAAGGCGGTGAGCAGGATCATCTTCACCAGCTGGCGGCTGCCGTACCGCTCTTCCACCATGGGCCCCACCAGCAGGATGTACATGAAATTGCCCGCAAAGTGCTCAAAGCTCTGGTGGCCCAGCACATGGCCCACCAGCCGGAAGTAAAAGAGCGGGTCGGTGAGGCTGCTGCGATACACCGAGAAAAACAGCTGATTGGTGAGCCCGCGGGTTGCCACGTTCAGCGCCAGCGCCACCAGGGACAGCAGGGTGAAATTCAGGATCACCGGCGAATTGTACACCACCCGTTTCATCTGATCTCCCCTTTCCTTCTCTCGGAACAGGATATTCCCCGCCCGGCCCGGTTATTCCTCTCACACCGGCACGCCGGATTTTACCAGTTCGATGAATTGCTTGGCCACCCGCGGGCTGCGCCCGCCTGCCCGGATAGCAAAGGCCTCGGCCTTGATGAGGAGCTTATCCTCGGGCATGTCCACCCCGTACTGGGCCGCCAGCTCCTTTACGATGGCCACGAACCGCTCCTTGTCCGGGCGGCTGAAGGTGATGGTGAGCCCGAACCGGGCCGAGAGGCTCATCAGCTCCTGCATGGTATCCCCATGGTGAATGTCGTCTCCCTCCCGGTCCGACAGGGTCTCCTTGATGA
The DNA here is from genome assembly GCA_949295465.1 of uncultured Oscillospiraceae bacterium. Lineage (GTDB taxonomy): Bacteria > Bacillota > Clostridia > Oscillospirales > Ruminococcaceae > JAFBIO01. Next base: position 39,839 of record CASFKY010000001.1, read on the forward strand.
GATGCCGCCGGTTGGAGGTGGCGTACACCGCAATATTCCGGCTGCGACCGCCCACGCTGCCTTCCAGAATGGCCTTGAGGGCCGCAAAGTTGTCGTCGTTGGCGGTAAAACTCAGGTCGTCGATGAACAGGATGAATTTCAGAGGATTGGCCGCCAGCTCGTCCACCAGCTCCGGGATCTGGTACAGCTGGTTTTTCTTGACTTCCACCAGCCGCAGCCCCTCGTGGAAATACTCGTTGGCAATGGCCTTCACCGCGCTGGATTTGCCGGTACCCGCATCGCCATACAAAAGCACATTGTTGGCCGCCTCCCCCCGCAGGAGGGCCAGGGTGTTGGCAATCACCTTTTCCCGCTCCTTCTCATAGCCGGGCAGCTGGCTCAGCCGCTGGGGGTCCGGGTATTTTACCGGCACCAGGTGCCCGTCCTCCACCGTGAACACATGGTAGCGGGCAAAAATGCCGTAGCCCTCGCTCTGCACATTGGCCAGGTGGTTTTCATAGGCGGCCTTGAAGTCCAGCTCGCTGGTGCGCCAGGGGGGCAGGAATTCCAGCGCCTCGGCCGCCGGGCCCAGGGCCTCGCTCCCCGTCAGGCGGGAAAACTGCTCCAGGAATTTCAGCTCTTTATCCAGGCACTGGGTGAGCTGGGGGGGAGGCTCCTCCCTGCCGCAGACGCTCTTCACATACAGGTTCTCGTCCTGCATGGTCAGGTCAAACACATACCGGCTCCAACTGGTGGTTTTTTCAAACAGCAGGGCCGCAAACTTTCCGTATGCCTGGGACAGCTGGCGCAAATCCTGCGCCGGAGCCTCCAGCAGCTCCCGCATGGCCTTCACCGCCGGGTCCCTCAGCAGGTTGCGGAAGATCACCAGGCCGTTCAGCCGCAGATCCAACTGGTTCCGATCCGCTATCTCCATTCCGTTCATCTCTCCCTTTTCGATTTTTCTAAATAAAACCAGTATACACGTCCCCCAAAAATCCCGCAAGATGCCTCTTGACAAATTCCCCGCCGGCTGATACCATAAATCCATCTTACATGCGTTTCAACGAGGACAGGTTCCGGGATTTCCCGCTTCCAGAGAGCTGCCGGCTGGTGCAAGGCAGCGGCGGCCCCCGGGATGAATCCCCTCGCAGCAGCCTTCCCCAACGCGTCTGGCCAGTAAGGAAGGACGGCAGGCTCCGTTATCATGGCCGGCGGGTTGTCTGACACCGCCATAAGGGGCCGCTTTGGCGGCAAAAAGAGTGGTACCGCGGAGATTTCGGTCTTCGTCTCTTTGCAAGAAAGAGACGGGGGCCTTTTGTTTTGCTCCCGTCCGGCAAATCAGGGAAAAGAAAAGGAGAAAAAGCGATGGTAACTCTGGACAAAATCTATCACGCCGCCTACCTGCTCAAGGACGTGGTGCGCAAGACCGACCTGATCGAGGCGCCCAACCTCACCGACCACTGCCGCCTTTACCTGAAAACCGAGAACCTCCAGGTCACCGGCAGTTTCAAGGTGCGGGGCGCCTTTTACAAGATCAGCCAGCTGAGCGACGAGGAGAAGGCCCGGGGCATCATCGCATGCAGCGCCGGCAACCATGCCCAGGGCGTGGCGCTGGCCGCCTCCCAGAACGGGATTCGCAGCGTGGTCTGCATGCCGGACGGCGCCCCCCTCATGAAGGTGGAAAACACCAAGCGGCTGGGGGCGGAGGTCTGCCTGGTGAAGGGCACCTACGATGACGCCCACGACCGGGCGGTGGAGCTGCAGCAGGAGACCGGCGCCACCTTCATCCATCCCTACGACGACGACGCGGTGATCGCCGGCCAGGGCACCATCGGGCTGGAGATCCTGGATCAGCTGGAGGATGTGGATGCGGTGATCGTGCCCATCGGCGGCGGCGGGCTGATCTCGGGCGTGGCCTTCGCCATCAAGAGCCTGAAGCCGGACTGCAAGGTGTACGGCGTGCAGACCGAAGGGGCCCCCAGTATGTTCAACAGCTTCAGGGACGGCAAGTTGGAAACGCTGGAGGCGGTCTCCACCTTTGCGGACGGCATCGCCGTCAAGACCCCCGGAGACATCACCTTCCAGATGGTGAAAAAATATGTGGACGGAATCGTCACCGTCAGCGAGGACGAGACGGCGGCCGCCATCCTGGCCCTGATCGAAAAGCAGAAGCTGATCGCCGAGGGAGCCGGTGCCGTGAGCGTGGCGGCGGCCATGTTCGGCAAGCTGCCCCTGGAAGGCAAAAAGGCCGTCTGCCTCATTTCGGGCGGCAACATCGACGTGAACATCCTCAACCGGGTCATCACCCGGGGCCTGGTGATGAGCGGCCGGAAGGTGAACCTGATGATCGCCCTGGAGGACAAGCCCGGCCAGCTGCAGGGGGTCAGCGAGATTATCGCCCGCTGCGGCGGCAACGTGGTGAGCGTGCACCACGACCGGGGCGACACCAGCATGGCCATCACCAGCTGCTTCTTGAAGCTGGGGCTGGAGACCCGGGACAATGCCCAGATCGAGGAGATCCGGGCTGCCCTCACCCAGGCAGGGTTCCATCTGGTGAGCGAGCGGGTGTGACAGGGCGCGCAGCCCTGGAGCGATGGGGCTGCTGAGAAAATCCCGGTGTTCCCTTTGGGCGGCTGCCGCCTTTTGCTTGGCGGGATACGTCCCATCGATTCAAGTCCAAATATTTTCTAAAAAGTCATGCCCGAAAGGCGGTGCCAAAGCGCAGTCTTTCGGGCATGATTTTCTTTGCAGATCTTTTCGGCAGCCGCTATAATATTTTATAAAGAAGTGAACAGGAAACAAACGGGCCGGCGAGAGCCTTTGCCGCAAGAGCCCGTGCCGCCAAAAACCAGTATTGGAGAGAGGACCCATGAAATTGGATGTGAACCGCCTGGAATGGACCAGGCAGCCCAAGAGCTGCGTGATCCTGCCGGATCGGATTGAGATCGTTACCCTGCCCCACACCGACCTGTGGCAGCGCACCTACTACCACTTTCGCAACGACAATGCGCCGGTGCTTCAGATGTCTACCCGGGAGAAGTTTTTCTCCTTTGTGGTGAAGACGGAGTTCGGCGAAAGCCATCACCGCTTTGACCAGTGCGGCGTGGTGCTGTATCTGGACGCCGAAAACTGGCTGAAAGCCTCGGTGGAGTATGAAAATGAGCGTTTTCAGCATCTGGGCAGCGTGGTGACCAACCACGGCTACTCGGACTGGGCCACCACCGAAATCCCTGCCGATATCAAGACCATGTGGTATCGCCTGAGCCGCCGGGAGGACGATTTCTGCATTGAGTGTTCCCGGGACGGGGCGGTCTTCCACCAGATGCGGATCTGCCATCTGCAAGAGGCGGGCGGCGACATCCGATTCGGCGTGTATGCCTGTAGCCCGGAGGATTCCTCTTTTTGCGCCGTCTTTACCAATATGGCCTGGACCGAATGTCAATGGCCGGCCCACGACGGGCAGCCCCCCGACAAAGAGCCCTGAGCCCGCCTGTTTTGTTCCCGAAGCCGGGGCCTTGCGCCCCCCTGAGCAAACATTTTTCTGGATTGCCGGAAAGGAGTGAATCTCATGCCGATGCTTGGCGCCATTTTGACCCCGCATCCCCCCGTCCTGCTGCCCGAAGTGGGCAGGGGCCGGGAGCGGGAAATTGCCGCCACAGGCCATGCCATGGATGAGGCTGCCCGGCAGGTAGCCCGCTGGGATCCCCAGGTGCTGATTCTGACTTCTCCCCACACCATCCTGTACGGGGATTATTTTCATCTCTCGCCGGGCAGCGGCGCGGCGGGGTCCATGGCAGATTTCGGCGCGCCCCAGGTGCGCATCCAGGTGGAATACGACGTGCCCCTGCGGGAGAAGATCATCCGCCTGGCCGAAGGCGCGGGCTTGCAGGCCGGCACCCTGGGGCAAAGGGACCCGAGCCTGGACCACGGGGTGATGATCCCGCTGTATTTTCTGCGCCGGGCCGGGGTGAATTGCCCCATTGTGCGGATGGGGCTCTCGGGTTTTTCGGCCCTGGACCACTACCGGCTGGGGCAGTGCGTGGCCCGGGCGGTGGAGGCGCTGGGCCGCCGGGCCGTCTTTGTGGCCAGCGGAGACCTCTCCCACAAGCTGCGGGCCGACGGCCCCTACGGCTTTGCCGCCGAGGGCCCGGTGTTTGAGGACGCGGTGACAAAGGCCATGGCGTCGGGCGATTTTCTCGAATTTCTCACCCTGGACCCCTCCCTCTGCGAAAAGGCAGCGGAGTGCGGCCTGCGCTCCTTCCAGATCATGGCGGGTGCGCTGGACGGGCTGGCGGTGCAGCCCCGGCTGCTCAGCCACGAGGGGACCTTCGGCGTGGGCTACGGGGTGGCTGTGTTTGCGGTCACCGGGCGGGACGACACCCGCCGGTATGCCGCTGCCTGCGAGCAGATTGTCCGAGAGCGTCTGGCCGCCCGCCGGGCCAAAGAGGACCCCTGGGTGCGACTGGCCCGCCTTTCCCTGGAAACCTATATCCGGCAGGAGCACCCTCTGTCTGCCCTGCCGGAAGGGCTGCCCGCCGAGCTGACCAGTCAGGCGGCCGGGGCCTTTGTGTCGCTGCACAAGGAGGGCCGGCTGCGGGGGTGCATCGGGACCATTGCCCCCACCTGCCGGAACCTGGCGCAGGAAATTGCCCAGAACGCCATCTCGGCCGGCACCCGGGACCCCCGCTTTCCGCCGGTGCGCGCCGGGGAACTGGAGGAACTGGAATACAGCGTGGACGTGCTGGGCCAGCCCGAGCCGGTGGACTCTCCCGCCCGGCTGGACCCGAAACGATATGGCGTCATTGTCAGTTTTGGGGCAAAGCGGGGGCTGCTGCTGCCCGACCTGGAGGGTGTGGACACGGTGCAGGACCAGATCGACATTGCCCGCCGCAAGGGCGGCATCCGGCAGGAGGACCCCTACACCCTCCAGCGTTTTGAGGTGGTGCGGCATCTATGAGGGAAACCTGTGAGCTGTGTTTTCATCATTGCAGCCTGGCCGAAGGGCAGACCGGCCTTTGCCGGGCCCGCGCCAACCGGGGCGGCCGCATCCTGCCGCTGAACTACGGCCGTCTCACCGCGCTGGCCCTGGACCCCATTGAAAAAAAGCCGCTGCGCCGCTTTCATCCCGGCAGCCTGATCCTGTCGGCGGGCAGCTTTGGCTGCAACCTGGGCTGCCCCTTCTGCCAGAACGCGGAGATCGCCGCCGGGGCCGAGACCCCCACCCGCGATTGTGCCCCTGAAGAGCTGGTGCAGCAGGCCCTGCGCCTGCGGGGGCAGGGCAACATCGGGGTGGCCTACACCTACAACGAGCCGCTGGTGGGGTACGAGTATGTGCGGGATTGTGCCGGGCTGGTGCGCCAGGCGGGGATGCTCAATGTGCTGGTGACCAACGGGACCATAGAAGAAAAGCCCTGGCGGGAACTGCTGCCGCTGCTGGACGCAGTGAACATCGACCTGAAAGGGTTCAGCCCGGACTGGTACCGGCGCCTGGGCGGAGAGCTGGAAACCGTCAAGCGGTCCATCGCGCTGGCGGCGGCAAATTGCCATCTGGAAGTCACCACCCTGGTGGTGCCCGGCGAAAACGACAGCGAGGAGGAGATGCGGGCCCTGTCGGCCTGGCTGGCTTCGGTGAGCCCGGACATTCCGCTGCATGTCTCCCGCTTTTTCCCGCGGTATCGGATGCAGGATCGCCCGCCCACGCCGGTGCAGACGGTCTACCGCCTGGCCCAGGTGGCCCGGGAAAATCTGCGGGTGGTGTATACGGGAAATTGCTGAACCAAAAAAGAGCCGGAGGCGTGATCCTTTTGGATTGCGCTCCCGGCTTTTTTGCGGCCATCTCCCGCTCAAAGAGGGCGTCCGGGTGAAAGGCGGAAGGCTCTCTTCCCCGCCTTTTGGGCTGCCGGTGGCTTTGGGCAAGGCGCACGCGCGGGGCCTTTGGCCGGCGGGGCCTTTCTTGTATTGTCCCAGGGCAGGCTCTATAATAGAACAATCGGATTCATCACAGAAAGCGGGGGCGGAATACCAGTATGAAACGGATTTTCTTTGTGGAGGACGACTTAAGCCTGCGGGACGGACTTTCTTTTGCCCTGCAAAAGCAGGGATATGCCGTGGACACCGCCCGGACCCGCGCAGAGGCGGAAAATCTGTGGCAGGCCGGGCGCTATGATCTGGTGATCCTGGATGTATCCCTGCCGGACGGCTCGGGGTACGAACTCTGCCGCAGGATCCGGCAGACTTCCACCGTCCCCATTTTGTTCCTGACTGCCGCCGACGAGGAGACCGACATCATCATGGGACTGGACCTGGGCGGCGACGACTACATCACCAAGCCTTTCAAGCTGGCGGTGCTTTTGTCCCGAATCCACGCCCTGCTGCGCCGCAGTGAAAATTTCTCCCGGGATCGGGCGCCGCTTTGTGCAAACGGCATCACGGTGGATCTGTTGCAGCAGCAGGTCCGCAAAAATGGCGCGCCCCTGGAGCTGACCGCCACCGAATACAAGATGCTGTGCTTGTTTATGGAAAACCCCAACCAGGTGCTCTCGCCGGAGCAGATCCTCAGCCGCCTGTGGGACTGCGACGAAAACTACATCGACAACAGCACCCTGACGGTATACATCCGGCGGCTGCGCACCAAAATCGAGGATGACCCCACCAACCCTCAGAAGATCGTCACGGTGAGGCGGATGGGATACAAGTGGAACGTGACGGAGTGAGGTGCGACATGCGGATTCTGGCAAATCGAAAGACCCGGCACCTTTTTTGCCGGATGGGGCTGTTGGTGGCCCTTTTTACGGCCCTTTCGGCGGCCTTTGCCCTGGCGGGGCAGCACCCCGGGGCGCCTTTGGCGGCTGCGGCCGTTCCCTGCATGGGGATTTTGCTTTTGGCCGATCTCTACCTTTATTTTTGCGGGCAGGAGAAAATCCTGGAACAGGCGGTGGCCCAGATACAGGGCTATCTGGCCGGGAACGCCGACGCCCGCCTTGCCTGCGAGGAGGAGGGCGAATTGTACCGTCTGTTCCACGAGGTCAATTCCCTGGCGGCCATCCTGAACGCCCATGCAGAAAACGAGGGCGCCGCCCGGATTTTTTTGAAGGACACCCTCTCCAATATCTCCCACCAGCTGAAAACGCCTTTAGCGGCGCTGAACATCTACAACGGCATCCTGCAAGAGGAAGCACGGGATCTGCCCGCCATCCGGGAATTTGCCGACCGCTCGGAACAGGAGCTGGACCGAATGGAAACCCTGGTGCAGAATCTTTTAAAAATTGCCCGGCTGGATTCAGGGACCATCCTGCTGGAAAAGGCCGGGGAGAACCTGGGAGAGCTGATGGCCTGCGTCCAGCGCCGGTTTGCCTATCGGGCCGGGCAGGAGCAAAAGCAGCTGATCCTGCGGGGAGAGGATGCCGTGACCCTGGCCTGCGACCGCACCTGGATGATGGAGGCGGTGGGCAACCTGGTCAAAAACGCCTTTGACCACACAAAGCCCGGCGATACCATCCAGATTGGCTGGAAAGCCTTTGCCTCCACCGTACAGATCACCGTGCAGGACAACGGCAGCGGCATCCACCCGGAGGACCTGCCCCACATTTTCAAGCGGTTCTATCGCAGCAAATTTTCTCAGGATACCCAGGGAGTGGGCCTGGGGCTGCCCTTGACCAAGGCCATTGTGGAGGCCCACGGCGGCACCATCCAGGTGCAAAGCGAACCGGGCCGGGGGGCCGCTTTCACTCTCCGATTCTGGATTCCTACAAAATTGTAAGGCGGGTGTCGGGGCAGCGTAGGATTCTGGTGGTACTCTTTCGGCAGTTCCAAGAAAGAGGTGTCTGATTCTATGCGTTTACTGGAAGTACAAGACCTTTCCAAAATCTACGGGAGAGGGGAAGCCGCCGTGCATGCCCTGAAAGGAGCCACCTTTTCGGTCCCCAAAGGGGAATTCGTGGCGGTGGTGGGAGAGTCCGGCTCGGGGAAAAGCACCCTGCTCAACCTCATCGGCGGGCTGGATACCCCCACCGCCGGCAAGGTGTGGATCGACGGCAAGGATATTTTTGCCATGAAGGAGCGGAACCTGACGGTGTTCCGGCGGAGGAACATCGGCTTTGTGTTTCAAAGCTTCAACCTGATCCCCGAGCTGACGGTGGAACAGAACATCCTGTTCCCGGTGCTGCTGGATTACCAAAAGCCCGACCGGGCCTACCTGGAGGAACTGCTGGCTGTGCTGGGCCTTGCCGACCGGCGCCACCATCTGCCCGGCCAGCTTTCCGGCGGGCAGCAGCAGCGGGCAGCCATCGGGCGGGCGCTGATCACCCGCCCTGCGCTGATCCTGGCCGACGAGCCCACCGGCAACCTGGATACCCGCAACAGCGGCGAGGTGATCGCCCTGCTGAAAAAGGCATCCCGCACCTATGAGCAGACCATTGTGATGATCACCCACAGCCGCAGCATCGCCCAGACCGCCGACCGCATCCTGCAGGTGTCCGACGGGGTGCTCACCGATTTCGGGGGGTGCCGGGAATGAAAAGCTATCTGAGCCTGGTGCCCCTCTGCGCCCGGGTGCGCCGGCGGCAAAACCGAATGACGGTGCTCTGCATCCTCATCGCGGTGCTGCTGGTCACCGCCATCTTCAGCATGGCGGATATGGCCATTCGGATGGAAACCGCCCGGGTCATCGAAGAGCACGGCCACTGGCACGCCATGCTGAAATCCCTGCCCGAAGAAACCGCCGACGCCCTCACGGCATCCCCGGAGGTGAAAGCCTTTGCCCGGTATGACGGGCTGAATTTCGCCCTGGCACAGGATTACACGGTGGACGGAAAACCCTGTGTGGTGGTGGGCGGCGACAAAGCCATCCTGACCGAGATTTACGATGACCTGGCCGAAGGGCACTTCCCGGAGGCCCGGGACGAAATCCTGCTTTCCCGGCGGGCCAAAACCATGCTCTCGGTGGCGGTGGGAGACAAGATCACCCTCCACACCCCGGTGGGGAATTTCGTCTATACCATTTCCGGCTTCGGCGCCGATGTGACCATCAGCACCGACGCCAATGTGGTGGGGGCCGTCCTTGACTGGGACGCCTTTGTACAGCTGGCGGATGCCCAGGGGGAAACGCCGGCCCCTGTCTGGTTTGTGAGGTTTGAGGATCACACCAACGCCCGCGGGGTGCTGGATGGGTGGCGGCAACAGTACGGCCTCACCGACGAGAACCTCTCGGAGAACACCGCCCTGCTGGGCCTTACCGGCTTCAGCAGCGATTCCTATGTGATGGGGATGTACCTGGTGGCCGCCATCCTCTTTGTGCTGGTGCTGGCGGCAGGGGTTTTTATGATTGCGGGCAGCCTGAACAGCCAGACCGCCCAGCGCATCCAGTTTTTCGGGATGCTGCGCTGCATCGGCGCCAGCAAGGCCCAGATCATGCGGCTGGTCCGCTGGGAGGCCCTATACTGGTGCAAAACCGCCGTGCCCCTGGGGGTGGGGCTCGGCATCCTCCTCACCTGGGGCCTCTGCGCCCTGCTGCGCTTTGGCGCCGGGGCCGAGTTTGTGCAGATTCCCCTCTTCGCCGTCAGCGGGGTGGGCATCGGCAGCGGCGTCGTGGTGGGGGTTCTCACCGTGCTGCTCTCCTCCCTTGCGCCGGCCCGGCGGGCGGCCAGAGTCTCTCCCCTGGCCGCGGTCGCCGGGGCGTTTGCCCCGGACCAAAAATTCGGCCGGCCCATCCGCTGCCTGGCGGGCCACATCGAGACGGCGCTGGGCATTCGCCACGCCCTGTCGTCCCTCAAAAATCTGCTGCTCATGACCGGCTCCTTTGCGCTGAGCATCCTTTTGATCCTGAGCTTTTCGGTGCTGGTGCAGTGGGTCCAGCTGGCCCTCAATCCCTTGCAGCCCTGGGCGCCGGACGTCTTTTACGGCAGCCCGGACAATCGGTGTGAAATCAGCCGGAATTTTGCCCGCGAGGTGGAAGAGCTGCCCTTTGTGAAGCGGGCCTTCGGGCGGATGTACCAGAGCCTTCCTGCCCAGTATCAGGGAGAATCCGGGCAGATCGACCTGATCTCCTACGAAGACCAGCAGTTCCAGTGGGCTGAGGAGGACCTGGTGGCCGGCAGCCTGGAGGCCGTCCGGGCCGGGGCCGTCCGGGCCGGGCAGGGGGTACTGACCGTGTTTGACAAGAGCAACACCCTCCAGGTAGGAGACAGGATTCAGGTGGGGTCCCATTCCCTCACGGTGGCCGGCGTTTTGGAGGACAGCCCCTTCTCGGCCACCGACCAGCCCACCGTCATCTGTTCCGAGGCGCTGTTCGGGGAACTCACCGGGCAGACGGGATACGCAGTGCTGGATGTACAGCTGACGGCACAGGCCACCCGGGAAAATGTGGAGCAGCTGTACTCGCTGGCGGAGGGCCGTTATGATTTTTACGACCGGCTGGACCTGAACCGGGATACCCGGAACACCTACTGGGCATTCTGCCTCTTTGTCTACGGCTTTTTGGGCGTCATCACCCTGATCACCATGATCCACACATTGAACAGCATTTCCATGAGCGTGTCGGCCCGGGCCCGGCAATACGGCGCCATGCGGGCGGTGGGCATGGCGCCCGCCCAGCTGAAAGCCATGATCTTTGCCGAGGCGGCCACCTATACGGCACTGGGCTTTGCGGCGGGCTGCGGGCTGGGCCTTCCGCTGCACCGCTTTCTCTACGGCCAGATGATCACCCGGTATTGGGGCGTTGCCTGGCAGGCCCCCCTCTCCACCATCGGCGGCATCCTGGCCCTTCTGGTATTCACCTCGCTGGTGGCGCCCTTTGCGCCGGCCAGGCGGGTCTGCTCCCTGCCGGTGGCCCAGAGCGTCAACGAGCTGTGACAGGGCGGAATTCCCGGCAATATCCTGCCCAAACGCGGACCTCTCGGGGCCGCGGCCGCTCGGCCAAAGACTCTATAAAACCAAATGGGCGCCCCCTGCCCGGCTCTGTTCCGGGCGGGGGCGTCCCCGTATCCATGGATGGGCCCGCTTTCACGGTGCTTTTTGTCTGCGCCTTATTCCACCTCATACGGCCAGGTGGAAATCCCGCCGAATTCGTAGATGCCGGTATACCCCAGCTTTACCAGAGCTTTGGCGGCGGTTTTGCTTCGGTTGCCGCTGCGGCAGTACACCAGGACGGTGGTGTCCTTTTGAGGGATGATCCCGGCGGCGGATTCCTCGGTGATGGTGCCCACCGGCAGCAGCACCGCGCCGGGGATATGCCCGCTGTCATATTCGTCCTGCTCCCGCACATCCAGGATGAGAACCTCCTGGGTGTCCATCATCTCCTTGGCTTTCTCCTGACTGATCTGCTGATAGCCGCTTTGGGCCGAATCCCCGGATGAGCCGCACCCGGTCAGCGCCAGGGTAAACGATACAAGTAAGGGTAAAAGTCGTTTCATGTTGTAACCTCCCGATAGATTCCATCTGCAAAGGCCCGGTGGCCCTCCTGGGTAAAATGCACACCGTCATAGGCCAGGGTCACGTTCCAGGCCCCCGCGTCCGCAAAGCGGATTTTCAGCTGCCCGGCCAGTTCCCGGTAACGCCGGGCCAGCAGGCGGGAAGCGTCCACCAGAGCCTGGTCCGTCACCCATTGCCCCGGGGCCATCGGCGGCGGCGCCACCAGCAGGATCTTTTCCCCCTGCGCCAAAAGCCCCTGCAAAAAGTGTTTCATCCGCTCGACCGTTCGGTCTGGGGTCTCTCCTTGCAGCAGGTCGTTGGTGCCCAGCATCACGATCACCAGATCGGCCTTTGCCGGCAGGCAGACCGGCCCCTGCGGGACACTCCGGCCGTTTTCTCCCAGATTGAGGATCTCCCAGCCGGTCCTGTGGGCCAGGATGTCCACCCAGCGATCGGTTTTGGGGTATCGCCCGCCCAGAAAGGACCGCGGGTCATATCCGTAGGTGTTGGAATCCCCGATACAAAGCACTTTCATGGCACCGCTCCTTTCCCGATGGTTCCATTATAGCAGGCCGGGGGATTTTCCTCCACAAAAGAGGGCCAAAAACCGCCCCCGAAAATCCGCAGACATCCGGGGACGCTGCCGTATGGCTTTTCTCGGGGACGCGCCGGTATTTTGGTCAACCTCCCCTCTCATATATTACCTTAATAGATGAGAAAAGGAGTGTTGCGCCCTATGTTTACCGAATTTTTGTCCGCCCTGTTCAGCCATGTGCTTTATCTGGCCCTGCACCTGGAGGCCAGCAGTTTCCCCCATCCCCTCTCCCCTGCCCAGGAAAAACAGGCCTTTGAGGAATACCACCGCGGCAATGCCGACGCCAAGGACCGGCTGATCCGGCACAATCTCCGGCTGGTGGCCCATATTGCCAAAAAGTACTACGCCTCCGCCCTGGACCAGGAGGACCTGGTCAGCATCGGCACCATCGGGCTGATCAAGGCGGTGGAGAGCTTTGACCCGGCCAAACAGGCCCGGTTCAGCACCTACGCCTCCCGGTGCATCGAAAATGAGATCAAGATGCAGTTTCGCCGGGTGCGCAAAGAAGCCGCCACCGTCTCTCTTCAGGATGCGCTGGAGTCCACCCGGGAGGGCAGCGCCCTCACCGTGATGGATATTGTGCCGGACGGGTTTCGGATGGAGGACCAGCTGGATCTGCGGGAGGACTATGCCCGGCTGCGCCAGCTGCTGGGCTGTTTGGGAGAGCGGGAGCGGCGGGTGCTGATGCTGCGCTATGGGCTGAACGGCCATCCGGCCCTGACCCAGCAGGAGGTATCGGAGATTTTGGGTATCAGCCGCAGCTATGTATCCCGCCGCCGCTAAGAGAAAAATCCCGGAGGGTAGCCCAGTCCGCCGGGATTTTTTATCGGCCGGCGCTCGCTTCAGGCAGGGCCTGCTCTCCGGGCTGCCGGGCCAGAAACTCCTCAATGGCCTGGACCGTCTGGGCCTGCTGCTCCTGGGCCGAGATGGTGGCGGGCGCATCCCCTTTCTGGGGGCCGTAGTTGCCGAACTGGGCGTGATTGCCGCCCTGGATCTCCACCACATTTTCGGTGTAGTCGATCTTATCCTCCACGCTCTGGTTGAGGGAACCATAAACGGTGAGGGTGTTTTCGGGGGGATAGTCCCCATAGAGGTAGGCCCCCAGCAGGATGAGACCCTCCACCTGGTCCGGGTGGTCGGCGGCAAACCGGGAGGCCATGGCCCCGCCCATGGAGTGTCCGCCCAGGTACCAGTGCCGGATTTCGGGGAAGGCCTCCATCACCGCCCCCGCGGCATCTTCATCAAAGATGGCCATGCGGAAGGGCATCTTCACCAGGATGCACTCCACGCCCAATCGTCGGATCTGGTCCAACAGAGGCAGATAGGCCTCTGCCTCCACCTTTGCCCCCGGGTAAAAGATGAGGGCCGTGTCGGCGGGCACCGAGGGAGAGAGGAGGACCCAGTCTTGCTCCACCTCAATGCCGTCCTCCCCTGCCAGCACCTCCAGGGCCACCCCGTCGGCGGGGTAGTAGTCAGAGAGATACCAAAAACAGGCGCCGGCCAGCCCTGCCAGGACCAGCAGCGCCGCCGCGCCGGCCAGAGCCAGCTTTTTGCGCAGGGAAAATGGGGGACGGGAAGCGCGTGGATGTTTCAAGGCGGGATCCTCCTTTGTCTTTGAGCCGGGCATCCCCGGCCTTTGGGGTTTGATTCTCCCCCATTATATCAGCCCTGGGGCGGCATAACAACGCGAAGGCGCAAAAAATCAAGGCTCCCCGGGCTTTGCCGGGGAGCCTTGCCGAGGACAGGGTCAGGCGCAAAAGAGAAGCCGGGTCATGCCTCGCCCAAAAAGAGCTCCAGGTCCCCTTCCGCCGTGCCGATGCCGGCGATGCCGAACTGCTCCACCAGCACCCGGGCCACGTTGGGGCTGAGGAAGGCGGGCAGAGTGGGGCCCAGATGGATGTTCTTCACCCCCAGCGAGAGCAGCGCCAGCAGCACGATCACCGCTTTCTGCTCGTACCAGGCAATGTTGTAGACGATGGGCAGGTCGTTGATGTCCGCAAGGCCAAAGACTTCCTTCAGCTTGAGGGCGATCACCGCCAGCGAGTAGGAGTCGTTGCACTGGCCCGCGTCCAGCACCCGGGGGATACCCCCGATCTGCCCCAGGTCCAGCTTGTTATAGCGATACTTGGCGCAGCCGGCGGTGAGGATCACCGTATCCCCGGGCAGTTTGCGGGCAAATTGGGTGTAGTACTCCCGGCTTTTGGCCCGGCCGTCACAGCCGGCCATCACCACAAACTTGCGGATGGCGCCGCTCTTCACGGCTTCCACCACCTGGTCGGCCAGGGCCATCACCTGATGGTGGGCAAAGCCGCCCAGGATTTCCCCGGTCTCCAGCTGGGTGGGCGGCGGGCAGTGTTTGGCCTGCTGGATGAGGGGAGAAAAGTCCTTCTCCTCCCCCACCCCGCCGGGAATGTGCCGGCAGCCCGGGTAGCCCGCCGCCCCGGTGGTGTACAGCCGGCCCTGGTAGCTGGGCTTGGGGGGCACGATGCAGTTGGTGGTCATCAGGATGGGGCCGTTGAAGGCCTCGAATTCCTCCCTCTGCTTCCACCAGGCGTTGCCGTAGTTGCCCACAAAGTGGGGATACTTCTTGAAGGCCGGGTAATAGTGGGCGGGCAGCATCTCCGAATGGGTGTACACGTCCACCCCGGTGTCCCGGGTCTGCTCCAGCAGCTGCTCCAGATCCCGCAGGTCGTGTCCGGACACCAGGATGCCGGGCCGGCTGCCCACCCCCAGCTTCACCCGGGTCATCTCGGGCTGGCCGTAGGTGCCGGTGTTAGCCTCGTCCAGAAGGGCCATCCCCCGCACGCCGTACCGGCCCACCTCCAGGGTCAGGTCCACCAGCTCCTGGACCGAAAGGCTGTCGTCCAGGGTGGCGGCCAGGGCCTTTTGCAGGAAAGCGTCCAGCTCCGGGTCCTCCCGCAGCAGGGCGTTGGCGTGCTTGGTGTAGGCGGACAAGCCCTTGAGCCCGTAGGTGATCAGCTCCCGCAGGGAGCGGATATCCTCATTTTGGGTGGCCAGCACCCCCACCCGGGCCGCCTTGGCCGGGTATTCGGCCTCGCTGCCCTCCCACAGGGCCGCCTCGGGCAGTCCCTCCCGGCTGTGCAGCAGGGCCAGCAGCTCCCTCTTGGTCTGGAGGGTCTCGCTCACCCGGGCCCGGATGGCCTCCTTGTCAAAATTGGCGTTGGTGATGGTGACAAACAGGTTCAGGGTGATGAGGTGATTGGTCTGCCGGGGTACCTGGCCGCCCTCGGACCGCAGGCGGGTGGTCACCGCCGCAAGGCCCCGGGTCACATAGACCAGCAGATCCTGCAAAGCCGCCACCTCCGGCGTCTTGCCGCAGACCCCCGCCTGGGTGCAGCCGGCGGTTTCCTGACACTGATAGCAGAACATCTTGTTTTCCATAAAAATCCTCCTGGATGGGTTTGAAAATCCTCTCGGTATGAGTCTTGACTTTCTGAGGCAGAGTATACTATATTGATCACAACAATACTGTTGTATTTACAACAATTGAGGATTTTTTATGGATTTTGTGTTTTTGAGCAAGACGGCTCTGTTCCGGGGCACTGCCCCGGGAGAGGCGGAGGAGATGCTGGGCTGCCTGGGTGCCCTGACCCGGGAGTTCGGCCGGGGAGAACAGGTCCTGCGCCGGGGAGACCCGGTGCGGGCGTTGGGGATGGTGCTGACCGGCAGCGTATTGATCCAGAGCGACGACGTGTGGGGCAACACCACCGTGCTGGACAGCGTGGGGCCGGGACAGATCTTTGCCGAGACCTACGCCTGCGCCCCCGGCGAACCCCTGATGGTGGACGTGGTGGCGGCAGAGCCGGCCCAGGTGCTGTTTTTGAACACCGAGCGGGTGCTGACGGTCTGCTCCCACGCCTGCGGCCACCACAGCAAGCTGATCCGCAACCTGCTCTTTATCTCGGCCCAGAAAAACCTGACCCTCTCCCGCAAGATTTTTTACACCTCGGCCCGGTCCATCCGGGGGCGGCTGCTCAGCTATCTTTCGGACCAGGCCGTCCGCCGGGGCAGCAACCGTTTTCTCATCCCCTTCAATCGCCAGCAGCTGGCCGACTACCTGAATGTGGACCGAAGCGCCCTCTCCAATGAGCTGAGCAAGATGCAGCGGGAGGGCCTTTTGCGCACCCGGCGCAATGAATTTGAACTGTACCACCTGCCCCGGGAATCGTAACCCTGCATATACGCCAGCAGGCCGGCCGCAGCCCCTTTTGAGGGACCGCGGCCGGCCTGTGCGCGTTTTTCAGTTTTGGGGCTGAGCCAGTTCCTCCAGCAATGCCTCCCGGTATCGGTCCGCCGCCGGGGAAAATCTCTGGTGCCTCTTCCAGACCAGGTAGCTTTCGGCCTGGCAGGGCGGATCCAGCGGGAGAAAGCGAAGGTCGGTACCGGCGGTGTTGAGGATCTTGTCCAGACAGACCGCGCAGCCCATGCCGGAGCGCACCATCAGAGAACCGTTGAACACCAGGGTGTAGGTGCCCGCCACCTGCACCCTGGCGGCTTTTTGGCCGAACCAGTCGCTGAGCAGCCCGTTTTTCAGAGCCTGGCGGGAGAGAATCAGAGGCTGGCCCAGCAGCTGTTCCAGCTCCACCCTCTCCTGGCCGGCCAGGGGGTGATCCTGCCGCACCAAAAGGCCCCAGGTGTCCCGGTGGGGCAGGCTCACCGCCTGGTAACGGGTCAGGTCCACCGGGGCAAAGACCAGCCCGAAATCAATGAGCCCCTTTTCCAGCCGGTCACAGATCTCCATGCTGTCGCCGCTGTAGAGATGAAAGCATACCCCCGGGGCATGCAGGCGCTCGGCCGCCCCGGTGAGCAGCTGTACCCCCACCGTCTCTCCCGCGCCCAGGTAGATGTCGCCGGAGAGGTTTTTGTCCGCCTGGCTCACCTCCCGCTCGGTCTTGTCCACCAGGTCCAGGATCTCCTCGGCCCGCCGCTGAAGCAAAAGCCCCTCGCCGGTGAGGCTCACGCTGCGGCTGCCCCGCACCAGAAGGGTCTGGCCCAACTCCTCCTCCAGTTCCCGGATCTGGCGGGAGAGCGTGGGCTGGGTGATGTGCAGCCGCTCGGCTGCCCCGGTGACGCTGCCCTCCCGAGCCACCGCCAGAAAGTATTTCAGCAGGCGCAGTTCCATTGGGATTCCCCCTTTCGGCCTTCGTATAGCTGTATTATACAAAATGGCCTGCCCCCTGCGCAAGAAGTGTTTCATGCCCTGTGAGCATGAAAAGAAATGTGAGAGAAGTATTTGTCATTTCTTTGCGGCGGGGGTACACTGGAAGGCGGGGCGGGCAGCAGCTGCCGCCCTCATCACAGGCAAGAACGGAGGAACACCCATGCTTGGAAACTTTACCTATCACAACCCCACCCGGCTCCATTTCGGGGAACAGGCCCTGGAAGAGCTGGCCGGAGAGCTGAAAGAATACGGCAGCCGGGTGCTGCTGGTGTACGGCGGCGGCTCCATCAAGCGGTACGGCCTGTACGACCAGGTGGTGGAAGTCCTGAAAAAAAGCGGCAAGGAGATCTTTGAGGTGCCGGACGTGATGCCCAACCCCACGGTGGACAAACTGTACGAGGGCTGCGCCGCGGCCAAAGCGGCGGATGTGGACCTGATCCTGGCAGTGGGCGGCGGCTCGGTGTGCGACTACGCCAAGGCAGTGTCGGTCTCGGCCTGGTGCGAGGAGGACCCCTGGGAAAAATACTACCTGCGCATGGAGGAGCCCGACAATCAGATCATCCCGGTGGGCTGCATCCTCACCATGGTGGGCACCGGCTCGGAGATGAACGGCGGCTCGGTGATCACCAACCCCACCCAGAAGCGGAAGATCGGCCATGTGTTCGGCAGCAATGTGATGCCCCGGTTCACCATCCTGAACCCGGCCCTCACCTTCACGGTGCCCCTGCGCCAGATGAGCGCCGGCATCTATGACGCCTTCAACCACATCTGCGAGCAGTATTTTTCCGGCCAGGACGACAACACCACCGACTACCTGGCCGAGGGGCTGATGTGCTCGCTGATCGTCAGCTCCCGCCGGGCCCTGAAGGACCCCAAGGACTACGAGGCCCGCAGCAACATCATGTGGGCGGCCACCTGGGCCCTGAACACCCTGCTGGCCATGGGCAAATCCACCGACTGGGAGGTGCACATGATCGGCCAGGCGGTGGGCGCCTACACCGACGCCACCCACGGCATGACCCTCTCGGCGGTGTCCCTGCCCTATTATCGGAAGATCCTGCCCGACGGGCTGCCCAAATTCGCCCGCTTTGCGGCAAACGTGTGGGGCATCGACGCCCGGGGCAAGAGCCAGGAGGAACTGGCCCTGGCCGGGCTGGACGCCATGAAGGGCTGGATGCAGGAACTGGGCGTGGCCCTGGACCTGCGGCAGCTGGGGGTGAAAGAGGAGATGCTGGAGGGCATCGCAGACGGCACCTTCCTGCTCACCGGGGGCTACCGCACCCTCACCCGGCAGGATGTGATCGAGATTTTGCGGGAGAGCTTGGAGGGAGAAAACGTATGAGCAAGCAGGTTTTGATCCTCTCCACCAGTCTGCGCCGGGACAGCAACTCGGACCTGCTGGCGGAGGAATTTGCAAGGGGCGCCCGGGAGACCGGCCACCAGGTTGAAAAGATCAGCCTGGCAGGCAAGAACATCCAGTTCTGCCAGGGCTGCCTGAGCTGCCAGACCAGCGGCCGGTGCTTTTTGCGGGATGACGCCGACGCCATCGTGCAGGAAAAGATGCTTCCCGCCCAGGTGCTGGTGTTCGCCACCCCCATCTACTACTATGGGATGAGCGGCCAGATGAAGACTTTGCTGGACCGGGCCAACCCCCTCTACGCGGGCAATCCCCGGTTCCGGGAGGTATACCTGTTGGCCACCGCCGCTGAGGACGGGCGCGGGGTGTGGCAGCGGGCCGCCGAGGGCTTGCAGGGCTGGATCGACTGCTTTGAGGGGGTCCGGCTGGCCGGGGTGGTCTTTGGGGGCGGCGTCACCGGCCCGGGCGAGATCCGGGGCAGCGAGGCCCTGAAAAAGGCCTATGAGGCAGGCCGGTCCCTGTAAAAAGGGAGCTTTGGGTCTGCCCCTCTCCTGCCCGGCCGGTCAATCTCCAAACCGAAGCTGGGTCTGCCGGCAGGAGGGCATGGGTCGGAGGGTGATCCGATCCTCCGGGCCGGGCCAGCCGGTGAGCAGCGGGGAGACAGGGTCGTGGCGGGCGGCCGCCCGGGCCGACCGGGTGGCATAGCAGTACCGGCAGCCGCCGGGGCAGGTGTCGTACTCCCCGATGTCCACGCTCTCGGCACAGCCGCAGGCGGGGCGCTGGCGGGGGTCCTTCTTCGCCTGTAGCGGGCAGCCCATCAGCTGCCCCAGGAGCTCCGGGTCCACACAGCGGGCGGGGGCGATGCCGAGGGCGCTGAAATCCTCCTCTTCGGCGCAGGCGCAGAGCTGCAATCCATATTGTTTCGCGATGCGGGCCAGTTTCCCCGCCAGCCCCAGCCGCTGTGCCGGCAAGGGCGGCCGGGGAGCCAGGCCCGCCATTTTTGTGGCCGTGTGGGGGTACTCGTCCAGAAAGCTGAAGGTGCACCGCTCGGTATAAGGGGCCAGCAGTTTGGCCAGCCGCTCAAAATAACAGAGATGGTATTCCGGGGTGTAGCGATCGGTAAAAAAGATGGGGTCGTACCGCCAGAGCACCCGCCGGGGCCCGATGGCCCGGGAAAGCCGCTGAAAGGCCGGCACCAGCACCTTCCCCTTGGGAGGCAGGGCCCGCTCCACATCCCGGCCGTAGGGGGTGAGGGTGAACTGAAAATAATAGGGATATCCCCTCAGTTCCTCCAGCCTCTCCAGCATGGGCAGGGGGTTCTTGGTCCAAAAGACGATGCCCTCCACCGAGGCCGGGTCCAGGCTGACCCGGCTGAGCTGATGGGGATTGCGGGGATTGCGCACCAGCACATAGCCCTCCCGCAGCCGGCCAAAGAACCAGGGAGCGTAATATTGGGGGATGTCCGTTCTTCTGCTGACGCTGAGAAGCATGAGGATCTCCTTTGGGGTCTGTTCAGCCGAACACTGCCATGATCAGGGTGCCCGCCGCCATGAGGGCCAGGCCCAGGGCGGCCCGTCGGCTGACGGATTCCTTGAGAAAGAGGGCCGAAAAGGCCACGGTGACCAGGATACTCATCTTGTCAATGGGCACCACCACGCTGACGACGCCGCCCTGGATTGCCCCGTAGTAGCACAGCCAGGAGGCCCCGGTGGCAAGGCCGGAGAGAAGGATAAAGCATCCCTCCCGCCGGTCCAGCCCGGCCAGCAGCTTTTGCTTGCCCCGGGCAAACACCACCAGCCAGGCCATCCCCAGCACCACCACCGTGCGCAGAGCAGTGCCCAGGTTGGACTCCACCCCGGAGATGCCGATCTTGGCAAGGATGGAGGTGAGGGCCGCAAAGAGGGCCGAACCTGCCGCGTAGACCAGCCATCCTCTGCCCCCGGCAGTCCGGGCGGAAGGCTGTTTTTCCACCATCAGAAAGATGCCCGCCGCCAGCAGGGCGGTGCCCGCCAGCTTGAGGGGCAGGTGCCCCGTCTCGCCAAAGCAGAGGATGGCAATGAGCACGGTGAGGACGGTGCTGGATTTGTCGATGGGGGCCACCTTGTTCACATCCCCCAGGGAGAGGGCCTTAAAATAACACAGCCAGGAGGCCCCTGTGGCAAAGCCGGAGAGGGCCAGGAAAAGCAGGGACCGGCCCGAAATCTGCCCCAGGGTGTTCTCGGAGCCCACCACAAAGACCATCAGCCAGGAAAAGATCAGCACCACCCCGGTGCGCAGGGCGGTGGCCAGATCAGAATCGGTTTTGCGGATGCCGCACTTGGCCAGAACCGCCGTCACCCCCGCAAAAAATGCAGAGCCTGCCGCCAGCAGAACCCACATTCTTGTTCGCCTCCCATGGGGCAGCCGCCCCTGTCAAAAGGCCTCCCGCCAAAGGGCGGGAGGCTTCTGTTTTTTGTATAAGGGGCCCGCCTGACGGGCCCGGCCCTATTATACCACCCCCGTCACCCCGGCTCAACTCCCGCCCGGGGGACAGGCAAGGCGGCCTCTCAAGCCGCATATCCTGTACCAAACCCCCGAAAGAGCCGGATCACCGGCAGAGAACCTCATCACAGAAAGAAGGCCCCGCCATGAAAAAAGCACTCACCATCCGCTGTCGGTACGGCCCACAGGAGGGCCGCAGCCTGGTGCTGCGCTCCTTCGGGCTGTTTTTGCACCGGGAGCTGGGCTTTGTCCCCTGCCCCGGCCGGCAGCCGTGAGCGGGCCGGAGGCAGGACCCCTGGTGGGGCTGTACATCCGCCTCTCCAAGGAGGACGAGAGCGAGGGCCCCTCCCAGAGCGTACAGAACCAGGAGGCCCTGCTGCGGGAATTTGTCCGCCGTCAGGGGTGGTCGGTGCTGCAGGTATATGTGGACGACGGATGGAGCGGCACCAACTTCCAGCGGCCCGCCTTTCGGCGGATGCTGGCGGACATTGAGGCGGGCCGGATCGATCTTGTGCTCACCAAGGACCTCTCCCGCCTGGGACGGGACTACATCCTCACCGGCCACTATCTGGAGCGGTATTTCCCGGAGCACCGGGTGCGGTATATCTCCCTTTTGGACGGCATCGACACCGGGGTGGAGAGCGCCGCCAACGAGATCACCCCCTTCCGGGCGCTTTTAAACGACCTGTACGCCAAGGACATCTCCAAAAAGATCAAGAGCGTCAAGCGGGACAAACAGCGCCGGGGCCAGTTCATCGGGGGCAAGCCGGTCTACGGCTACAAGATGCACCCCACCGAAAAAAATCGGATCGTGCCGGACGAGGGGGCGGCCCCCACGGTGCGGCGGATCTTCGCGCTGGCCCTGGCGGGGCAGAGCTGCCGGCAGATCGCCCAACTGCTCAACGGGGAGGGGGTGCCCAGCCCGGCGGTGTATGCCGGCCTGCCCGCCGCCCGCAGCGGCCGGTGTGCCTGCCGGTGGAGCAGCGAGCGGATCTCGGAGATGCTGCGCAACGAGACCTACCTGGGCCGGATGGTACAGGGGCGCAGTGTGAAGGTGAGCTATAAATCCAAAAAATGCCTGCGCCAGCCCCCGGAGCGGTGGGTGGTGGTGCCGGGCACCCACCCGCCCCTGGTGGATGCGGAAGTCTTTGATCGGGTGGGGCAACTGCTGGCAGGCCGGCGGCATACCCGCAGCCGGACCCATGACTTTTTGCTGAAGGGGCTGATCTTCTGCCACCGGTGCGGCCGACCTCTGGGGGTGCTCTGCCGCAAAAACGCCGCCGGCGGGGAGGTGCTGTACCTGGTCTGCCGGGCCTGCCAGGCGCAGGGGCAGGGCGGGCTCTGTTTTCGGGAGGACGCGGTGACCCGGGCGGTGCAGGACCAGATCCTTCGGCTCTGCCGCCAGCTGGTGCGCCCGGAGGAATTGGCGGAGCAGGCCCGGCTGGCGCTGCGGCAGGCCCGACTGCCGGCTGCCAAGGAGGAATTGCCCGACCTTGCCCGGGAAATAGAGCGGCTGAACGGCCAGCTGGAGCAGATTTACGCGGACCGGCTGAGCGGGCTGCTGGCCCCCGAGGACTCAGAGCGGCTTTACCGGGAAACCCGCCGCCGGCGGGACGCCCTGGCCCGTCAGGCCGAGGCATTGCGCCGGCAGGGCGCCACCCGCACCGAGGCGGAGGCGGACCGGCTGGCAGGCCGGTTCTGGGATGAACTGGCCCAAAACCGGGAGCTGCTCAGCGCCCTTTTGGAGCGGGTCGAGCTGGACCGGCAGGGGGAACTGACCCTGTTTTTCCGGGCAGGGCCCCCTGCCTGCCCGGAGCCGAAAGAGGAAGTCTAGCGCCGGCAGGGCGCCCCAAAGGGCGCAGCAGGGCTCCATCGACAGAGCAAAAGGGCGTGGCCGCTGAAAAATACAGCGGCCACGCCCTTTTGACGGCCTGTTTTTACCTTAAGCGCGGCGGGATGTATCCCGGCTGGAGAAAAAAGCACTGTGGCGGCTGCGCAAGGCCTTTGAACGCTGAGCCCGCTCCTCTGCTCCTCAGCCCAGCATATGCCCGAAAGCCAGAGCCAGGGCCAGGGCTGTATGGGCCAGAACCATGGCGGGAACTCCGAACCGAAAGGCCGGCTTGCTGACCTTGTGGTGGAACAGGATCATCCCCACAGCAAGGCCCAGCGAGCCCCCCACCAGCCCAAACCCCAGCAGGACCTTTTCGGGAATGCGCCAGCGGCCGGTTTTGGCGTAAAATTTATCCGCCCCGCAGAGCAGCAGCTCGAACCCATTGAGGACAGACCATATACACAGGATCGCAAACATCGGTTTCCCCTTTCCCGGGCTTTTGCCCGGCCGGCAGTTATAACAACAAAAAATCCCGCAAAGTGCGAAACTCTGCGGGATTCTTGGCGGAAAGAAAGGGATTCGAACCCTTGAACCCTTTAAGGGGGTTACACGATTTCCAGTCGTGCGCCTTCGACCAGCTCAGCCATCTTTCCAAACGCTGCCTATATATAATACCCCACATCCTGCCAAATGTCAAGGGTTGTTTGAAAATTTTCTTGGCGAAAAGCCGAATGCCAGGGTCTGGGCAAAAAAGCTGCGTTGCTGCTCTCCCCTTGCCCCTGCCGCCCCGCAGAGAAAAGCGCCCGAAGGCGGCAAAGCCGCCCCGGGCGCTTGCAGGTTCTGCTCAGATTGAAATGGTGTTGGCGATGTCCAGCAGGGTAGTGTCGATGGTCTTGTGCATGGACAGGGCGGTGCTGATGTCATAGTCCACCACATGGCCCGCCGACTCAGCCACAATGCGGTTGTAGATGCCCTTCTCCAGCAGGTAGACTGCATGGAAGCCCATCTGGGAGGCGGTGACCCGGTCCCGCAGGGAGGGCGCGCCGCCCCGCTGCACATGGCCCAGCACGGTGGCCCGGGAATCGATGCCGGAGGCCGCCTGGATCTCGTTGGCCAGCTCCTGGGCCTTGCCCACGCCCTCGGCCACAATGACGATGAAGTGCTTTTTGCCGGTCTTCTGGGTAAAGTTCATCCGATCCAGGATGTCCCGCTCCAGGTCGTAGGGGCGCTCGGGGATGAGGGTAGCAATGGCGCCGGTGGCAATGCCCACGTTCAGGGCGATGTAGCCGGCGCTGCGGCCCATCACCTCCACCACGCTGCACCGGTCGTGGCTCTGGGTGGTGTCCCGCAGTTTGTCGATCATCTCCACGGCGGTGTTCATGGCCGTGTCGTAGCCGATGGTGTAATCGCTGCAGGCGATGTCGTTGTCGATGGTGCCGGGGATGCCGATGCAGGGGATGCCCAGAGCCGCCAGGGCCTTGGCGCCCCGGAACGAGCCGTCGCCGCCGATCACCACCAGGGCATCGATGCCGAATTCCCGGCAGCGTTCGGCGCCCTTCTTCTGGCCTTCCAGGGTCTTGAACTCCAGGCAGCGGGCGGTGTACAGGCAGGTGCCGCCCCGATGGATGATCTCGGACACGCTGCGCAGGTTCATTTCCATGATCTCGCCGTTCAGCAGCCCGGAATATCCCCGCTGGATGCCCATGACCTTGAATCCCTTGGAAATTGCGGTACGCACCACGGCGCGCACCGCCGCGTTCATGCCGGGGGCGTCGCCGCCGCTGGTCAGCACGCCGATGGTTTTGATTTCTTTTGCCATATTCTCAGACCTCCCAAACCCAGTGCCGCGCCGGCCTGTGCGGGCCGCGCGCCGCTCTCTTGCTCTCTCAATTCTTACAACACGAAGATCGTCATCATAACAACGCCGGATCGGTTTTACAGCGCCATCCTGCCGGCTTCTTGCAGCGCCCGGTTCAGCGTTGCTTTTTCACCACACATTTTTCCCCCAAAATCCGCTTCAATTCCTGGATGAGGGCCGGGTGGTCGGTGACCCAAAGGGTCTTGGGGGCCACCGTCAGCTTGCCGATGTCCTCAAAATAGATGTACACCGGCATGCTGCCCTCAAAAATGCTCAGAAGGTTCTTCACCTTGCGGATGGGCCGGCCCTGACGGGCAGGCACCTTCAGGTACAGCACCTCCTGCTTGTGGGCGGGGGCAGGGGCCGCCGGCGCACCGGCCGCCCGGTATTCCTCCACCGGCACGATCCGCTCAGCCAACAGCCGGGCCGCTTCCTCCTCCTTGCAGGAAACCCGCCCCGTGATCACCACCACCGCGTTTTCGGTGAGGTAGGGCTTGCAGTCCAGCAAAATGCGGGGAAACACCAGGATCTCCATGGTGCCGGTCAGGTCCTCCACCGTGCAGAAAGCCATCTGTGTGTTGGACTTGGTGGTCATGAGCCGGTTCTTGACCACCGCGCAGACAATGTTGACTACTCTGTTATCGTAATCTTTTGCGCTCTCCCCCGTCAATTCATTTATCTTGCAGGTTGATATATTTTTGATGAGTTCCCGGTACCCGTCCAGGGGATGGCCGGACAGATACAGCCCGCTCACCTCTTTTTCCTGCCGCAGCCTCTCGGAGAGGGGGAATTCCGGCTGGGGGGCGATGACGTATTCCTCTTTTTTCTCCTCCTGGCCGCCCAGCTGGGAGAACAGGTCCAGCTGACCGTCCAGGTTCTTGCGCAGGTCGGCCTCCACGCTCTTGAGCACCCCCTCCACCGCGCCCAGGTGGGCGCTGCGGGTGTGGCCCATGCTGTCAAAGGCCCCGCTCTTGATGAGGTTCTCCACCGCCCGGCGGTTCAGGTCGGTGCCGTACATCCGCTTGCAGAAGTCGTACAGGGAGCGGAAGGGTCCCTCCTGGGTCCGGCTGCGCTCCACCGCCGCGATGAGGGGCCGGCCCACGTTCTTGACCGCGTTGAGCCCGAAGCGGATGCTGTCCCCGTCCACCGTGAAACCGCCCCGGCTCACGTTCACGTCCGGCGGCAGTACCCGGATGCCCAGCCGCTGGCACTCGCCCGAGTACTCGATGACCTTGTCGGTGTTGTCCAATACGCTGGTGAGCAGGGCCGCCATGAACTGGCGGGGGTAGTGGCATTTCAGGTATGCGGTCTGGTAGGCCACATAGGCATAGCAGGCCGCGTGGGACTTGTTGAAGGCATAGGAGGCAAAGCTGGACATGTCGTCAAAGATCTCGTTGGCCACCTGGGCGGAGATCCCGTTGTTGACGCAGCCCTTGCACTCCTGGCCGGGGGTGGTGTTGCCGTACACGAAGTGCTGGCGTTCTTTTTCCATCACATCGTGCTTTTTCTTGCTCATGGCCCGGCGCACCAGATCGGCCTGCCCGTAAGAAAATCCCGCCAGCTCCCGGCAGATCTGCATCACCTGCTCCTGGTAGACGATGCAGCCGTTGGTCACGTCCAGGATGTGGGCCAGCTGGGGGGTCTTGTAGCTCACATGCTCCGGCTCGTGGCGGTTGCGCAGGTAGGTGGGGATGGAGTCCATGGGGCCGGGGCGGTAGAGGGAGATGAGGGCGATGATGTCCTCCAGGTCCTTGGGGTGCAGGCCCATCAGCACCTGTTTCATGCCGGTGGATTCCAGCTGGAACACCCCCTCGGTCTCGGCCCGGGAGAGCATCTCATAGGTGTCCGTATCCTCATAAGAGAGGGTGTCCACCGAAAAGTCCGGGTGCTCGGCCTGGATCATCTTCTCCGCGTCCCGGATGACCGTGAGGGTGCGCAGGCCCAAAAAGTCCATCTTGAGAAGGCCCAGCTCCTCGATGGTGGTCATGTTGAACTGGGTCACCGGCACCCCGTCGTTGGTGGAGAGGGGCACATACTCGTCCGCCGCCTCCCGGGTGATCACCACCCCCGCCGCGTGGGTGGAGGCGTGGCGGGGCATCCCCTCGATCTTGAGAGCGGTGTCCACCAGTTCCTTCACCCGGGGCTCGGCCTCGTACCGGGCTTTGAAGTCCGGCGCCACCTCCAGCGCCCGCTTGAGGGTCATCTTCAGCTCCATGGGCACCAGCTTGGCAATGCCGTCCACCTCCTGGTAGGGCATATCCAGCACCCGGCCCACGTCCCGGATGGCGGCCCGGGCCGCCATGGTGCCGAAGGTGACGATCTGGGCCACATGGTCGCTGCCGTATTTTCGGTTCACATAGTCGATCACTTCCTGCCGGCGCTCGTAGCAGAAATCCACGTCAAAGTCCGGCATGCTCACCCGCTCCGGGTTGAGGAACCGCTCGAAGAGCAGGTTGTAACGGATGGGGTCGATGTTGGTGATGCCCACGCAGTAGGCGGCAATGCTGCCCGCGCCGGAACCCCGGCCCGGCCCCACCGGGATGCCCTGGCTCTTGGCATAGTTGATGAAGTCGAAGACAATGAGGTAGTAGTTGGTGTACCCCATCTTCTTGATCACCGAGATCTCGTATTCCAGCCGCTCCCGGTTGGCGGGGGGCACATCGGGGCCGTAGCGCCGCTCCAGCCCCTCGTAGCAGAGCTTTTCAAAGTAGGCCTGGTTGTCCATCCCGTCCGGCGCCTGGAAGTAGGGCAGCTTGGTGACCCCGAACTCAAAGTCGAAATTGCACATCTCGGCGATCTTGTTGGTGTTCTCGCAGGCCTCCGGCACAAAGGAGAACAGCTCGTACATCTCGTCGGTGCTCTTGAGATAGAATTCGTCGGTCTGGAACTCCATCCGATCCTCATCCTTCACGGTCTTGCCGGTCTGGATGCAGAGCAGGATGCTCTGGACCTTGGCGTCCTCCTTGCGCAGGTAGTGGGCGTCGTTGGTGGCCACCAGAGGGATGCCGGTCTCCCGGGCCAGGCGCACCAGCTGGGGCAGGATCTGCTGCTGTTCCCGGATGCCGTGATCCTGCAATTCGATGTAGTAGTTGCCCTGCCCGAAGAGCCCGTTGTAATAGAGGGCCGTCTCCTTGGCGCCCTCATAGTCCCCCGCCAGCAGCTGCTGGGGGATCTGCCCCGCCAGACAGGCCGACAGGCAGACCAGGCCCTCGTGGTGGGCCTCCAGCAGCTCCCGGTCGATGCGGGGCTTGCCGTAAAAACCCTCGGTGAAACCCCGGGAGACCATCTTGATGAGGTTTTTGTAGCCGGTCTCGTTCTTGCACAACAGCACCAGATGGTGATTGGAGTCGATGCGGGCCACCTTATCAAAACGGGTGCGATTGGCCACATAGACCTCGCACCCGATGATCGGCTTGATGCCCGCCTTTTTGGCGGCCTTGTAAAAATCCACACAGCCGTACATCACCCCGTGGTCGGTGATGGCCAGGGCAGTCTGGCCCAGCTCTTTGGCCCGATCGAAGATCTGGTCGATGCGGCAGGCGCCGTCCAGCAGGCTGTACTCGGTGTGGACATGAAGATGGGTAAACTGGCGATTTTCAGACATCGGCTCTCCTTTTCTGCAATTCCGCGGCCAGGCTTTCCAGCTTTTTCATCCGATGGGAAAGCCCCGACTTGCTCACCGGCGGCTGGCTCAGAGCCGCCAGCTGGGCCAGAGAGGCCTGGGGATTCTCCTTGCGCAGGCGGGCGGCCTGCCGCAGCGGCTCGGGCAGGCTTTCCAGATCCCCCTGCTCCTCCAGATACCGAATGGCCCGGTGGGTCTGGGCGTTGGCGTTGACCACCTTGCTGATGTTGGCGGTCTCGCAGTTGGTGATCCGATTGGCCTTGTTGCGCACGTCCTTGTAAAATTTCAGGTTCATCAGTTCCATGGTGGCCCCCGCCGCCCCCATAAAGGCCAGCAGGTCCAGGATGGTCTCGCTGGCCTTTACATAGATGATGTTGGAGCCCTTGCGGCAGGTGCGGTGAGGGCCAAACTCGTGCTCGGCCAAAAGGGCCTCGAAATCCCGGGCCAGGTTGTAGCGGTTGGTGAGGAATTCCAGGTTGTACTCCTTGGTGGGGTCGGTCATGGTGCCGCTGCACAAAAAGGCCGCCCCCACAAAGGTCTGGAAACACCCCTGGCAGCTGAACAGCCGGGCATTGATGCGCAGGTTGGTCTCCCGCCCGGTGCACTCGAAGAGTTCCAGCATCTTCTTCACCTGGGCGGGATCCTGCACGGCAAATTCATACACCGAGCCGCTGGGCCGCCGCTTTTCCCGGATTTCGCCCTGGATGCCGGACATGGAATAGACCCGCTTCACATACCGGGCCACCTGGGGCAGCTCGGTGTGCAGCACCATCCCCCGGTCGTCGAAATATTTGCCGAAGCAGGCGGCCCCATAGCTGGCCGCCAGGGCACAGCAGGGGCGGGCCACCTTTTTGGCGGCGATCTCCAGTTTGACTTTCTGAGAAAAGCTCACTTCAAAACTTCCTTTTTACAGAGTGCGGGTGGCGTCCCGGTGCTGGATGCTGGGGCAGTAGCCCAATTTCTGGCAGTACTCCCCGATCAGCCGGGCAAAGGTGATGGACCGGTGCTTGCCGCCGGTGCACCCGATGGCGATGGTCAGCTGGCTCTTGCCCTCCTTCACATAGAGGGGCAGAGAGAATTCCAGCAGGCTTTCCAGCTTGGCCAAAAGGGTCTTGGACTCCTCAAACTGCATCACATAGTCCACCACTTCCTGGTCCAGGCCGGTTTTTTCCTTCAGCTCGGGCACATAGAAGGGGTTGGGCAGACAGCGCACGTCGTAGACGATGTCGGCCTCTTTGGGCAGGCCGTACTTGAAGCCGAAGGACATGACCGTGAGGGCCATGGGCTTCTGGGCGCTGTTCAAAAACAGGCTGCAGATCCGCTCCTTGTGCTGGGCGGTGGTGAGCAGAGAGGTGTCCACAATGTAATTGGCCCGCTCGTACATGGGCCGCAGGATCCGCCGCTCCTCCCGGATGGCATCGCTGGTGGAGAGCCCCATGCTCAGGCTGATGGGGTGGCGGCGGCGGGTTTCCTTGTAGCGGCGCTCCAGCACGTCGTCGCTGGCATCCAGGAAGAGGATCTGGTAATGAACATGCTGTTCGTCCAGGCTGGCCAGGGCCGACTGGATCTCCTTGGAGGAGCGGGCCCCCCGGATATCCAGCACCACGGCCACCTTGTTCAGCATGTTCTCGCCCTGCTGAGCAAACTCCAGCAGGCGGGGCACCAGCCCGGCGGGGATGTTGTCGATACAGAAATAGCCGATGTCCTCCAAAGCGTTCACCGCCAGAGACTTGCCTGCCCCGGACAGGCCCGTCACCACCAACAGATCCATCTTGTTTTCACTCCTTTTTCCCTTACCCTTGTTCTACTTTCCCAAAAGGTCAGCGGATGACCCGGATCTCCTTTTCCAGCTGGTAGCCGGTTTTTTGCTGGACGATCCGCTGTACATCCTGCGCCACCTGCAACACCTGCTGGCAGGTGACCTGACCCAGATTCACCACAAAACCGCTGTGCTTTTCGCTGACGGCGGCGTCCCCCACCCGGTAGCCCTTCAGGCCGCACTGCTCGATGAGGGCGGCGGCAAAGGCCCCTTCGGGCCGCTTGAAGGTGCTGCCCGCGCTGGGGTATTCCAGGGGCTGCTTGGCCTTGCGGCGGGCCAGCAGCTCCTCCATTTTCTCCCGCACCAGGCTGGCCGGCGCCGGCCGCAGACGCAGCCGGGCCTCCAGGATATACCAGGGCCGACGGGCAAAGACGCTGGCCCGGTAGCCCAGGCCCAGCTGATCCGCCGGCAGGGTGCGCACCAGCCCCTCTTCGTCCAGAAAGCGCACCTCTTCCAGCACGTCCTTCATCTCGCCCCCGTAGGCCCCCGCGTTCATGTAGATGCCCCCGCCCAGGGAGCCGGGGATACCGTAGGCAAACTCCAGCCCGCCCAGGGACCGCTCGGCCGCGGCCTGGCACAGCCGGTTGAGGGTCACGCCGCAGCCGGCCACAAGGCAGTCGCCGGCGCCGTCGATCTCTTCCCGCATGCTGCGGGTGGAGATGACCACCCCCTCATAACCCTCGTCGGCAAAGAGCACGTTGGTGCCCATGCCCAGCACAAAGCAGCGCACCCCCTGCCGGCGGCAGAGGTTGAGCAGCCCGGCCATCTGGGCCTCGTTGGCGGGCTGGCAGAACAGCGCCGCCGGCCCCCCGATGCGAAAACTGGTATGGTTTTTCAGGGGCTCGTTCTCCGCACAGGCGATCCCCTGGTCTTTTGCAAACTCTTTCAGCTCTCTCAGCTGATCCATGTATTTCTCCCCTATCTTGTCGCTTCTTACCGGGCCCTGGCCAGGTAGGCCGCCCCGATCAGCCCCGCCTCGTTGTACAATACGCAGGAGCGGACCTGGGTATGCCGGAACAGGTTGCGGGCAAAATTCTCCCGCTCCAGTGCCTGACGGATGGGCTCCAGCAACACCTCGCCCTGGCGGGACACCCCGCCCCCGACACAGATCACTTCCGGCTGGAAGATGTTCACCAGATTGATTACCCCGCAGCTCACATAGCCGATCCATTCCTCAAAGAGTTCTCTGGCCAGGGCGTCGCCCCCGTGGAGGGCGTCAAAGATCTTTTTGGCGTTGAGCTTTTCCGGGCTGCCGGCCAGCTGCCACAGGGACGATTCCGGGTGGTCGGCCATGGCCCTGGCTCCCCGGGCCACCAGTGCCCGGGAGGAGGCATACCGCTCCCAGCAGCCCCGCCGCCCGCAGGTGCAGGGCTCGCCATCCTTCACAATGACGGTGTGGCCCACCTCGGCCCCGGCCCCGTTGAAGCCGGACCAGATCTTCCCGTTCAGGATGATGCCCCCGCCGATGCCTGTGCCCAGGGTGATGACCACCGCCGAGTTGTGGCCTTTGGCGGCCCCGGCGCAGTACTCCCCGTAGGCGGCCGCGTTGGCGTCGTTCTCAATGCGCACCGGGTAGGCACAGCCCAGCCGCCGCTCCATCGCGGCGGCCAGAGCCCACCGCTCATAGCCGAAGTTGGGGTTGAAGGCCACAATGCCGCTCTCCCCGTCCACACTGCCGGGGGTGCCGATGCCCACCCCCTCCAACTCGTCCAGTTTCAGGCCGGCCTGCTTGACCAGCTCCGCGCACATTTCGGCCATGGTGCGCTCCACCTCGCTGGCAGGCCGGGGCAGCGCCGTGGGACAGGTTTTCTGGGCCAGGATGCGGCCCTCGCCGTCCACCAGGCCCGCCGTGATGGTGGTGCCACCCAAATCTATGCCGATGGTCAGGTTCTTCATGCCTGTCTGCTCCTTTTTTGTCAGCGGACCACGTCCTCGTCCAGCCCCAGGTTGGACATCAGCTCCTTGGCGGCGTTGTAGCCCATGGATTTCTGGCGGTTGTTGATGGCGGCCGTCTCGATGATGACGGCCAGGTTCCGGCCGGGCATCACCGGGATGACCGTGCTGGGGATGTTCACCCCCAGGATGTTGTAATAGGAAGTTTCCAGGCCGGTGCGGTCGTAGTCCTTGGTTTTGTCCCAGGGCTCCAGCTCCACCACCAGCTCTACCTTCTCACTTAGTTTGACCGCACCGATACCAAACATGCGGGCCACGTTCACAATGCCGATGCCCCGCAGCTCGATGAAATGGCGGATGTTCTCGGGGGCGGTGCCCACGATCTCCCGGGCCGAGACCCGGCGCAGCTCCACCGCGTCGTCGGCCACCAGCCGGTGACCCCGCTTGACCAGCTCGATGGCGGTCTCGCTCTTGCCCACGCCGCTGTCGCCCAAAATCAGGATGCCCTCGCCGTACACCTCCACCAGCACCCCGTGGCGGGTGACCCGGGGGGCCAGCTCCACATTCAGAATCCCGATGAGGGAGCTCATGAGGGTGGAGGAGGACTCGGAGGAGCGCAGCAGCGGGATCTCATACTGCCGGGCAAACTCCAGCATTTCGGGCATGGGCTCCAGATTGCGGGAGACGATGACCGCCGGAGGGTTGAGCCGGAAGAGCATCTCGATGTGTTTGCGGCGGCTCTCGGTGTCGATCTCCTTGAGATAGTTGATCTCCACCTGGCCGCAGATCTGGATGCGGTGGGGATCGAAATACTGATAATATCCGGCCAGGATCAGTCCCGGCCGGTTCACGTCGGCACAGCAGATGGGGATCTCCATCAGGTCTTTGGGTGTATAGGCCACTTCCAGGTTCAGCTGCTGGGCGATCTTGCCCAAAGGAAACGAAAACTGCATACCCTCACCATTCCTATCCCGCTTTGGCCGCCCGACCAAGACCACCGGCAAACAAAGCGATTTTTCTGCCCCTGGCCCCTTTTGCAAAGCACAGGGCATAGGGTCCCAATCTTAATTGTATTTATTATATTTCTTTTTTTCTCTTTTGTAAACTCGCCCCGGGAGCTTTGTATTTGTGCGGCAGGTGCGGTATACTAAGGGCGGCAGCTTCCGCTGCCCCAAGGAGGAACAAAATGCGCATCGCCCTGTTTGCGGAAACCTACTACCCCTTCATCAGCGGGGTGGTGACCCATATCGAGACCCTGAAAAAGGGGCTGGAAGCCTGCGGCCACAAGGTGCTGATCGTGACGCTGGACCCCAAAAGCCCCCGCCACTATGTGCGGGACGGAGTGCTGTACTGCCCGGCCATTCCCCTGAAGCGGATCTACGGCTACGGGGTGGCCAATCCCCTGAACCTGGAGCGGCTGCGGTATGTGAAGCTGTTCGGGCCGGATCTCATTCATATCCACACCGAGTTTTCCATGGGGATCTTCGGGATGTTTGCCGCCCGGCAGCTTCATCTGCCCACGGTGTACACCCTCCACACCATGTACGACGATTACATGTTTTATCTGGCCCCTCACCGGCCTTTTCAGAGCCTGATGAAACCGGGGGCCCACCTGTATTTCCGCTATGTGGCCTCCCGGGCCACCGAGGTGATCGGCCCCTCCCCCAAGGTGGTGGAGTACCTGCGCCGGTGCGGGGTGAAGCGGCACATCAACATCATCCCCAACACGGTGGACCTGCGGGATTTTCTGGCCGAGAATGTCCGGCCCGAGAGTGTGGAGGAAGTGCGCCGCCAGCTGGACATCCGCCCGGGGGACACCACCCTACTCTTTGTGGGGCGGCTGGGCAGGGAGAAAAGCCTGGACGTGCTGATCCGCTGGTTTGCCGGCCAGTTCCGGGGGCGGGCGCGGTGCCGGCTGCTGATCGTGGGGGACGGGCCCGAGCGGGAGGCCCTGGCCGGCCTGGTGGCCGGGCTGGGGATGGAGGATCAGGTGCGGCTGCTGGGGCGGATTGACCACGCCCTTCTGCCCCCTTATTACCAGGCCTGCGATCTGTTTGCCACTGCCTCCCTCTCCGAGATGAACTCCATCTCCATGTTGGAGGCCACCGCCAGCGGGCTGTATGTATTGCAGCGGCTGGACGTGTACAACAAGGACCAGATCCTGCCCGGCGTAAACGGGAACTTCTTTGAGGATGCCCCCGGCTTTGGGGCCCTGGTGGAGGAGGAGATCGGCCTTTCGGCAGAGGAACGGCAGGCCCGCCGGGAAAAGGTGAGCAGGTATGCCCGCCGGTACGGGCCACGGGAATTTACCCAGGCGGTGCTGAACGTATACGACCGGGCCCGGCTGGAATACGCCCGCCGCTGAGGGGATGCTGGGGATT
Source organism: uncultured Oscillospiraceae bacterium (assembly GCA_949295465.1). Taxonomy (GTDB): domain Bacteria; phylum Bacillota; class Clostridia; order Oscillospirales; family Ruminococcaceae; genus JAFBIO01. The sequence goes on from CASFKY010000001.1 coordinate 74,243, forward strand.
GGAGCCAAAGGGCCGATTTTCGTTGACGAACCCCTTTGCGGGAGGCTATAATATAAGGTAAGAAGGGGCCTTTGCCCCGCCGCCCCAAGGGCGGTATCCCCACAACGAACAGGAGGCTATGGCAAATGGATGAATCGATGAACCGTCAACCCAATACCGGCAGCGAGGCTTCTGCCCGGATCAACCAGGCTGTTTACGGCCTGATGCAGGAAGTGCTGCCTCTGATAGGCGATACCGAAAACCGGGAGATCCTGCTGGAGCAGCTGGATCAGTTTGTGCTGTGGCTGCGCCTGATCCCCCGCCCCCTCACCGAAAAGGCCTGGACCTACGGGGAATTCGAGTCTGCCCTGGCCGCCCTGAAGGCCCTGGAGGAAGATCCCCGCTTTGGCGCCTATATGGATGCCTTCTATGAGGAATACAAGGAAAACCCCGAGGATGAATTGCAGACCTTCTACGACGATCTCTACCAGAACGAGGAGGAGGGCAAGATTGACTGGTCCTCGGTGTGGCAGATCGTGCGCTCCAACTACGAGAACTGGCTGGCCAACGAGTACAACGACGCCTACCTGAGCGGCCCCGGCGGGGCGCCCCAGGAACCCTGAGCCAGTTTTTTGACCCAACACAAAAGCCCGGCGGGGCCGCTCTTGGCATCGAGCAGCCCCGCCGGGCATTTTGTGTCCCGATTCAGGCAGAAAGGCGGCAGGTGCTTTTTCGCAGCTGCAGCAGCACCAGCACCAGGCTCACCCCCAGCAGGATATGGCCGATGCCTGCCACGCCGGAGAGGGAGGCATCCAGCCCGCGGGAGAGGGTGAGGCCCCGCACCTGCACGACGCCCCGCACGACCAGCATCGCCACCGTGAGGTTGAGCCCCAGGTGATACACCGCCAGCACCCGGCCGGTTTTGGGGCCGGTAAAGGCGAAGGATTTTTCCATCAAAGCCAGCAGCAAAAAGAAAAATACCCCCATCATCAGGTAGTGGGCATGGACCACCGAGAGGGTGGTCTTGGCGGTAAATCCGCTGTATTTGGTGAACTCCCGGTAGAATACGCCCCCCGTCAGGGCCAGCGCCGCATACAAAAGCGCGGCGTCGATGTATTTTTTGGCAGTCATGGTTTTTTCCTCCTTGTGTTCAGATATTTTCCCGCCGGAGGGCTGAGCAGCCGATGAGCACCGTCCACACATAGGCGCAGGTCTTGGGGATCATCAGCATCCCGATGAGGGGGAAGGCGTCTGCCCACAGCACCACCGGGATATAAAAGCCGAAGCTCAGCAGGATGGTGAGCCACATCCAGCGGAACGCCTCATCCCCCTTCTGCCGGGCGCTGCGGTAGAAGATCAGGATGATCACCAGCCCCAGCAGCGCAAAAGGAATGTTCCGATAAATCCCCCAGGAAAGGGGCGCGTCGGCGCTGAGCCAGCGGTTCTGGGGCAGCATGCACAGCAGGATGCGCAGCCCCGCCAGCAGGTACACCAGAGCGGTGAGCTTTTCCCTCCCCCGCACCTGATAGCGCAGCCGCCAGACCTGGTACAGCAGCAGATAAAAGATGGTCATGGTCACCGAGGTGATCCACTTGCCCAGCCCCAGGGCCGCCGTGTAGGAGTCCAGCCCGGTGGTGCAGAGGGCCAGGGCCCGGGGCACCAGGTGGAAGGCGTCCCCCGTCCCCAGCACCACCGCCATCCAGCCAAAGAGGCGGTACTGGGCCACTCCCCTGCAATTTCGGATCATCCAGACCCCGATGGAGATCACCGAGATCAGATACACAATATCAAAAGTCGTTTCTGCAATGGCACGCATAGAGTTCTTCTCACTTTCTCTCGGATTCGGGGCGCGGGGGCCGGTAGAGGGTCCTCTTTAGCATTTCCAGCGCCGTGTCCCGCTCAAAATCCTGCCGCAGCAGGGCCGCCAGCAGGAGATTGAACAGCAGATCGGCAAATTTTTCGGGGGTGAAGTCTCCGCCAAAGGCATCGGGGCGGATGGACGCATCCCGCCGCAGCACCTCGCACAGTTCCTGCCGGATGTGCTGCCAGGCCCGTAACATCCGCTGCCGCCCCTCGGACCTCTCCGGGCCCAAAAAGCCCAGAGAGTGGAGGTTGAAAAAGCCCGGGTACCGGCCGCAGCCGTATTCCAGCCGCCCGTACATCCAGCACAGGCAGGCCCGGGTATCCCGGAAAGGCTCTTCCCCCTGGGGCCGATGGAAGATCTCCTGCCAGACGCTCTCCACCACCGCCCCGGTGAGGGCGGCCTTGGAGTCAAAATAATTGTAGATGGACCCCACCGACACCCCGCAGGCAGATGCCACCGCCCGGATGCTCACCGCCTCCCAGCCCTTTTGCTGGATGAGCCGGCGGGCGGTGTCCAGAATCTGCTGGCGGGATGTGACTACGGTGTTCATATTCCCTCACCTCCAAAATGAACATTGTTCATTATAGAGAGGATGGGGACAGATGTCAAGGGAGAAAAACACAGAGAGGTTCAGCGCCGGCCCCTCTGCCTCGAAGGCAACCCGGCCCTTTAAATCCTGGATATGGTCAAAAGTCCTTTTTCTTCTCTTCTCTGCGCATAATCCAGCATTTTTCGTGAATTGCCGGCCGGGTACCACACATGGGCAATCAGATAACCGGTATGCGCCACAATATACTGATTTGCCCGAATGATGGCCAGCCTGCGGGGTACTCTTTCCACTCCCGGTGGATACAGCACCCCATCAAAGCCTTCCGGCATCAGGAACCGTCGCTCTGCCGGATGATAAGGCAGTAAGAGCAGCAGCGTGAGCCAGGGATACCTGTGCTTTGCCTCCCTCACCGTCTGCGCAGCCAATCGGTCAAATCCCCCCATATTGCCCCACAATGTACTCCCCCACACCCAGCTGTGCCGTGTGCCGCTCTACCTGGGCGCGCAAAGCAGCCCGCACCTCTTCCGCCGTATCCCGATGTCCCACAAAGAAGCAGGTTTTCATCTTCCATTTCACCTCTTTTGAGTTATTTTAGCTCAAAAGAGTTAAGTTTTCCAGGGCAAACCGGGTATTCTTTTTCTTGTGGGAGAGGAGGGGTATCTGTGGATATAGGAGAAGCAGTGAAAGAGAGAATTCTGGAACTGTGCCGGCAGCAAAACCTCTCTGTCAACAAGTTGTGCAGTATGAGCGGCATCACTCAGTCCACCGTCAACAACATCGTCAGCGGCCGCAACCACAGCGCCACCGTCTCCACCATTCAAAAACTCTGCGACGGGTTGGGGATCACCATTGAGGAGTTTTTTCATTCGGAATTGTTTCGGGACCTGGAACAGGAAGTGAAGTGATCCCTGAGCTCTGCACCGCTGCCCGGGCTTTCGAATACCCGGGACCGCATCTGAGAAAAGGAAAAACCCGGAAAGCTCTGACAAGCTTTCCGGGTTTTTGTTGTAAACACATCACTCCCACTCGCTCCTGCCAGAAGTTTTCTAAACAGATTTGCTTATGGGATTTAGTTCAGAGTATTGAAAGTATTTCCATTATTCAGATAGTAGAAGCTATGTGTTTTTTCTAAATGAGCACCTTCCCAATCAGTCGTATGTCCAAGGATGAGCGTTGAATACTAATCCACCTTTTTTATTATAATACATTAGATTTCCGAACATAGGTATGCCTCCATACATATCTATGGAACTATCTCGGCCCTAAAAACTTATCCCCATTCAAATGAATCATATGATCTGGCATATCAGCGATCCAAACTTCCGTTTCCCAAGCAAGCATCTCAGAAAACTTCTTGAATGTCTTAAAATCCAGAAAAGCTGTAACATAGATTTTCCCCGCGGTTACGCCGGTGGTCATTTCTTCGATCTCTTTGATGCGT
>CASFKY010000002.1 GCA_949295465.1 uncultured Oscillospiraceae bacterium
CCTGGGCCGTCTGATACGCCCCTATTGTTGAGGAGAGATATACTCCGGCTTTATGCTGGGGAAATTACTTGTACTGGCTCATGTCCACGGCGGGCAGCTCGCTGCGCTTCAGGCCCAGGGCAACCCAGTCCTTTTCCTCCTGAGTCAGAGGCAGAACGGGCTTGCGCATGAGGGCGTTGGAGAAGATGCCGCGCTGGTAGAGGGCTTCCTTCAGGCGGGCGTGGGCTTCGCCGGAGGGCTGGCCGCCGCCGTAGATGGCCTGGGAGATGTGGTAGATCCGGTTGGACCAGTCCTGGGCTTCCTTCAGGGTGTGCTTGTCGGGATTCTTGAAGACATCCCAGGCCGGGCAGATCAGCTCGGGCACGCAGCCGGCAAAGCCGATGAGGGCGCCGTCCATGCCGGGGAACCAGCTGACGCAGAGGGTCTCGTCATGGCAGGTGATCAGGCTGATGTCGGGGCATTCCTGGCGGAGCAGGCGGACGTCATGCTCGTAGATGGAGGTGACGCGGGTGCCCATCTTGATGCACTTCACATGGTCGATCTCCTTGCACATCTTGATCAGGGTCTCCACGGGGTAGAAGGCCTTGCTGGTGGCGGGGTAGAGGTGGATGATGATGTCGATGTCGGCACCCTCGGCCACGTCCTTGATGTACTCAAAGGGAGCGTTGGGGTTCATGCCGAAGCGCAGCCACATGTGCGGGGGCATCAGCAGGATGCCGTCGGCGCCGGCCTCTTTGGCTTCCTTGGCCATGGCGATGGACTCGATGGTGTTCTCGCAGTTGACGCCGGAGATGATGGTCATCACGTCGCCGCATTCCTCGGCGCAGATCTCCACCACCCGCTTGCGCTCGGCGCGGGTCAGGCCGGTGATCTCACCGGTGTGGCCGTTGCAGACCAGGCCCTCGATTCCTTTGCCGTAGAAGCTCTTGATCCAGCGCAGGTAGGCACGGAATTCCGGCTCGTTGATGGAGTAGTCGTCATTGAGAGGAACAGAAACAGCGGGGAAAATCGTCTTGAAAGTCTTCTGCTTAGCCATAATGCTTTCTCCTTTTATATATCGATGGTGTGGGAATTTTTGATTCGTTTTCCGATTGCCGGCTCAGGGGACCGTGTCGCGCGCCGCGGTCATCTGCCGCCCTTGCAATCGTTTGTATATCCTGTGATTCCTTTATACCACACCCGCAAGAGCCCCGTCAACGAATCGGGCCCTCTCTGCAATTTGTTGCATATCGCCTACAATTTGTTGCAGAAGTTGTGGATTTTGTTTGTTTTGACCCATTTCGTCTTGTGTAATTTGCCAAGGAACCCTTTGTGTACTTGCCAGCAACCCCAGAAGGGGCTATACTAAAGAAAATATGAAAACGTTTGGAGGTCAGTTTCGGATGGCAACCCTGAAAGATGTGGCCAAGCGGGCCTGTGTGGATGTGAGCACGGTTTCCCGGGCGCTGAACAACAGTGGGTATGTGCACCCCGATACCAAAGCCCGCATTTATAAAGCGGTAAAGGAGCTGAGTTACCGCCCCAACGTGCTGGCCCAGGGGCTGCGCCAGGGCAAGCGGCACACCATTGCCGTGGTGGTGCCCCGGATGAACCTGACCACCTTTGCCGATGTGGTGCAGGCCGCCGAGGAGGAAGCCCGGAACCGGGGCTATGCCACCCTGATCTGCAATACCGAGGACGACCCCAAGATCGAACAGGAATCCCTGGGGCGGCTGCGCAACGGCTTTGTGGACGGCATCCTGATCGCCGGGACCTCCCATTGTTCCCGGCTGCTGCGGGACCTGCACAGCAGCGGGCTGGCGGTGGTCCAGGTGATCCGCCGCCAGGAGCCCCGGCTGAGCAGTGTGGTGGCGGACTACCAGACCTGCGGCTACGAGGCGGTGAAGTATCTAGCCTCCCGGGGCTGCCGCCGCATCGGGCTGATCAACGGCGACAGCGGCCTGGCCCCCTACCGGGAGCGGTACCAGGGATATTCCCGGGCCTTGAAGGAGTTCGGCCTGGAGGAGATCACCGTATCGGTGGACAAACCGGTGAACACCTTTGAGTACGGCTATTTCTGCACCGAGTCCCTGCTGGACCAGCACCCCCATCTGGACGCCATCATGGCGGCGGTGGACATCCAGGGCATCGGCGCGCTGCGGGCCCTGAAAGACCGGCAGATGTCGGT
>CASFKY010000003.1 GCA_949295465.1 uncultured Oscillospiraceae bacterium
CCACCCCGGAGCAGGGATTTTTCTTTTTATTTTTGATCTAAACCCACCCTCCACCCTTTCAATGTTCCCCCGGCCCTGCGGGCCCGCCCCGGTGGGGCTCGCCGCCTTTCACTGCTCCTTCTTCTATTGGCTTTGCCGCAGCTTTCAGGTCAGCGCTTAGCTGCTGCGCAGCCTGCATCAAGAAGAAGCAGTGATCGGTTTAGAGCCCCGGTAGGGGCGCGGCCGCAGGCCGGGGGGTTCCTCTGTGGGCGGGTGGGTGGGTTCAAATAATCCCCAGGCAGAGCGGCAAAGTTTCCGGCAAGCAATCTGCCGTGAAGCGCTACGGGTGAAGGAGGAGCCACAGTTCTATTCCCCCCGAAGGGGGGATGCCGCACAGCGGCAGGGGGGATACCACGAAAAGGGCGGAGGGTGGGTTTAGATCCTAAACAAAACCAGGACAAAACAAAAATCCCCGCCCCGGGGCAGGAGCAGGGATATGGTATCACTTTGGACTCACAGGGCCGCAGGCCGGGAGCCCTCCAAAGAGAACAGGCGTTTGCCGCCGGCAGGGCCTTGTGAAGACCAGGCCGTCAGTGGTACCAGGTGAAAAGTCTTTTGCTTACTTTTCTTCAGAAAAGTAAGTTATTCTACCGTGACGCTCTTGGCAAGGTTGCGGGGTTTATCCACGTCGCAGCCCCGCAGCACCGCCATGTAGTAGGCGAACAGCTGCAGCGGCACAATCAACTGCAGAGGCATCAGGATGTCCTCGTATTCGTCCAGCCGCACCACATAGTCGGCGATGCCCTCCGGCACCACTGCGTCCCTGGTGGTAAACAGCAGCACCTTGGCCCCCCGGCTCTTGGTCTCCTTGGCGTTGGACAGGGTCTTTTCATAGACCTTGCGCTGGGTGGCCAGGACGATCACCGGCACCCCGTCGGTCACCAGGCTGATGGTTCCGTGTTTCAGCTCGCCGGCGGCGTAGGCGTCGGAATGGACGTAGCTGATCTCCTTCAGCTTGAGGCTGCCCTCCAGGGAAAGGGCATAGTCAAAGCCCCGGCCAATGAAAAAGCAGCTCTGGGTATTTACAAACAGACTAGCCAGATACTTAATATACTCGCAGTCATCCAGCCGGGGCTTCACAACCTCCGGCGCCCGCTGGAGCTGGGCGGTGTAGCGGCGGGTTTCGGCCTCGGTCAGCTTCCCACGGGCATAGGCCAGCCGCAGGGCAAACAGGTAGAGCACACACATCTGGACCATATAGGCCTTGGTGGAGGCCACCGCAATCTCGGGCCCGGCGTAGGTATACATCACATAATCCGCCGCCCGGGCAATGGAACTGCCCACCACGTTGACAATGGCCAGCACCGGCACCCCCTGGCTCTTGGCCAGTTTCAGGGCCGCCAGGGTATCACTGGTCTCCCCCGACTGGCTGATGATAATCACCAGGTCCTCGGGGCTGAGGATGGGGTCACGGTACCGGAACTCGCTGGCGATGTCCACCTCTGCCGGCAGCCGGGCCAGGGTCTCGATGGCGGCTTTTCCCACCATGCCGGCGTGCATGGCGGTTCCGCAGGCCACCAGGTGAACCCGCTGGATGGCGGCCAGCCGCGCATCGGTGAGGGCCGGAATCCGCAGGTTGGGCATCCCGTCCTCCAACCGGGGCCCCACAGTGGCGGTGATGGCGGCGGGCTGCTCGTTGATTTCCTTCAGCATGAAGTGGGGATATCCGCCCTTTTCGGCGGCCTCCACATCCCAGTCGGCGGTGAGGCGTTCCCGCTGGACGGGGCGCCCAAACTCATCATAGAAGGTGACGGCACCGGCGGTGCACACCACCATGTCCCCTTCCTCCAGGACACTGTAGCTCCGGGTATACTTCAGGATGGCGGGGATATCCGAGGCCAGGAAGTTTTCCCCTTCCCCGTAGCCCACAATCAGGGGGCTTTCCCGCCGTACCGCAAACAGGGTGTCGGGCCAATCCCGGAACAGCACCGCCAGGGCGTAGCTGCCCCGCACCCGGGCCAGAGCCTGGGTCAGGGCCTTCAACGGCTCTCCCTGGTAGCAGCTGTCAATCAGCTTGACCAGCACCTCGGTGTCGGTCTCGCTGACAAAGGTGTATCCCTTGGCTTCCAGCATCTCCTTCAGGGCCCCATAGTTCTCGATGATGCCGTTGTGGACGATGCTCACATAGGGGGTGGAATGGGGGTGGCTGTTGACGTCGCTGGGCTCCCCGTGGGTGGCCCAGCGGGTATGGCCGATGCCGCAATGGGTCACCGGCAGGTTCTCCTGTTCCAGCTTGGCCCGCAGGGCGGCCAGCCGCCCCTTGGTTTTTACCACACGGATGGCGTCCCCGGTTTCCAGGGCCACGCCGGCCGAATCATAGCCGCGGTACTCCAGCTTGGTCAGACCATCCAGCAATACGTCCTGGGCGCAGCGGGCGCCCACATAGCCTACAATGCCACACATAAGCAAAACACCTCCATGCCGGCAAAACCCCGGTGTTCCAAACCCCAGGGCCTGCTCAGCTTCCCGGCGGCCCGGAGGCCGCCTGTACGATTGTATTCACAGCATGGCTTGCTTTGAAGAGATCTGTTGCGGTATTGCTGCCGTTTTTTGCTCTTCTCTATCGGCTGGTACAGCCATCAGCCGGAAGAACATCCGCCGAATCTTTCGATGATCCTTCCCCTCGTCACCCTCGCGGCTGTCACCCGCGTGGCCCGGCGCTTTTTGTCAACTAAATGTACACATTCCTTCTTTCAATCCCATTTGTATTTTATCGCTTCCCCAGCATCTTATGCAGCCGGGGCTGCCATATCAGGCGGTAGACCTTCAGCAGGTTGACCAGAGCCCGGTCAAACAGCAGAAAAGCCACATTCCCGCTCAGCAAGGTCACGGCGGCCCGCACACAGGCCGCCTCCTGGATCTCATCTGCCACCGCCCCTGCGGGGAACAACAGCAGCAGCACCCCGTACAGGGCCAGCACCGAGCCGTTGCACAGCAGCAGCTTGGCCCCCACCCGCACCAGCGCCGGCCGCAGCCGGTCCAGC
>CASFKY010000004.1 GCA_949295465.1 uncultured Oscillospiraceae bacterium
CTGCTCTTCATCGACAACATCTTCCGGTATGTGCAGGCCGGTTCGGAGGTCTCGGCCCTGATGGGCCGGATGCCCTCCGCCGTGGGCTATCAGCCCACCCTGGCCAACGAGATGGGCGCCTTGCAGGAGCGGATCACCTCCACCAAGGACGGCTCCATCACCTCGGTGCAGGCCGTTTATGTGCCCGCCGACGACCTGACCGACCCGGCCCCCGCCACCACCTTTGCCCATCTGGACGCCACCACCGTGCTCTCCCGCAAGATCGTGGAGCAGGGCATCTACCCGGCGGTGGACCCGCTGGAATCCACCTCCCGCATCCTGGAGCCGGACGTGGTGGGCGAGCGCCACTACAAGATCGCCCGGGGCACCCAGGAGTTGTTGCAGCGGTACCGGGAACTCCAGGACATCATCGCCATCCTGGGCATGGAGGAGCTGAGCGAGGAGGACCGGCGCACCGTGGAGCGGGCCCGCCGCATCCAGCAGTTCTTCTCCCAGCCCTTCTCGGTGGCCGAGCAGTTCACCGGCCTGGAGGGCCGCTATGTGAAGCTGGAGGACACCCTGCGCTCCTGTGAGACCATCCTGGGAGGCGAGCTGGACAAATACCCCGAGGCCGCCTTCAGCAACGTGGGCAATGTGGACGAGGTCATCGCCAAGGCCAAGAAGATGGGGGCGGTATAAATGGCCGACACCTTCTATCTGGAGATTGTCACCCCCGAGCGGCAGTTTTTCACCGGGGACGCGGAGGCCCTGATCCTGCCGGCAGTGGACGGGGAGATGGGGGTCTACCCCGGCCACGAGCCGGTGGTCACCGCCGTGGAGCCGGGCGAGCTGCGCTACAAGGCCGACGGCAAGTGGGAGCCCGCCGCGGTGGGCGCCGGCTTTGCCGAGATTCGGCAGGACCGGGTGATCCTTCTGGTGGGCTTTGCCGAGCACCCGGAGGAGATCGACCGCAAGCGGGCCGAGGCCGCCAAGAAGCGGGCCGAGGAGCGGCTGCGCCAAAAGCAGAGCATCCTGGAGTACTACCACTCCAAAGCCGCCCTGGCCCGGGCCATGGCCCGGCTCAAGACCCGGCGGTAAACATTTTCCACCCGCCGGGATGTCCCCTTTCGCAAAAATCAATGCCGCAAGCGGCAAGGAAGCAGCACTTCTGCCTCTTTGCCGCTTTTTTTGTGTCCCGGCCGCCGGGTTCCGTGCCACAAGGAAGAAAATCTCTCCCGCCCGCCTGCCGGCCCTTGGCATGCGGGCCAAAATCGTTTATACTTTGCTATATTGAGCCTTTTTTCGGGCCTTTGCCCGGTGTGAGAGAAAGAGTTGACAGGATGTCCAAAACAAGAAAAATTTACTTTGCCCGGCTGGCGGGCCGCTGCCTCATTCTGATCCTATGCGCCCTTCTGTACTGCTTTCGGCGGGGGGCCTTTGCGGTGCTGGACGGAATGAACTTCTTCCGAACCCTCTCGCCCCTTCACCTGCTGTGGGCCATCTGGGTATCCGACATGTTTTTGCAGATCGTGCCCATCAGGAACAAGGTTCCTCTGGGCTCCCAGAAGCTCTTTGCCAACCGCTTCCGCCCCATCCGGGAAAAAATCAACTACGAGGCCCTGCGCCGGTACATCGTTACCACCACCCAGGTGGCCTACAAGGTGTTTGTGCTGTGGTGCCTGCTCATCGCCGCCATCGGCGCACTTTACTTTTCAGGCTGGCTGGACCGGGTCAATCTCTTTCTGATCTCGGTGCTGTTTTATGTGTGCGACCTCATCTGTGTGCTGATCTGGTGCCCCTTCCGGCTCATCATGAAAAACCGATGCTGTACCACCTGCCGCATCTTCAACTGGGACCACCTGATGATGTTCTCCCCTCTCATCTTTGTGGGGGGCTTTTACTCGGTCTCTCTGGTGGTGCTGGCCGTCGCGGCCTGGCTGGTGTGGGAGCTGTGCGTGATGATGTACCCGGAGCGGTTCTGGGAACAATCCAACGCGGCCCTCACCTGCTCGGCCTGCACCGACAAGCTCTGCACCCAGTACTGCCACAAACTGCGGGGATAAATCGCTCCCCGCCTTTTTATTACAGCTGGAGAAAACTCCCCGAAACGCCTGTGAACAAGGCGTTCCGGGGAGTTTTGTTATAAGTATTGAACCATATTAGGGCTGCATTAGAGCTGCGCACACAACAATGAAAAACCGGGTCACGCTTTCGAGCTGCGGACCCGGCACTCTGGAAAGCAAGTTTTACAGGGACTGTCTGTCTGCATAGAAATGTTTCTCCTTTTCTTACCCTAGGTCCCTTTTGGGAATCTCCCTCTTTTTTATCTGCGCAATCCAATCGGCCTTGTACGGCTCTTCCGCCTTTTACAGATCTTCGGCTTTATCGTAAAAATCCCGTATTTCCGCCATAAACCGGCGCACGATACGGGAAAGATAAGCTCCTTTTCGATGGATCATGCCGATTTTCCAATCCCACGCCGGGGTTCCGATCTCAAACAATTCCAGGTTTTGAGGCGGATTGTTCATATACCGCAGCAGCGAGGGCGCCATGGTGAAGCAGGGAAGGCAGTTGACCAGGTTCAGCGCGGTGGAAATGTTCTCTGTGGCCATAAACTCATTTGGCGTGACATTGTATTTCGAGAAAATCTGATCCATGTGCTGTTTGAGGATCTGCCCGTTCTGCAGGGACACAAACTGCTGGTGATCCAGCCATTTTACGTTGAATTTCCGCATTCCGTTGGCGCCCACCGGCCCCTTCATCGCCCGCTGTACCAGGGGATGCTCCCGGTTGCCCACCAGATAGATTTTCTCCTTGCCCAGGATCTCATAGGTGGTGGAAAAGCTGAAATGGGAAGGCACCGTGAGCAAACAGAAATCCACCTGATTGCTGAGCATTGCTTTCTCAAAAGTATAACTGATCCCTTCTACCAAATTCACCCGGATATTGGGGTATTTTTCCCGAAATGCGGGCAGGATGGCCGGCAGGAAAATGCTGCCCCGCCAGGTGGACATCCCCACCGTTACCGTACCCCGAAGATTGCCCTGTATCTCTTGAAACCGATCTTCCAGGCGCTGGTTCAGCTGCAGCGCCTCCATAACATATTCATAATAACAATGTCCCGCATCCGTCAACTTCAGGGGGACACAGCTTCGATCAATCAGCTGAATTCCCAGGTCATCCTCCAGATGGTGGAGATATTTGCTGAGGGTCGGCTGAGTCACATACAGGGCCTCCGCCGCCCGGGAAATATTGCCGTATTTCACAATTGACAGGAAATATTCGTAATTTTTCTCTTCTCTGTTGAGCACGATCTGTCACCTCTGCTTTTGCTCTGATATATTTCCGGCAGGCAAACCAGTCCGCAGAGTCAACCACCTCACCTTCATGTTGTGTCTCAAATTATAAGTAAAGCATAATCCCTTGGCAAGCAAAACAATTTTCCTATTCCCTTATGTGCATACCTGCCATGGATAAAAAACCGTTGGATAGATATATTTTTCTCCGATATGATGAAAGCAGAAGAAGGAGATGTTCCATCTTGGCAGGCATGTCTCCCAAACGAAAAAATATTTCGATGCAACAGGAGGTTTTTATGAGAGTCAGCGCAACGGAACTGAAAGCATTCGGCAAAGCAGTGGCCCAAAAGGCAGGCCTGAGCGAGCAGAACGCGGAGGTCTTTATCGACAGCCTGGTGGCGGCGGACCTGCGCGGGATCGGCAGCCACGGGGTTTCCCGGCTGAAAACCTATGTGGCCCGGCTGGAGAGCGGAGTGGTGGACGCCTCGGCCTCTCCCCGCATCCTGCTGGATTCTCCCGGCGCCCTGGAGGTGGACGGCTGCAACATGATGGGCGCTCCCCTGGCTTTGCAGGTCATGGAGCTGTGCGTCCAGAGAGCCCGGCAAAACGGCAGCTGCTTTGCCGCGGTGAAGAATGCCAACCACTTCGGGGCGGGGGCCTATTTCACCGAATACGCCGCCCGCAAGGGAATGCTGGCCTTTGCGGTGGCCAACGGGGAGGTGGGAGTGATCCCCACCGGCGGCGCCAAGGCCATGCTGGGCACCAATCCCCTGAGCGTGGCCCTGCCCGGCGGCCCCAAGTTCCCGCCTGTGGTGCTGGACATGGCCACCAGCGTTGCCGCCCGCGGAAAAGTGGTACTGGCAAAAAAGAACGGCAAAAAGATCCCTCTGGGCTGGGCGGTGGACAAGAACGGCGCCCCCACCACCGAGCCGGATGAGGTGCTGGACGGCGGCAGCATGATGCCCTTTGGCGGGCCCAAAGGCTATGGCATCAGCCTGATCATCGACATTTTGTGCGCCTGTGTGGCGGGAGCCTGCAATTGCCGCACCACCCCCAGCTTCTGGTCGGATTTTGAGCATCCGCAGAATGTGGGTTTCTTTATGGGCTGCATCGATTTGTCCCGCTTTGTGAGCGCCGAGGCCTACGACCAGGCCATCACCGCCGAGTTGCAGGAATTCAAGGACTGCCCCACCGCCGCCGGGGTGGAGAGCGTGATGCTCCCCGGCGAAATCGAGCACAACAACTTTGCAAGGAATCTGAAAGAAGGGGTCGAACTGGGGGACGGCGTCCTGCGGGAACTCCGGGAACTGGGCGAAAAGTACCATATTCCCTTTTTGGAATGACCAAAACGCCATTTTAAAACTTACAGTTCTGTTCGAAGGATCGCTTTCTATAGCTATCCGCGCATAAAAATTATAGCCATTTTTTCAGTTTTCAATTCTCCCGGCCGGTGCTATGATGTGACCAACATAAACAGTTTTCTTCAATCTTTGTGAAAAAAATAGTTTATTCTGCACATTCTCGCGGTAGATTCCCCCAAAACAAATGAGGTGAGCATCATGACAAACGAACAGATCTTGCAGCTGCTGCCCGAGATCGAGTGGATTGGGGACCCCGATCTGCGCCAGAAAAGCCTGGCCTGCTGGAAAGAAGCCCTGGAACTGGGCGGCTGGGAGGAAAAGGGCGTGCGCAATTGCCCCATCGGCGTGGGCCTGGTGGATGACGCCTGCCCGGAACGGAGCATCGACCACTGCCGCCATGTGGTTCAGGTCTGCCAGGCGGTGTGGGAGAATGCCGGCGAGTGGATGCGGGCGCTGGGCCCTCTGGACCATGACCGTCTGCTGTGCAGCGCCATCCTGCATGACGCAGGCAAGTTTTTGGAATATGATGTGCGGGACGGCAAGGGCTGTTACAGCGAAAACGGGCGGATGTTCCGCCATGTGATCAGCGGCGCCTATCTGGCGAAAAAACACGGATTGCCCGATGAGATCGTGAGCAATATCCTCTCTCACTCGGACAACCAGAGCCCCGAGGGCGGCAAGCGCCATGTGACCCCGGAGCTGATCTTCTTAAAGCAGGTGGATTTTCTGTGCTTTTCCATGGCACAGATCAATTATCCCTATTCCGTGTAATCAAAAAGGAGGAAAGACATGAAAAAGCAAGTGAAAAGGATCTCTGCCGCGCTGATGGCCGCCGGTATGATGGCCGCGCTGATGGCCGGATGTGGCTCATCCACCTCTTCTTCCAGCTCAGCCGCCGCTTCCACCGCTTCCGGCTCCACCGGCGGAGGGTCCACCGAGTTCCCCACCATGAACATCCAGCTGGGACACGTGAACCCCACCACCGACGATGACCAGTACCACAAATTTGCGGTGCTGTTCACCGAGAAGGTCACCGAGGCCACCAACGGGGCTGTCACCTTTGACATCTGCGGCAACTCCGAGCTGGGCAGCGAAAACGACGTGCTCACCGGCTTTGACCTGGGTACCCACGAAGTGGCCATCATCAGCAACCTGGCCCTCGCCAATGTGTACGGCCCCTGCAATGTGGTGGAGATGCCCTTCATGTTCACCTCCAACGAGCAGGCCTGGGATTTTGTGGACGGCGACCTGATGAAGGAAGTGACCGACGGTCTGTATGAGGATATGGGCTACAAGGTGCTGGGCTACGCCGAGGGCGGTTTCCGCAATGTGCTCAGCCAGAAGCCCATCCGCACCCCCGAGGATATGGTGGGTATGAAAATCCGGGTACCTGAGTCCCAGTCCTTCCTGTCCACCTTCACCACCCTGGGCGCCAACCCCACCCCCATGGCCTTCTCTGAGGTGTTCACCGCCTGCCAGCAGGGCACCATCGACGGCCTGGAGCTGCCCATCGTCAGCGCCTATACCGGCAGCTACTATGAGGTCTGCTCTTACTACGACATGACCGGCCACTTCTACAATGCCATCGGCATGGTCTGCTCCCGCAGCTTCTGGGAGAGCCTGAGCCCCGAACTGCAGGAGATCTTCCAGCAGGCTGCCGACGAGGCCAAGGTTGAGCAGCGCGAATGGCTGCAAACCGCCTCTGACGGCATGCTGGACGAGATGGAAGCCGCCGGCTGCACCATCGTGCGGGATGTGGATGTGGCTGCCTTCCAGGAGGCGTCCGCACCTGTCTACGAGGAATACCGGGATATCATCGGCTCCGATCTGCTGGACCGGGCCCTCGAGTCCCTCGCCTGATCCGCGGAAATCCTGCCGATTGATCGAATGGGCGGCAAAGCTCTTCGCAAGCGCGGCTTTGCCGCCCATCCTCCTCTTTAAATAGGAGATCGCTATGCTGAAACCATTCTTTAAAATCAAAAGAGCTGTGATGCTCCTCTATTCTTCAGTGGCGGCCACCGCGCTGTTTGTGCTGATCGTCTCCACCTTTATCCAGGTGGTGGGCCGCTACATCTTCAACTCCTCCCCCGCCTGGACCGAAGAGCTGGCCCGATATGCCTTTGTATGGTTTGGATGCCTGGGCGCCGCGGTAGCTCTGGACCAGAACCTGCACGCCTCCATCAGCGTTTTTATGGACATGCTGCCTGCCAAATTCCAGCATATTCTGAAAGTATTGCTGCTGGTGCTGGTGCTGGCCATCTCGGTACTTCTTGTGGTCACCGGGGTGCAGCTCACCCAGGCCACCATATCCACCCCCAGCCCTGCCATGCGCATCTCCATGGCCTGGGTGAACAGCGGCATCATTTTCTGCGGGCTGGGCATGGCAGTTACCACCGGCTATTCCATCCTGGAAAGCCTTTTCGGCGGCCCGGCCGCCCCATCACAGGGAGGTGAAAACGCATGACCGGCGTTGCACTGTTCGGCGGGCTGCTGATTTTTATGCTGCTGAGCCTGCCGGTATGTTTCTCGATCCTCGCCGCCTGCCTGGCCTATATCATCCCGGCCGGCGTCCCCCTCACCATTGTCTCCCAGCGGCTGATCGCCGGCATGAACAGCTTTGTGCTGCTGGCCATTCCCCTGTTCACCCTCACCGGCTATATCATGGAACAGACCAGTCTGTCGGTGCGCCTGGTGGAATTTGTGGAGTGCCTGTGCGGCCGGGTGCGGGGCGGCCTGGGCACCGTGACCATCGTCACCTGCGCCATCTTTGCCGCCCTCACCGGCAGCGGCCCCGCCACGGTGGCAGCCATCGGCGCCATCATGCTGCCCGGCCTGCTGAAATCCGGCTATACCCGGAGCACCTCCGCCGGCATGATCGCCGCGGGCGGCGCTTTAGGGCCCATCATCCCCCCCAGCATCAACATGGTGGTGTATGGCGCCACCATGGGTCTGTCGGTGAGCAAAATGTTCATCGGCGGCGTCATGCCCGGCCTGATGATCGCCCTTGGGCTGATCGTCGTCAATATATTCCTCTCCTTCCGGCATGATTTTGCCAAGGAGAACACCCGCTACACTGCCAAGGATATTCTGCGCCGCACCTTCCGGGCCCTGCCCACCCTGGTGCTGCCGGTCATCATCCTGGGCGGCATCTATGGCGGCATCGTCACCCCCACCGAGGCGGCCGTGCTCAGCGTGGTGTATGCCACCGTCTACGGCTTTGCCACCCGGGAGCTCACCCCCAAGGCTGCCTGGTCCGCCTTCAACAAGACGGTATTCACCTCCTCCACGGTGGTATTCATCATCGCGGCGGCCAACCTGTTTGGCTGGATCCTTTCCAAGACCCGCCTGCCCGCGGTGATCGGCGCCGCCATCATGTCCATCATCCCCAACCAGCTGGCCTACATCACCGTGCTGATGATCCTGCTGTTCGTGGTGGGCTGCCTGATGGACACCATCCCCAGCATCCTGATCCTGGCGCCCATCCTGGTGCCGGTGGGTGTGGAGTTCGGGATGGATGAGCTTCACCTGGGCGTGCTGTTCTGCATCACCCTCACGGTGGGCTTCGTGACCCCTCCCTTCGGCATCAACCTGTTTACGGCGGTGTCCACCACCGGCGAGCCCTATTCCTCGGTGGTGAAGGGCGTGATCCCCTTCATGATCGTGATGATGGTCTGCGTGACGGTCTGCGCCTATGTGCCTCAGATCATCACATTCCTGCCAAACCTCATGCTGGGCAGTTAGTTGCCCTCAAAAGGAGCCCTTGACCATGAATGATTTTGCCCGTGAGGTGCTGCAAGGCGCCTATGACCTGCACATTCATTTCGGGCCGGACGTGCGCCCCCGCAAGTGCGACGAGCGGGAGATGGCCCGGCGGTTTCTGGACGTTGGGATGAAGGGATTTGCCCTGAAAAGCCACTTTACCCCCACGGTGGAGCGCGCCCTGCTGGTCAACCGGGAATACCCCGGCCTGCAGGCGGTGGGCGGCGTGGTGCTCAACAGCAGCGTAGGGGGGCTGAACCCCTTTGCCGCGGAGGCCGCCGGCCGGCTGGGAGGCAGATTCGTCTGGTTCCCCACCATGGACGCGGCCCACGACATGCCCCGGCTGCGGCAGTACATCCCGGCCTTTGTGGAGATGGAGGTCAAGCTGGAACAGCGGGGCGCCCAGAAAACCGCCATCAGCCTGCTGGACGAGGCGGGCAATCTTCGCCCGGAGGTGTTCTACATCCTGGAGATCATCCGGGACTATGATATGGTGATGGCCACCGGCCACGTCTCTCCCCGGGAGGGTCTGCTTCTGGTGCGGGCCGGCCGGGACATGGGGCTCAAGCGTATGGTGATCACCCACGCCGACTGGAAAGCCACCAACTATACCCTGGAACAGCAGCGGGAGGCCATCGGCTGCGGCGCGCTGATCGAGCACTGTTTCATGACTCCCTGCCTCCCCTACGGGGAGATCGCCGAGCAGATGCGCCAGCTGGGGCCCGAGCACTTCTATCTTTCCTCCGACCTGGGCGCCCCCACGGTGCCCGGCGGAAAGGACAGCGGATTTTTGATGCAGGGCCCGGCCCCCTATGCAGACGAGGGCATGGCCCGGTTTGTGGAAATCCTGCGGGACTGCGGCTTCAGCCTTCAGGAGCTCCGCCGCATGACGGTGGACAATCCCGCCTTCCTGGCGGCGGCGTAGCCGCCCTCTCATTGCCTTTGATCGCCTCTCTTCGCCTCCACAGTGCGTGAGGTCCGGCCGGCCTGTAAAGAGATTCCCGGCCGGGACACATCATGCACTGCGGAGGTGTTTTTTCATTTTTACCATTCCTGTTTGTGCATACCACTTATGTTTATTTTGGAAGTGTACTTCCCCATTACACCGTGTTATTATAAACTCAAGATCGGATATATCCTTACTATTCTTCGTTCCGGAATGGCATCAAAGGAGTATTGACTATGTTAAAGGCCATTGTTGTGGACCGGGATTACGGGAGCGTTTCTCCCCAGGAACTGGCGCAGGTGGGCGAGGCCTACGCCCAGGTGGGCATCCGTCTGGACTGCCAGCATTTCACCACCGAAGACGAAATCATTGCCGGCTGCCAGGGAGCTTTTGCCATCCTGTGCACCGGCAATCCTCCCATCACCCGCCGGGTGATGGAAGCCCTGCCTGATCTGCGCTATATCCAGCGGTTCGGGGCAGGGGTCAACTCCATCGACCTGGAGGCCGCCACCCAGACCGGCAAGGTCGTGCTGTATCTGCCCGGCTTCTGTGCCCGGGAACTGGCCGACCTGGCCGCTGCCATGATTCTGGGGCTGATCCGCAACACCGTCTATTATGACCGGGAGATCCGCCGGGGCAACTGGCCCAAATGTCAGTATCTGCTGCCCGGCAACGTGCGGGAGATGACCCTCGGGCTGTTCGGGTTCGGGCAGGCAGGCCGGCTGCTGCATGATATTTTCCACCGGGGATTCGGCACCCGGGTGATCGCCTGCGACCCCTACATTTCCCAGGAAATGAAAGCCGCCTACCCGGACGTGGAATTTGTGGATTTTGAGACTCTTCTGCGGGAGAGCGACATCATCTCCATCCACACCATCCTCACCCCCGAGACCACCCATGTATTTGACCGGGACGCCTTCTGCCGCATGAAGGACAGCGCCATGATCATCAATACCTCCCGGGGGCCGGTGATCGACCAGAAAGCCCTGGCCTGGGCCCTGGAAAACGGCCAGATCCGATATGCCGGGCTGGACACCCTGGAACAGGAGCCCATCGCCCCCGACGACCCGCTGCTGGGGATGGACAACGTGATCCTCAGCCCCCACAGCGGCTCCTACGGGGCCGAATCCAAAAAGACCCAGATCCGGATGGTCTGCGAGCTGATCCCCGGAGTGGTGGGAGAAAACCGGCTGCCGGCCCGGTGCGTGGCCAATTCGGCAGTGCGGGCCGCCCACCCCGAGATCCAATGGACCTGAAAAGCGGCCCTTGCCGTCCGGCTCTTTTCTCACCTCTTCACCTGTTTTGAAAAGGAGGATTTTCCATGATCCACAAAATTGTATACGATTTTCCCCGCCCGGACCGCCGCCTGGTGGAGCTGTTTCGGGATATCCCCGTGGCTAACATCGACGACAACATGGAGCGGCTGGCCGCAGTGGACGCGTCCATTTTCCCGGTAAACCACACGCCTCTGCTGGGCACCGCCTTCACCATTCGGATGCCCGCCGGCGACAACCTGATGCTGCACAAGGCCATGGATATGGCAAAGCCCGGCGACGTGATCATGATCGACGCGGGCGGCTATATGGAGCGGGCCATTTTTGGCGAGCTGATGGCCACCTACTGCAAGACCCGGGGCATTGCGGGCATTGTCTGCGACGGGGCCGTGCGGGATTTTGATGGGCTCAGCCGGATGACCGATTTTGCGGTGTATGCCAAGGGCGCCACCCCCAACGGCCCCTATAAAAACGGCCCCGGCGAGATCAATGTGCCGGTGGTGATCGGCGGCAAGACCGTTCGCCCCGGAGACATCGTAGTGGGCGACGCCGACGGGCTGATCATCATCGATCCTGCCCAGGCGGAGGACCTGGCCAAGGCCGCCCGCAAAACCATCGAAAAAGAGGACCAGATCATGAAGGACATCCTGGAAAAGGGCGAGTACATCCGCCCCTGGGTGGACGAGAAGATCCAGGCTCTGGGCTACACCTGAGCTTTCGGAGCCCGCAGCTCCCCTGTTATAATAATGTAGAGGTTTCCTCCTTTCGCGTCCCTTGGCTCCTGTTTCCTTCCAGGGGGCTCGATTCTCCTATTGCGGCACACTCCCGCCGCAAAATCCCCCGCCGGCTCGCTCAAACCGGCGGGGGATTTTTGTGCCTTACGGCTTATGCGTCACAGGTTGATGCGGTACACCACCCAGTTCAGGTAGCCCGCAAAGGCCACCCAGAACAGATAGGGCAGCTGGAGAGCCGCCGCCGGCCCGCTGAGCCGGGCAAAGGCCAGGGTCATGGCCAGGATGGCCAGCCAGAGGGCCGCCAGGCAGACCAGGGCCGAAAAGTACTGGAACTGAACGAAAAACAGCCAGGTCCAGAAGAAATTGAGGGCCAGCTGAAGCACCCACAGCCCCGCAGCCCGGCCGCAGCCCGGCCCACCCCGAAAGAGGGTCAGGGCCAGACCCAGCCCCATGAGCAGGTAGAGCACCGTCCAGACCACCGGGAAGAGAAAGGCCGGCGGGGTGAGCGCCACCCCCTCCAGCTGCGGATATACCACCCGGATCCCGTCCCGGGAGATCCAGCCCGCCAGGCCGCCCACTCCCAGGGCCAGCGCGGGCCAGAGGAGAAATCCCCATTTTTTCAGTTTCATTCCGTTTCCTCCCTTTTGCCGGTCCCAGGAGCCGGCTGTTTTGGGCCGGGGCCTCTCCCCGGCGGCAGCTTTCCCGCCCCCGGGGGCGGCCCGGGCCCCTGCCCCAGTGTATTTCCTTGTGCCGGCTTTTGTGCCTGGGGCTCCGGCTCGCCGGGGGGCTGCCGGATATGGAGGGAGGAAAAGACCAGGTCCGCCAGGGCTGCTGCCCCGATCATCCCCAGCGCCGCCCCCTGCCCCGGCAGCTCCATCAGGCGCAGGGTCAGGGGAAGGCCCAACCCCACCAGACCCACCGAGAGAAGGCCCCAGCACAGCGCCTAGGGCAGACAGACATGTCCTCCCAGGCTGAGGGGCCAGCTGGCCATGCCTCCATCCCCCTTTTGGCCGGGCAGAGGCCCGGTCCCCGCAGCTATTTTGCCCCGCCGGGCTCCTTTTCACTCCCTGGGGCGCCTGGCGGGGATTTTTTGCGTTCTGCCCTTGACAGAGGCCAGCCATATGCGTATTATTATATTACTCGTTTAACACAATAACACATTAACACAGTTTGGGCCGGAAAAATTTTCCCCAAAAGGCCGGGCGCTTGCAGGAATCCCCCGCCCTGCCTCGTAAGGATAAGAGAACGCCGCTGCTTTTGGATGTGCCGCTTCTCCAGGGAGGCGGCGCACCGACAAGGGCAGCAAAAAGGGGTTGACCTTCCCCCTGCTGGAAGGGATACCCTGAAAGCGGGCGGCGCCCGCCGGCCCCGAACAAACCAAAACAAGGGAGAGAACGGAATGACAAAGATCAAGACCTTTATGGGCAGACACAAAAAGCTCTGCATCCTGGTGGGGGTGCTGGCGGTGTTGTATCTGGGCTACAGCCTCATCCTCAAGCCCCGGGCCGCAGCGGCCGCGGCTGCGGCCATCCCGCCCGTGCAGACCCTGACCCTGGAGCAGGGGGAGATCTGCTCCACCCTGTCGGCCAGCGGCACCGTCACCAGCGACACGGTGTGTGAGGTGAGCACCACCCTCACCTACCCGGTGGCGGAGCTGAAGGTGGCGGTGGGCGACCGGGTGCAGGAGGGGGACGTGATCGCCCTCTTGGACACCGAGAGCCTGGACGCGGATATTGCCGCCCGCCAGAAGGACCAGAGCGCCTCGGCCCAGAAGGCCCAGCTGGCGGTGGACCAAGCGGCCCGCCGGGTGGAGGACGCCAAAAACAAGAAGAAGATCGACGAGGAGCGGTGGGGCGACATGGACCGCACCGCCTGGGATGACCTGATGCGCTCGGACAGCCTGGCCATTGAGGACGCCCAGGACGCCCTGAACAACGCCATTCTGGACCAGAAAAGCCAGAGCAGCAGCGATCTGCAAAAGCTGTACCAGAACAAGGCGGACTGCACCATCACCGCTCCCAAGGCGGGAGTGATCACCAGCCTAGCCAAGGTGGGAGGCACCGGCACCATCGCCACCATCGAGGACCCTGCCCTTCCCCTGCTGGAAGTGAACATCAAGGAGTACGACATCAACCGCATCCAGACCGGCCAGGCGGTGCAGATCACCACCGGCGCCCAGGACACCTTCTCGGGCACGGTGAGCCTCATTGCCCCCAAGGCCGAAAAGAGCAGCAGCGGCGAGAACCTGTTTGCGGTGCGCATCCGCTTTGAAAACCCCAGCGACGCCCTCAAGCTGGGAATGAGCGCCAAGGCCCAGATCACCCTGGATAAGCGGGAGAATGTGTTTGTGGTGCCCCTGGACGCCCTGGGCACCGACCCGGAGGGCAACGCGGTGGTGTATGCCAAACAGCCGGACGGCAGCTTTTCGCCCCTGGTGGTGACCACCGGGCTGGAGAGCGATTTTGAGGCCGAGATCAGCGGCGAGGGGCTGAGCGAGGGGATGGAGATCCAGAGCCTGGCCCCGGAGATGGGGGCCTGAAGCCTATGAATGAACCCATGATCCAGATGCAGGGCATCAAAAAACGCTATTACGAGGGAAAACCCAACGAGCTGGAGATTTTGCACGGCATTGACCTGCGGGTGTACCCGGGGGAATTCGTGGCCATTGTGGGCGAGTCCGGCTCGGGCAAATCCACCCTCATGAACATCATCGGCGCACTGGACAGGCCCAGCGAGGGCAGCTACCTGCTGGACGGGGTGGATATGCTGAGCCTGAAAGACGGGCGGATGAGCGAGATCCGCAACAAAAAGATCGGCTTTGTGTTCCAGAACTTCAACCTGATCGGCCGCCAGAGCGCCCAGAAAAACGTGGAACTGCCCATGCTGTACGCGGGCCTGCCCGCCCGGCAGCGTTCCCAGCGGGCCCTGGAGCTGTTGGAGCTGGTGGGGATGGAGGGCCGGGCC
Source organism: uncultured Oscillospiraceae bacterium (assembly GCA_949295465.1). Classification (GTDB taxonomy): domain Bacteria; phylum Bacillota; class Clostridia; order Oscillospirales; family Ruminococcaceae; genus JAFBIO01. The sequence goes on from CASFKY010000004.1 coordinate 14,317, forward strand.
CGCCACCAGCCCAACGAACTGTCCGGCGGCCAGAAGCAGCGGGTGGCCATCGCCCGGGCCATGGCCAACGACCCGGCCATCCTGCTGGCCGACGAGCCCACCGGCGCCCTGGACAGCCAGACCAGCCGCACCGTGATGGACCTGTTCCACCGGCTGAACCGGCATCAGGGCAAGACCATCGTGCTCATCACCCACAGCCAGGCCCTGGCCGAGGAGTGCCAGCGGATTCTCACCCTGGTGGACGGCCGGATCATCGGCGAACGGGCCGGAAAGGAGGTGCCCGCCCATGCTTGACAACATCCAACTGGCCCTGGCCAGCCTGCGGGCCAACAAGATGCGGGCCCTGCTCACCATGCTGGGCATCATCATCGGCATCGGCTCGGTGATCGCCATCGTCACGGTGGGCAACTCCCTCACCGCCACCGTCAACGAGAGTCTGGTGAACATGGGCGGCAACAACATGCAGGTGGGGGTGGAGTACCGCCCCGACGAGAACGGAGAGTATGACTACTCGGTGGCCATGACCGACGAGGACCTGCTCAACGACGACATGCTGGACGCCTTCCGCCAGCGATTCGGCCAGCAGACCCGGGCCCTCATCCTCACCGAGTCCATGTCCGGCACCGGCAAGGCCCAGGATGGCCGGCTCTATGCCAATGTGCGCATCACCGGGGTGAACGACGGCTTTTTTGCCGCCGAAAAGGTGAAAATGCTGGCGGGGCGGGTCTTCCGCACCCAGGACTACGAGGGCGCCCGCAAGGTGGCCGTGGTGAGTGACCGGCTGGTGGAGAACATGTTCCAGGGCAGCACCGAGGCCGCCCTGGGCCAGACCCTGGAGGTGGCCCTGGGAGAGAGCGTGGAGAGCTTTGCCATTGTGGGGGTGTACAGGTATCAGCCCCAGGGGCTGTTTCTGGGCACCACCCCCACCGCCACCAAGGACACCGTCACCGACCTGTACCTGCCCATCTACACCGAGCAGCAGCTCAGCGGCCAGAGCGGCCACTACTACAACTATTTCGAGCTGGTGCCCCAGACCGGCGTGGACCCCAACGACCTGGTGGACCGCATCCAGAGCTTTTTTGACAAGAGCTTCTATGCCCACAACCGCAATTTCCAGGTAAAAGCCTACAACCTGAAAAACGAGATGGAATCCATCACCAGCGTGCTGGACACCATCAGCCTGGCCATCGGGGTCATCGCCGGCATCAGCCTGCTGGTGGGCGGCATCGGCGTGATGAACATCATGCTGGTCTCCATCACCGAGCGAACCCGGGAGATCGGCGTGCGCAAGGCCCTGGGCGCGCCCGCCGGCGCCATCCGCACCCAGTTCATTGTGGAGGCCATGGTCATCTGCCTGGTGGGCGGGCTGCTGGGTATCCTGGCGGGTCTCTTGCTGGGCGCCGCCGGCGCCTCCCTCATGGGCAGCCCCGCCCGGCCCAACCCCGGCGTGATCCTGGCGGCGGTGGGTTTTTCCATGGCCATCGGCGTCTTCTTTGGCTATTACCCCGCCAGCAAGGCTGCCCGCATGGACCCCATCGAGGCCCTGCGGTACGAATGAGCGAGGTTTTTTCTTCCATCTGTTTTTCTGTTTTCCATGTGAAAACGCACAAAAGGGCCCCCTTTTTCTCCCGGTTTTTTTCATCAATTATATGAAAAATTTGTGAACATTGCCCTCCCTCTGTACTTTGACCCCAGGATGTGTATAATGGAATTGAGGGATTTGTCATACCAAACCGGCTGTTTTGTCCCTCCCTTGCTGGCGGCCGCCCTGGCCGCGCGCCGGTTTTTTGTGAATTTAGGAGGACAATGCCCATGTGGAAGGAAGCAAACCGGGAACTGTTCGCGGAATGTCTGGACAGCCTGGATAAGGACCCGTATGTGCAGCTGATGCGCCATGTGCGCCAGCACACCGACGGGGTTACCCGGTACGATCACTGCCTGTGCGTTGCATATTTCAGTTTTACCGTCTGCCGGATTTTGGGCTGGGATTACCGGGCGGCGGCCCGGGGCGGGCTGCTGCACGACCTCTCCCCCTACAGCTGGGAAGAAGAGGACGTAAGCCGCTTTGCGCTGCTGTGGGCCCATCCCTACAAGGCCCTGGAGAACGCCCGCCGCTACGGCCTCTCGGAGAAGGAGGAGGACATCATCGTCAAGCACATGTGGCCCCTGACCCCTGCCCTGCCCTCTTACAAGGAGTCCTTTGTGGTGAGCTTTGCCGACAAGGCCGCCGCCATCCTGGAAAAATCCCACCTGGCCAAACCCCTGGGCATCCGCAAGAACCTGCGGATACTTACCCCGGCTTTCAGCTGAGGCTGAACCGCTCTTCGGAATCAGACAAAAACCGCCGCCGGCCTTTGCCGGCGGCGGTTTTCTCTTGTTTTGGGCGCAAAAAGGCGGCGCCGGCCGCCCCTTTTGGGGGCAGGGCCGGCGCCGACGGGCATTTGGGGTCAATTGGCCAGAAAAGCCGTGCCTCAGCTGAGGGCAGCGGTGATGATGGCCATGGAGTAGACCTCCTGGGCATTGCAGCCGCGGGACAGGTCGTTGATGGGGGCGTTCAGGCCCAGCAGGATGGGGCCGTAGGCGTCGAAGCCGCCCAGGCGCTGGGCGATCTTGTAGCCGATGTTGCCGGCGTTGATGTCGGGGAAGATGAAGGTGTTGGCGTAGCCGGCCACCTTGGAATCCTTGCACTTGGTCTGGGCCACACGGGGAGAAACCGCGGCGTCAAACTGCATCTCGCCGTCGACGGGCACTTCGGGCATGGCAGCCTTGGCCTTGTTGGCGGCGTTGCGCATCTTGTCCACGTCCTCGCCCTTGCCGGAGCCCAGGGTGGAGTAGCTCAGGAAAGCCACCTTCGGGTCGATGCCGAAGATCTTGGCGCAGCCCACGGTCTCGGCGGCGATCTCCACCAGATCATCCTCGCTGGGCTTGATGTTGATGGCGCAGTCGGCCATGGCCAGCACGTCGTTGTCGCCGGTGGCGGAAGGACGGACCAGGATGAAGCAGGAGGACACGATCTTGTTGCCGGGCTTGGTCTTGACCAGCTGCAGGGCGGGACGGACGGTGTCGGCGGTGGAGTAGGTGGCGCCGCCCAGCAGGCAGTCGGCCTTGCCCATGGCCACCAGCATGGTGCCGAAGTAGTTGCCCTTCTTCAGGGACTCACGGCACTGCTCCTCGGTCATCTTGCCCTTGCGCAGCTCCACCATGCGGGCCACCATGGCCTCCATCTCGGGGTAGTTGGCGGGGTCGACGATCTCGGCGCCGCGGATGTTGAAGCCGGCCTTCTCGGCGGCGGCGCGGACTTCTTCCTCATTGCCCACCAGGATGGGAGTCAGGAAAGTACCGGAGAGCAGCCGGGCGGAAGCCTCCAGAATCCGGGGGTCGGTGCCCTCGGTGAATACGATGGTGCGGGGATTTGCTTTCAGTTTGTCGATCAATGCGTTGAACATAGGTATCAACCTCCAGATTATTTTGCTTTGCGCCTGCCGGTGCGCCGCGGGGACCGGGCATAAATCTGCCTCGGATTCCTGTCGCTTACTATTTTAACACAGGCGTCGAAAACTTCAAGACAATCCGAAGATTTTGTGGTATCATGGTGTATATTTCCCCTTTCTAAAAAGGAGCGTCGTTTTATGGATTTTGAAACCCTGAAGGCCCAGTGCCTGCAATGTGACCGCTGCGCCCTGGCCAAAACCCGCACCCATGTGGTGTTCGGCACCGGGGTGCCCCATGCCCGGGTGCTGTTCATCGGGGAGGGCCCCGGCCAGCATGAGGACGAGGAGGGCCTGCCCTTTGTGGGCCGCAGCGGCAAGCTGCTGGACCAGTACCTGGAGGCCATCGACCTGGACCGGGAAAAGAACATCTTCATCGCCAACATCGTCAAGTGCCGCCCGCCCCAGAACCGGGACCCCCTGCCCGAGGAGTGGGAGGCCTGCATGCCCTGGCTTCGGGAGCAGTTCCGCCTTATCCGCCCCAAGATCATCGTCTGCCTGGGACGCATCGCCGCCCAGCGGATGATCCGCCCCGACTTCTCGGTGACCAAGGAGCACGGCACCTTCATCGAAAAGGGCGGGGTGCTGTTCATGGGCACCCTGCACCCGGCGGCCCTTTTGCGCAATCCCCGCCAGAAGCCCACCGCCTTTGAGGACTTCGTGGCCCTGCGGGAGAAGATCCTGGAGGTATGCCCCGAGACCTACGAGGGGATCGAGCGGGACTGAGGCCCGGAGTTTGAATAAAATAAACGCCGCCCTGCCCGGGAGTCCCGGGCGGGGCGGCGTTTTTGTGAGGTTCCGGCCAGCGGGCCGCTCAGCGGCGGGCCCGGCGAAGGGCAAAGACCAGCGCCAGCACCGGCACAAAGCCCCCGGCGGTGAAGAACAGGCGCAGCGCCCCGGCGGCACAGAGCGCAGCCCGGCTGCCGGTCACCTCCAGCGCATCCCAGAGAGCCCGGCCCATCAGGGCGGTCTGGACGCACCAGACCAGGATGCCCGCCCCGGCCAGGGCAACGGGCAGCCAGCGCCGCCAGCCCTCGCCCGGCCACTGGAGGGCGCAGAACACCGCCGCACAGCCCAGCAGCGGGGCCAGCGTACCCAAAAGCGGGCCCGATTCGGCGGCCACGAACACCGCGGTGGGGCCG
>CASFKY010000005.1 GCA_949295465.1 uncultured Oscillospiraceae bacterium
GGCTGGGCGGGCCGGCCCTCTTTTTGGCGGGGATTCTGGGGGCGACCTTCCTTGCCTGCCGGGGCGAGCTGCGCCAGAGCCCGGCCGCCCTCATGCGGCCCCGGCCCCCCGCCGCCGGCAGCCGGGTGCTGCTGGAGCGGCTGCCCGCCCTCTGGAACCGGCTGCGCTTTCTGGACAAGGTCACCCTGCGCAACCTCTTCCGCTACAAAAAGCGGATGGCCATGACCGTATTCGGCATCGCCGGCTGCACCGCCCTGATGCTCTGCGGGCTGGGGCTCCACGACTCGGTGGTGGCCATGGCCGACCTGCAATATGGCCGGTATTATCAGTACGACATCCTGGCCGCCGGCAGCGGGCAGGACGATGAGGCCTTCCTGGCCGGGCTCGAAGCGGACGAGGCGGTGAAAGAGATGCTGCCCATCTACCTGGAAACCGTCACCCTGGAGGCCGGCGGCCAGGAGACCAGCGTCCAATTGATGGTATTGCCCGACGGCAACGCCGGGGGCTGGTTCACCCTGGAGGACGGAGAGGGCAACCCCCTCACGCTGGAGAATGGCCCCCTGCTCACCCGCAACGCCGCCCGCATCCTGGGCGTCGGGGCCGGGCAGGAGGTGACGGTGCGGGATTCCCGGCTGCGGGGGGCCAGTGTGAGCCCGGCGGCCCTGGCCGAAAACTGCCTCGGCAACAACCTGTACCTCACCGCCGGGCAGTATGAGGAGATGTTCGGGGAGTACCAGCCCAACGGGGCCCTGGTGCGCCTTGACCTGGACGGGGAAGGCCAGCGGGCCTGGGCCGAGGCGCTGCGCCGCCAAAAAGAGGCCGCCAGCGTGGTGAGCACCCTGTCCCAGCGGGAGGATTTCAGCAAGAACTTTGCCATCATGAACGCGGTGGTCTTTCTGCTCACCGGCCTCGCCGCCGGGCTGGCCTTTGTGGTGCTGTTCACCCTCTCCACCACCAATATCAGCGAGCGGCGGCGGGAGCTGGCCACCATCCAGGTGCTGGGCTTTTACCGGCGGGAGGTGCACGCCTACCTGAACAAGGAGACCATGGCCCTCACCCTGCTGGGCATCCTGGCGGGGCTGCCCGCCGGCCGGGCCCTCACCGGGGGGCTCATCTCCCTGCTGGCCATCCCCGCCGCCCAGGTGCCGGTGCGGCTGGAGCCGGTCAGCTATGCCCTGGCCGCCCTGGCCACCCTGGTCTTTGCCCTGCTGGTGCAGCTGGTGACGAATCGGATCCTGGACAAGATCGATATGGTACAGGCCCTGAAAAGCGTGGAGTGAGCGGCCCCCTGCCTTTGCGGAGGGGCGGCTGCTCAAAGCCCCGCCCGGCGGCCCCCTTGCGGCCCGCAGGCCCCAAACCCTAAGCCAGCAGCCCCTGCCCTTTGCCGGGCGGGGGCTGTTTTTTGTGTTTTTGGGGGTGCGGCAAAATCCGGGGGGCGGCCTGGGCGCACCGGCGGGGGCCTTTTTGCATAGGATGGGGCACCGGCGCGGAAAAAGCGCCCAAAAGCTATGAAAAAGGCGGTGGGAGGATGAAGTGTGAGATCGCGGTGCTGGGGCAGGATGCGCGCACCCGGGCGGCGGGGGCCTGGCTGGCGGGCCGGGGCTGGCCG
>CASFKY010000006.1 GCA_949295465.1 uncultured Oscillospiraceae bacterium
CCAGGTACGGCCGATGCTGTCCTGCAGGTGGAAGTCGATCTTGGGGCCGTAGAAGGCGCCGTCGCCCTCGTTGATGGTGTAGGGCAGACCCAGTTTTTCCAGGGCGCCCTTCAGGCCGTTGGTGGCATCCTCCCAGTCCTCGTCCGAGCCCATGCTGTCCTCGGGGCGGGTGGAGAGCTCAATGAAGTACTTGAAGCCGAATTTGGAGTACACCTGGTTGATCAGGTGTACAACACCCATGATCTCGTCGGTGATCTGGTCCCGCCGCATGAAGATGTGGGCGTCGTCCTGGGTGAAGCAGCGCACCCGGAACAGCCCGTGCAGCGCACCCCGAAGCTCATGCCGGTGCACCAGGCCCAGCTCACCCACCCGCAGGGGCAGTTCCCGGTAGCTGTGGGGCTGGCTGGCGTAGACCATCACGCCGCCGGGGCAGTTCATGGGTTTGATGCAGTACACCTCATCGTCGATGAGGGTGGAGTACATGTTGTCCTTGTAGTGATCCCAGTGGCCGCTGGTCTCCCACAGATGCCGGTTCATAATGAGGGGAGTGGAGACTTCCACATAGCCGTTGGCGGTGTGCAGCTCGCGCCAGTAGTCCACCAGGGCATTTTTCAGGATCATGCCGTTGGGCAAAAAGAAGGGGAAGCCCGGGCCCTCGTCGCACAGCATGAACAGGCCCATCTCCTTGCCAATCTTCCGATGATCCCGGCGGGCGGCCTCTTCCATCAGCTTCAGGTGAGCGTCCAGCTCCTCCTGGCTGGCAAAGGCGATGCCGTTGATGCGGGTGAGCATCTTGTTGTTCTTGTCGCCCTTCCAGTATGCGCCGGACTGCTGGGTGATCTTAAAGGCCTTCAGGGCCTTGGTGTAGGTGAGGTGAGGGCCCACGCACATGTCGATGTACTCGCCCTGCTGGTAGAAGCTGATCTCGGCGTCCTCGGGCAGATCCCCGATGTGCTCCACCTTGTACTTCTCGCCCCGCTCTTCCATCAGCTTGACAGCCTCTTCCCGGGGAAGGATGAAGGGCTTGATGGGCAGGTTCTCCTTGACGATCTTCTTCATCTCTTTTTCGATGGCGGCCAGGTCCTCATCGGTGAGCTTGCGCTCGCCCAGGTCCACATCGTAGTAAAAGCCGTTTTCAGTGGCCGGCCCGTAGGCAAAATCCGCCTCGGGGAACAGCCGCTTGATGGCCTGGGCCATCACATGGGCGGCGGTGTGGCGGATCACATGGAGCTGTTCCTCTGCGGGGCACTCCTTGACGGTGCCGTCTTTGTAGATGATCTTCATAAATACACTCCTTCTCTTGTGTGAGGGGTACAAAAAAGCACCCCCGGAAAAATTCCAAGGGTGCTGTTGTAAGCACGGTTCCACCTTGATTTTGACTCATGGCCCGGTAACGGGGGCAGGGCGGCGGCATTTGTGCCCAAAGGCTTTTCATGCCGCGGCTCGGGAGCGGTGTCCGCCATGACCGCCGGGAAACGCTTGCAGCCGGGGCGCTTCTCTCTGAACGGGCGGGAAAAGATGGTTTCGGTCTCCTTCGTGGCCTTTTGTACCCCTTATTATAGCCGCCCAAAAGGGAAAGTCAAGGCCTTTTTTCGAGTTTTTTTCGACCCCTGTCAAGGCCCGGAATTCAGACCAGACGGCCCTCCGGGTCCTTGCCGGCAAACACATCCAGGATGTTCTGGCAGCCGATCTCCGACACCCGGATGGAGGCCTCCCGGGTGGTGGGGGCGTAGTGGGGGGTGATGATCAGGTTGGGAATCTCAAACAGGGGGCTGCCCTCGGGCACCGGCTCGGGATCGGTCACGTCCAGCCCGGCGCCGGCCAGCCGGCCGCTTTGCAGGGCATCTACCAGGGCGTCCTGCTCCACCATGGGGCCGCGGGCGCAGTTGAGCAGGATGGCGGTGGGCTTCATGAGGGCGATCCGCTCCCGGTTGAGGATGTGGCGGGTCTCGTCGGTGAGGTTGCAGTGGAGGGAGACCACGTCGCTCTGGCGCAAAAGCCCTTCCAGATCATAGGTGAGCTCTACCCCTTCGGGGGCCGACTGGATGTAGGGGTCATAGGCCAGCACCTTCATCCCGAAGCCGCCCGCGCACATGTGGGCAAAACGGGTGCCGATATGGCCCAGGCCGATGATGCCCACCGTCTTGCCTGCCACCTCCATGCCGGGGGCGCTGTTCTTGGCGGCAAAGCCGATCTGGGCATAGGCCCGGCTCACCGGGATCAGATTCTTGGCCAGGGCCATCATCAGTGCAAAGGTGTGCTCGGCCACGCTCTGGCTGTTGGACCCCACGGCCAGGGTCACCGGGATGCTCCGGCGCTTGCAGTACTCGATGTCGATGTTGTCATAGCCCACGCCGTGTTTGCTGATCACCTTCAGGTTCTTGGCGGTGGAGAGCAGGGCCTCATCCAGGTCGATGATGCGCACGAACACCGCGTCGGCGTCCACGATCTCCCGTCGGATGATGTCCATATCCCGGTCGGCAAATACCAGCTGATGGCCGGCAGCCCGCAGCAGGTCAGGCCCGACAGGGTGTACGTTTTCGGTTACCAGAATTTTCGCCATGAAAGTGCCTTCCTTTCCAAAACAGAGAGTAGAGGGTATAAAGAGCTGATATGATTATAGAATGGTTATAAATCAAAGTCAACCAAAAGGGGCACAAAAGGAAAAAATCCAGAAAAAAAGAGGCGTTTTCTTGGAATTCCAGAAAAATCAAAGCGAAAACCATAAGCAAAAGATAATGATAATATTAACAAACGCAGAGGGCAAAACGCCCTCTGCGTCAAAAAATACCATCAAAAATTTCCCCACTTCTTTTTGCTCACAAAGAACAGCGACACCACAATGCTGAGCAGCAGCGACAGGCAAAGGATGATGGTGAACCCGTGGGGATCGGTGGAAAAGGGCATCCCCTCGGTGGAGACATTCATGCCATAGGCCGAGAAGATCATGGTGGGCACCGACAGCACGATGGTGACAATGGCCAGCACCTTCATCACAATATTCAGGTTGTTGGAAATAATGGAGGCGTAGGCGTCCATCATGCCGCTGAGAATGCCGCTGTAGATGTTGGCCATCTCGATGGCCTGGCGGTTTTCCACGATGACATCTTCCAGCAGGTCGGCATCCTCGGGGTATTGCTCGATCCGATCAGTCTTGAGCAATTTCTCCAGCACCACCTCGTTGGAGCGCAGGGAGGTGGTAAAGTAGACCAGGCTCTTTTCCAGCTCCATCAGCTCAATGAGCTCCCGGTTTTGGGAAGAGGCGTGGAGTTTGCGCTCCACCACATTGCTCTGCCGGTCGATCAGGCGCAGGTACTGCAAATACCGGGTGGCGTTGCGATACAGAATCTGCAAAATAAGCCGGGTCTTCATGTGGGTGCTGAAGATCCGCTCTTTTTTGCCCTTGAAGAAGTCCAGCACCGGGGTGTCTTCCAGGCAGACGGTGATCACCGCCTCCTGGGTGAGCAGGATACCCAGCGGGATGGTTACATACCAGTTCTTGCCGTTGCGCTCCTCCACCGTGGGAATATCCACCAGAATCAGGGTGTAATTGTCCTCCACCGACAGGCGGGACCGCTCCTCCTCGTCCAGGGCGGCCCGCAGATCGTCCGGGTCGATGCTGTAGCGGCGGCTGATGGTGGCCAGCTCCGGCTCGATGGGCTTGATCAGATTGATCCAGCAATCCTTCTCCGGCTTCTCGATGGCGCGGGTCTCCCCCTCAAAGGTCTTATAAATTTTGATCATATGGTGTACCTCCTTGACACGCCGCAGAAAGCGGGTGCCGGCAGAGGCGCACGCTTTTTGCAGCTAAATCATTCTACTTCGTCCGGGATCGGCGTCCAAGAATGTTCAGCTCCTTTCGGTAAGAATAGGTTGGCCCTTATTGCGGGGCAATAAAAACCTGCGAAAAAAGGGATACTTTTTCCGCAGGGGGTCACAAAAAATCGGGCGGGCAAGAGGGCCCCGGCGGCAGGTACGGTACCGCGGGGAAAAAGGCCTTGCCTCTTTTTTACTATACCACGGTAAAAAGAGGTAAGTCAAGCCGAACGACTGCCAAAAAAGAACGGATTAAACGTGCTTTTTTAGGGCATTCCACAGGGTGGAGCGGCTGATGCCCAGCCGGGCGGCGCTGCGGCTCTGGTTGCCTCCCTCTTCCTGGAGCACCAGGCGGATCACGTCGTACTGAATCTCGCTGAGCGGTTTGCGCAAATCCAGGACTGCCCGGCCCGGCTGGGAGGCCGTACCGGGTCCGGGAGCCTCCTGGCGCAGCAGTCGGTCTACCTGCTCCTCCCCGATGTAGGGGGTGCGGGCCTCCACCACCAGAGCCCGGGCTACCCGGTTGAGCTGGGTGAGGTTGCCGGACCAGTCGAATTCCACCATCCGGCGAAGAGCACCGGGAGTAAAGCCCACCACCTGCTTGCCCAGGGAGACGTTCAGCTGGTTCACATACAGTGCCAGCAGGTTGGGGATGTCTTCCTGCCTTTGGCGCAAGGGCGGGATGCGCAGCAGCAGGGTGGAAAAATGGTTTTTCAGATACCGGCAGGCATAGTCGTTTTCGCTGTGGGAACCGTCCAGAAGGGCGGAAAAGATCATTCGGGTGCGCCGGTCAAGCCGGGTGTTCTCCATGTACTCAAAAAGAGAATGGGCCTGTTCGGAGGAGAGAAAATTCACGTTTTTGATGTAAAAGCCCAGCCCGGAACGCAAGAAGGGGGAATCCTCACTGGAAAGCAGCTGTTTCCACCGCTTTTCACAGATCACTTGACAGTCCAGGGTGACCAGGGCCGACCGGGAAGAGCCGCTTTTGCACAGCTGAAGAGCCACCCGGTCCTTGCCGGTGCCCTCTTCCCCCAGAATCAGGACGGGGAAGGGGGCGGCGGCACAGGCGGCAATGGCCTCGCCCAGTTCGCCCACGCAGATGGGGCCGGGCGCCAGCTGTAAATCGATGCTCTGAAAGTCCCGGCAGCCCAGCATGGAGATCCCTTTTTCCTGGATCAGCAGGGAGCGGCTGTGCTTTTTCAGGCACAGAGCCGACGCTGTGCCCTGTTCGGTGCGCACCGGCCGGCCGGATACCTGCCAGTAGGTCCCGTTCCACTCCCACTCGGCCTCAAAGGGAAGCTGCTGCGCACAGGAGAGATGGGAGCGGAGCATTTCCAAAAAAGGCGCGTGTTCCTCGTCCTGGGGCAGGGTGGCGTATTGCAGATTTCCATCCGGGCCGAACACGGCCAGCTCATCCCACTGTATGGCGAAAAGCTGGCGATACAGCTCGTCTTGGTAAGAAAAGCGTTTTTGGGCTTTGATGATTCGCACAGCCTCATCCAATGCGTCCGAAACACTTTTTTCGCCTGAGGTGATCAGCATGGAATTCAGCCCCAGCTCTTCGGCATTGTGCTGGGAGATGTTGTCACAGAGGATCATGTTGCAGCCCTCGCCCTTCAGCCGCAGAAGTTCCTTTTTGATGTCGCTGTCATTGTGGATGGTGCAGACCGTGACATCATATTGCATCAGTTCCGAGAGCTGCATGGCACATTCGGTGATATTGGGATGGCCCATCACCGCAAACTTGCCGGTGTAGTTCTGGGCGTTTTTCAGGCTGCAAAGCATGTCGTAAATGGATACGCCGATCTCCACCACCGGCACATCCGCAGCCTGGCGCAGGGCGCGCGCGGTGCCGCCCCGGGAAATGATCACATCATAAGAAGAGGAGGGGACGCTCTGCAATGCCTGCCGCCAGGTAGGCAGGCTGGCCACGGCCGTGATCAGTTCCAGCTCAGGACGCTGGGCTGCCAGCTGTTGGATGATGCGCTCCAGGCCGGGATAGGGGGTGATGGCCAGAATTCGAAATTTGGGAAACAGCGCCAAAAAAACATCTCCTTTGATATGTATGAAATTTATACAGTACATAGATTATATCATAAATTGAATGAAAATAAAACACATAAATATATAAAATGTATAAAAATAATACAAAAACGGCCTCAAAAATTCTTGTTGGGGAAAGGCTGTATGTATATAATATGAACATACAAAGGGGCGGATTGCGGATGCCCCCGAGAGAGAAAGGAAAAGGCGCTATGAAAATCGATCTGTTGACCAAAGTGTTTCCCGGCAAATCCAGCGCAGGCGCCCTGGGCCTGAGCACCTGTGTGTTGATCCAGACGCAAGGCAGAAAAATTTTGTTTGATACCGGCGCTCATGGGGTGATCAAGATCCTGCAGAAGTCCTTGCAGGATCTCAAGGTCGATCCCGGTGAGATCGACACGATCTTCCTCAGTCACCTGCATTATGACCATCTGAACAATGTGGCCTGTTTCCCCAATGCGCAGATTCTTTGCGGGAAAAGGGAATGGGAATACGCCACCACCCAGCGGGATGAGTGGACCCCCCTGGAGAGCATCCTGTATCTTCAGAATCAGCGCAATGTGAGACTGGTGGAGGACGACGAGGAGATTTTCCCGGGTATGCGGGCGCTCTGGGTGCCGGGGCATACCCCCGGGCAGATGGCCCTGGCTATCGAGCAGGAACAGGGAATCCTGGTGCTGGCCGGAGATTCGGTGAAAAACCGCAGTGAGCTGGAACTGGAATTTTCCGATCAGTATGTGGACCAGAAGGCCAGCACCGAGAGCATCCGGCGCATCAAAAAAATGGCTTATAAGGTATTGCCGGGCCATGACGGCTATCTGCTGATCCGAGAGGGGAAGGTCATCCCCCAAGAGGAGCTGAGCCTGGAGATCTTTTTGCCCCGAGGCTGTACAGACGGAGACAACGGCACGTATCACCTGCGGTGCCGCTGACCGAAAACCCAAAAAAGCAAAAAGGAGGAAGACATGAGTACCGTAGTGATGATTCTGGGAATTGTGGTGGCATTTTTGCTGCTGGGCTACATGTGCATGAAAGGATGGAGCATCTACATCTCTGCTCCCCTGTGCGCTCTGATTGTGGCGGTTACGTCGGGGATGAATCCTCTCAGCGCCATCGTGGACAGCTTTTTGCCCGGCACCGGGGAATACTTGGCCCAATGGTTCGGGCTGTTCATGCTGGGGGCGCTGTTCGGCAGGATTATGGAAACCTCCGGCGCCGCGGCTTCGATTGCCCACTCGGTGACCCGGGTGATCGGCGCCCACAATGCCTGTCTGGCGGTGATTCTGGCCACCAGTCTGATGACATACGGCGGCATCAGCCTGTTTGTGGTGGTTTTTGTAATGTATCCCTTTGCGGTGGGGCTTTTCCAGGAGGCGGACCTGCCCAAAAGGCTGCTGCCCGGCTGTATCGCCACCGGCGCGTTCAGCTTTACGGCGATTGCCCTGCCCGGCTCTCCTCAGAACCAAAACGTGCTGCCCACTACCTATTTTGGCACTACACCCACGGCTGCCCCTGTTTTGGGCCTGATTGTGGCCGCCTACATTCTGGTGACCAGTGTCCTGTATATGAACTGGAGAGCCCGCCAGGCAAAGGCCCGGCTGGAACACTTTGTACCCAATGAGAAGGACCTGGCCATCATGGAGGCCAACAAAAATCAGCAGCTGCCCCATATCATTTCCTCCCTTTTGCCCCTGGTGGTGGTGATCTGCACCATCATCTTTGTGGGCTGGGATACGATGGTCTGCCTGTTGATCGGTATTCTTCTGGCGATCGCGCTCTTCTTCCCCCGGCTGAAGGGGAATTTCAAAGAGACCATCAACCAGGGCGCGCTGAACTCCACTGCCGCCATCATGAACACCTCGCTCACAGTGGGCATGGGTGCGGTGATCAAGGCGTCTGCTGCCTTTACCATCATCACCGAGGCCATTGACAAACTGTCGCAGGGCAACGGTCTTGTCTATGAATTCATCTCCATCAATGTGCTGGCCGGCGTGACGGGTTCCGCCTCCGGCGGTCTGAGCATTGCGCTGACCACCCTGTCTGACCGGCTGCTGGCCACCGGGATCAACCCCGAAATCCTGCACCGGGTGGCGGCAATCTCTGCCAACGGCCTGGATTCCATGCCCTGGTGCGGTGCGGTCATGACCATGTTCGCGGTATGCGGGCTGACCCACAAGGATTCCTACAAGGATGTGGCGGTGGTGAATATTGCCATCACCATGAGCGGTGCTGTTCTGGCAATCATTCTGGGCTCCATGGGCGTGTGCTGAGAGGATACCGCATAGCTTGATTCCGGCCTTTGCAGGATTATAATGGTAAAAGGCCTGCTTTGGGATAGAAAATGCGAAGAAAGGGAACGGTTCCATGCTCAGAAGAAGTTTGATGATCAACCCGGCCGATTCGGTGGTCTGCCTGCTGGAAGACGCCCAAAAAGGAGATACCGTCAAGACCCCGGCGGGTGAGACGATCACATTGCTGGAAGATATCGAATTTGCCCACAAAGCCTGTATCAAAGATCTGAAAAAAGGCGACCCGGTGTACAAGTACGGGGAGGAGATCGGGTATATGCTCGCCGATGCCCCCAAGGGCACCTGGATCCACAACCACAACATGGACTGTGACCGGGGAAAAAAATAAGAGAACACTGCACATAAAGGAGAGAAAGAATTGGGATATACATTTATGGGGTATCGCCGCCCGGATGGCAGGGTGGGCACCCGAAACTACCTGGCGGTGATCCCCTCGGTTTTCTGCGCCAATACCACCGCTCAAAAGATAGCGGCCCGGATCCCGGGGGCGGTGGCCCTGCCCCACTGCGTGGGCTGTTCCCAGGTGGGGCTGGACCTGGAGCTGACCGCCCGCACCCTCAAGGCCATGGGCTGCCATCCCAATGCGGGGGCAGTGCTGGTAATCGGGCTGGGCTGTGAGCGATTTGACCCGCAGGAGCTGTACGATGCCATCAAGGCTACCGGCAAACCTGTGGCAAAGTTTGTCATCCAGGAAGAGGGCGGTGTGACCAACACGGTGGCCCGGGCGGTGGAGGCCGGCAAAAAATTTGCCGAGCAGCTGACCCGGCAGCAGCGGGTGGAATGCCCGTTGGGAGAGCTGATGATCGCCACCAAGTGCGGCGGTACCGACGCCACCAGCGGCCTGGCCGCCAATCCGGCAGTGGGCAAGATGGTGGATAAAGTGATTGCCGAGGGAGGCAGCGCCATTCTCAGCGAGCTGAATGAGCTGCTGGGCACCGAAAAATACCTGGCAAAGCGGGCGGTCAACCCCCAGGTGGCACAAAAAATCTATGACGCCATCTATGAAATTGAGGATGTGCTGCGGGGCGGGCTGGATTTCAGCCTGCCGGCCAATCGGAACCACCTGATCAGCCGGGGCAACTTTGACGGCGGGGTCAGCAGCGTGGTGGAAAAGGCGCTGGGCGGCATCCACAAATCCGGCACCGCGCCTATCCAGGATGTGCTGCCCTATGCGGTCCCGCCCCGCAAAGATCAGAAAGGGCTGTTCCTGATGGACTACGAGAGCCAGGACGGCGAGGTTGTCACCGGCATGATCGGCTGCGGCTGCCAGGTAGTGGCTTTTACCACCGGGCGCGGCCATGCCACCGGGCACCCGCTGGCGCCGGTGCTGAAGATCACCGGCAACTATAAAACCTATGCCAGCATGCGGGAGTGCTTCGATTTCGACGCCAGCGGCGTGATCAGCGGAGAAAAAACGCTGGATGAGCTGGGAGCGGAATTGCTGGATTTGGTGATCCGGGTGGCCAGCGGCCAGCAGACCGCCGCCGAGAAATTGGGCGGCACCGAGCTGTTCTGCGTGGCACGCCGGCACGGCTACCACCGCAAGGACCCGGAGGAGCTTCGCCGGCATGCCCGGGAATGTGGAGAGTGCCCGTAAAGGCGGAAGGGGAAATGTCCCGTGGGACATTTCCCCTTTTTGAGTGCAGAAAGCAGACAAACCGCCCCAAATTTTGTATAATATACTCAGAGCCCATAAAGGCAACAAAGCAAGATCAAAGAGAAAGGAAGCTGTACATATGAGATTTGCCGTGATCGGTGCGGGCAATACCGGCAAGGCGGTGGCCGCGTATCTGAAAAAGGAAGGGCAGGAAGTCGTGCTCTACTGCCGCAATCCCCAGCTGGCCCAGCAGCTGTGCCAGGAGGGCCTGAGCGCCCAGGGCGCGGTGGAAGGTCACTTTGAGGTGAAGGCCACCAGTGATCTGGCCGAGGCGGTGCGGGATGCCCAGGTGATCCTGGTGCAGACGGTGGCCTCCGGGCATGCGCCGGTAGCTCAGGCCCTGAAAGGCCTTTTGCAGCCCGGCCAGATCATTCTGATTTTCAACGGCAACTGGGGCGCCGCCGAGTTTGCGGCCATCCTGGGCCAGGAGGCCAAGGAGAAAAAGGTGGCCATCTGCGAGACCGGCGCCCAGCTGTTTTTGTGCGCTTCGCCCACGCCGGTTTCGGTGAATGTGCGGACCATCAAGCAGGGCATTGCCCTGGCCTGCACCGAGACGGCCCGCACCGGCGAAGTGATGCAGACCCTGAAGGAGGCCTTCCCCCAGCTGACCCCCGGCAGCAATGTGGTGGACACCTCTCTGAACGGCTCCAACCCGGTGGTGCACGGCCCCATTGCCACCTTCAACATTACCCGGCTGGAAAACGGGGAGGACTACACTCTTTTTGGCACCGCCCTGCCCCAGAAGACGGTGGAGTATATCGAGCACATCGACGCAGAACGCTGCGCGGTGGCCGAAGCTGTGGGAGTCAAGAGCATTTCGGTGCTGGATATCCTGAACAGCTTCTGGCCGGATAAAAAGACCAGTGTGTACGGGGCCCTGAAGGAGAACAAGGCCTATGAGGCCACCCCTGGCCCCAAGAGCCTGAAACACCGCTACCTGGATGAGGATCTGCCCTACGGCCTGGTGCCTCTGGTGCGGCTGGGCGATGTATACGGGGTGGATACCCCCTATCTGGACGCGCTGATCCGGGTGCTGGGGCTGTACCTGGGCCGGGATTATCTGAAAGAGGGCCCGGCGGTGGAGACCTTCAATTTCAAGGAGCTTCTGGGCTGAAAAACGCGAAATACGGCTGAAAACCGGGGGCGGGCGCCGGCAGGGCGCCCGCTCTTTTTGCCGCCTGTGGAAATTTTTTGAGATTTTTTCAAAAACCTCTTGCATTCTGGGGAAAGCTGTGATAAAATAATTTTCGTTGCGGAGGCTTAGCTCAGCTGGTTAGAGCACCTGCATCACACGCAGGGGGTCTGGGGTTCGAGTCCCTAAGTCTCCACCATACAGAACAAATCCGAACCTTATGCCGATTGGTGATGGGTTCGGATTTGTTTTTTATATAGTATAAACACGGAAAAGCGGCTGAGTGTCCTGCGAGACATTCAGCCGCTTTTTGCATTTTGAGAGAGAGCTTTTGTTCTATCTGCACATATTTCGTTGTGCGTCTAATAACAAAATGGTATACTGAGTACAACGCAGAGCTGCTTGGCTCTTTGCAGAGGACGATAATTGGTTCCCGCTTTCTGCAATCGAATTCAGAAGGGAGCGTTTGCTATGTTCTACAGACTAAGTTGGCCTGCAAATGGAAAATTCGCCACATGTGGGCCATACAAACCGTCTTATATCTCTACTGAACATGACAACTGTCCTTTGTGCGCAAGCCATATTGGTGGTCGTTATTGGGAGCACCCCAGAACACTGGCAATCAATGGAACCCGTTTCCCGGATTTCTTATTTACAACGCCATACCCTGCGGTTTCTGAACGATTTGTAGAGCTGTATAAAAGCTCTGGCTTAAAGGGAATCTTGGGATTTGAGGAGATCGAACACTATCGCATCCGAAAGACTGCCACGCTCAATCACAAATACTACACTCTTACGGTGATGAGAAGCAAAATGTCCATCAACTACCAAGAGTCTGAACTGGAATTTGGAAAGACCGAGCACGAGCATTTTTGTCCACTTTGTGATCCCCAACGGAGAACAATAAACGGGATAAAGCGGATGGTCCTCAATGAAGAATGCTATGACGGAGAGGACATTTTTAAGCTCTACACAACCGGTAATGCTCTGTATTTGTCAGAAGCGTTTGTGGATTTTGTCAAAAAGAATCATCTCACAAATCTGGGAATTCGCCCGCTCGATGATTATGAAAAACGCATTGTTCTGTGATCCTTTTCAAAGAGCAGCTGAGATGAACCGGGAGGAAATCCATTGAACAGCACAAAGTGGAATGAAATATTTACGGTGTTCTATCAGAACGAATGTGACGGAAATATTCCGCTGGTTCGTTGGCGCACAAAAGATTTGGAAACCGGGCTTATCAGTAATTGGGATGGGTCGTGGACTCATTTCGGATGTGAGCCGAGAAATTGGAGGCACATCGATTATTTGCAGATTGAACTGACTGAGCAAAATCGGGAGTTTGTGCTACAAGAGCTCAGAAAAATCCGTGTCCCTGGAACCATTTCTAATGGGATAGCAACAATATATGGGTACAGACAGGATATAGATTATATTACCATGCTTCGCTCCTGTTTTTGAAGAAAGGATCAATGCGGTTGTAGAACATTTTCCCGAGGCCAGTTATAAGAACGGAGTTTTGTGCCTTAGGCTTTCAGCCTTCGACGCGAACAACCCGGACGATATTGAATACCAACGGATGGTTCACGAGACATTCTGGCAATCTCGATGAGCGGGTAAATTATCATGACAAAAATAGAAGAGTTTGAAAACAAACTTATAGCCAACGGGATGTGCAGTGAGGATTTCACAGAGTTGGAAAAACTGCTCAGACGGGTCCACGACAACTTTTTGAAGCTGCAACATTGTTATATAACAGCACAGCGATTCCCCAAAGCAAATTATAAACAAGCCATAGATTTGGTTGTCTTTGGCATGGAAACCTATCCCCCTGATAGTTGGTTCAGCAAATACAGCTGCTATTTATCCATGGGAACGATATATCAAAAAGCCGAGGTTTTTCAAGAGGCTTATGAGGCATACCGAAAGGCCGAAAATATCCTTGAGACTTCCCTGGATCCCCGCAACTTCGCTTCTTACCAGCAAAGTCTGGCCTTGGATCTGTTTTGGGTGAAGCTCCACATGGATGATTTTCAGTATTCGCCCGAACTGGAGAAATATTATAATATTGCCCTCGAGGACAGCAAATTTGCCCGGGCTTTTCTTGGCCATAGATTTCGCTCGGCGGTTGCCGAAATAATCATTTGTTTGCATTATGCTCAAAAGGACAAAGCAAAAGCAGCATATAAACGAGCGATAGAGCTTTGCGCACCAGGCTACAAAGGGGATTTGTACGAGCTCTTAAAGAAGCACCGATATACAGAATCTCTTAAGGTGACAGATCAGTGTGCGGCATATTTGAATCGCCTGAGCCATGAGATGAAAACTTAAAACCGCGAGCCAGGCTGATGATGTCGCAGCCTTCGGGGTAGATTCTCGGCCCCGTACTCCACCACAAAAGCTCCGAATCTGATTTCAGATTCGGAGCTTTTTGTTTTTGCAAAGTGAAGCCAAGGGCCGGGGCGGCCTTCCCGCGAGAAGGCTGCCCCGGCCTTTTGGGTTTAAGCCCATCCCATCCGAGCGGGATGGGATGTCGGAGGAGAAAGAGCAGTATCTCAAAGCAGCACCCGGCCAAAAGTCACCCGTAGAGAGGCCGGGAACCTGCCGGCGTCAGGGCTGAGCCCCCAGTTCGGCCCGCATCTCCTCCACGAATTTTTCGGTGGCCTTGGAAAATACCTGGTATATTTTCCACACCAGGCGGGCTGTCAGCTCAAAGGGCGGCTCCAGCGGGCGGAAACAGAGATTGCTGCCCTCGGTGTGGATGAGCTTGTCCAGACAGACCGCGATTCCAAACCCTTCGTCCACCAGAAGAGAGGCGTTGAAAACCAGGTTGTAGGTGGCCACCACCTGGAGTCTGGTCACATTCCGCCTCAGCCAGCCGGAAATCTGTTCCTCGGTGCCCTGCTGATGGGAGAGGATCAGCCGCCGCTTCCACAGGTCCTGGGGGCAGATCGCCTCTTTGCGGGCCAGAGGATCATCCCGCCGCATCAGCACCCCCATCCGATCTCCCAGGGGCAGCTGGATGGACTCGTATTTCTGCGGGTCCACCTGGGTGTACACCAGGCCCAGATCGATGAGCCCTTTGTCCAGCTGTTCCAGCACAAATCCCGCGTTGCCGCTGGCAATATGATAGCGGATCTGGTGGCCCCGGCCCTCCAGACGCCGGGCGGCGCGGGCAAGCAGGCGGATGGAGTCTGTCTCTCCGGCCCCGATATACACCTCGCCCTCCACAGCCTCATCACTCAGAGCAACCTCGCTCTCCATCTTCTGCACCAGGGACAGAATCTCTTCCGCCCGGCGGCGGACAATGAGCCCCTCGTCGGTGAGCTGTACCCGGCGGCTACCCTTGGCGCCCCGGATGAGCAGCTGCTTGCCCAGCTCCTCCTCCATCTGGCGCAGCTGAGTGGAGAGGGTGGGCTGGGACAGGTGCAGGGAGGCCGCCGCCGCAGAGATGTTCTTTTCCCGGGCAACCGCCAGAAAATATTGCAGCACGCGCAGTTCCATGGCTTTCTCCTTGAAAACAGAGGGCGGATGCCTCCGCGTTGTCTATAAGTGAATTGTAACAGAAAATTCTATAGGTATCAATTATAGATAAACATATAAACAAGGTATTTGTTATCTTATCTGGCCGGTGATAGAGTAGAGACAGAAATAAAGGCGGGCAGCAGTGCCGAAAAAGCCGGACCAGCCCGCCAAGGCAATCAAAAAGCAGCACAAAGGAGAAAAGAATATGGATGCACAGATGCTGAAAGGTCAGGTGGCCATCATCACCGGCGCCAGCTATGGGATGGGCCAGGCCATGGCCGAAGTGTTTGCCCAGGAGGGCGCGGCGGTGGTGCTCACCGCCCGGGGCAGAGAAAAACTGGACGCCGTGGTGGAGAAAATCCGGGCCCAGGGCGGCCGGGCCATCGGGGTGGTAGCGGATGTCACCTCTGAGGAGGACACCAAGGCGGTGTTTGAGACTGCCCTGCGGGAGTTCGGCACCGTGGATATCCTCATCAACAATGCGGGCATCGGCGAGCAGAAGATGATCGACGAGACCGATGATGACTGGGTCCACCAGGTCACCGACATCAATCTGGTGGGGCCCATGCGCTACATCCGGGAGGCCCTGAAAATCTTCATGCCCAAAAATGAGGGGGTCATCATCAACATCTCCTCGGTGAACGGCACCCGGCCTTTCTGCGGCGCCGCCTACACGGCCACCAAGGGGGCCTTGAATACCCTCACCAAGAACGTGGCCATGCGTTTGATCGACACCGATATCCGATGCAACGCGGTGGCTCCCGGCGCCACCGTCACCCCGGCCCATCTGGCTAACCGGGCGGGTCAGCAGCCCGGCGGCGCCAAGATGCTGGAGTACAGCGGCCACTTCGTCTACTTCCCCGGCCCGGAGTGTGACCCTCTGGACCAGGCCTATGCCTGCCTGTACCTGGCCAGCAAGATGGGCCGCCATGTGAAGGGCCAGGTATTGCAGGTGTGCAACGGCGCTTTCCTGTGAGAAAAGGAGAACAGAACTGTGAAACCATGGTTTGTATGTCTTTTGGCGGCAGGAATGCTGGCGATGGCAGGGTGCAGCGGGGCTTCGCCCTCTTCGCAGGCGCCGGCCAGCGGGCCGGCTTCCTCCGGCAGCTCTGTGCCGGCGGAGAGTGCCGATTCATCGCTGAGTGCCGCCGTATCCGAGCAAGAAACGCAAGAGGAGGAGAGCAAAGAGATGACACTGAGCCTTAAGGTGAACGGGGAAGTATTCACCGTGCTGCCCGCTGACACCGAGGCGGCCCGGGCTCTGATGGAGCTGGCAGGGGAGGGCCCCCTTACCCTTTCATTGCAGGATTATTCCGGCTTTGAAAAGGTAGGCCCCCTGGGCCAAAGCTTGCCGGCACAAGACCAGCAGACCACCACCCAGCCGGGGGATATCGTACTCTACCAGGGGGATCAGATCGTGCTGTTCTACGGCTCCAACCGCTGGGCCTATACCCGGCTGGGCCGGGTGGAAACCCTCACCGGCTGGGAAGAGGCCCTGGGCAGCGGCGATGTGACGGTTGCCTTTCGACTGGAGGGGTGAAGAGTGAAGATTCTGGTTTTGAACGGCAGCCCCCGCCCGAACGGCAACACCGCCGGCCTGACGGCCAGCTTTGCCCGGGGCGCCCGGGAAAAGGGCCATTCGGTGCAGGTGATCCCGGTCTGTCAGATGCAGATCGGGGGCTGCCGCGCCTGTGAGCACTGCCACCAGGAGGACAGCGGCCACCAGAGGCAGTGTGTCCAACAGGACGATATGCAAAAGCTGTATCCGCTGCTGGACGAGGCGGAGATGCTGGTGCTGGCTTCGCCTATTTACTACCACAATTTCAGCGGGCAGCTCCAGTGTGCCCTCAATCGGATCTACGCCTTGGACCGGCCCCGGTGCCTGAAGCGGGCGGCCCTGATCCTTTCCTCCGGGGATGAGGATGTGTATGAGGGGGCCCGGTACGAGTACCGGCGATCCTTCCTGGAATATCTGGGCCTGGAAGACATGGGCGTTTACACCTTCTGCGAGTGGAAGGATAAGGCGGCCCAGAAGCGGCAGGAGCTTTACCAATTTGGCAAAAGCCTGCCTCTTGAGCCTTAAAGAGCAAAAAAGAGCGGCACGCGCCTTCCGTCGTGCCGCTCTTTTTATCGCTCCTCCCCCAGCAGCCGGGTCAGGGCGGGCCTCAGCCGGGCCAGATTTTCCCGCAATTGGGGGACATAGGGCCGGGAGGGGTCATAATCCAGATACAGGGCGTGGCAGATCTTGCGCTGGGCCAGCTTGAGCCGGATGCGCTGCACCCGGGACGCAGCCCTGCGCACCCGGCGGGAGAGGTCCAGGTTCAGCCAGGCCCACTCAACATCCTGCTGTTCCCGTTCCAGAATCCCGGAATGTTTCAGAAAATCCCCCAGAGAGCCGGTGCCCTCATGGAGGCCGCAGCTCTCGTCCTGACAGAAATACCACACCCGGCCATCTTCCTCAATGGTCTGCCCCAGGGGATAGAGGGCGCAGACCAGGGGCCGGGCCTCGTGCACCGAGCAGCGGTCCTGATGCAAAAAGGGGCAGTTGCCGCCGGCATCCTGCCGGGGTCGAAGCCGCACTACCGGCATCAGGCTCACCGAGCCCATATACAGCCGGCAAAAGCCGCTGATCACCACCTGGGGCGGCAGGCTCAGCCGGGCGCAAAGCCGGTACAGGTCATACCCGGAGAGGACGATGTCCTGCCGGTCCTTGCAGCAGTCGGCACATCCCCGGCAGGAAAATCCGAAGGGGGCATCCAGCCCAAGAGGGGTGAAGCGGTCCTCCTCCTCGTGGCCCAGCTCCCCGCACAGATCCACCTGGCTGTCCGGAATTTCTCTGCTCATGGTGCGATTCTCTCCTTCGGCGGGGCAGAATTATGGCCCCGGATGTGTTATACTTGATTGTAGCACAGAAAAGGAGGCTTTTCCATATGACCGTCACCCTGCCGGTGAAGGTGCGCTATGCGGAGACCGACCGCATGGGCATCGTCCACCACAAAAATTATCTGGTATGGTACGAGGAGGCCCGCACCCTGTTTTCCGATCAGGTGGGAATCCCCTACAGCGAGATCGAGAAGATGGGGGTGATGTCGCCCCTGCTGGAATGCGGCTGCCGGTATCTGTCCAGCTGTACCTATGAGGACCAGCTGCTGGTGGAGTGCCGCCTGGTAAAGTGTACGCCGGTCCAGTTTGAGTACCGCTACCGGGTGTTCAAGAAAGGGGAGGAGAAGCCCCTGAACACCGGCTTTACCCGCCATGCCTGGGTGGACGCCAAGACCTTCCGCCCGGTACGGCTGGACCGCCGCCTGCCCCAGGTATACGAAAAACTGCTGGCCAGCTGTGAGCCGGAGGAAGAGAGGAAAAAGCCATGAAACTGACTGTCCTGGTGGAAAACACCTGTACCCGTCCGGGCCTTGCGGGGGAGCATGGCCTGAGCCTCTATCTGGAGACCGGCCGTCACAGGGTGCTGTTTGACGCCGGCACCACCAATCTGTTCGAGGAGAACGCCAAGGCCCTGGGGATAGACCTGGCCGGGGTGGATCTGGCCATCCTCTCCCACGGGCACCGGGACCACGGGGGCGGCATGGTGCGCTTTCTGGAGCTGAACCAAAAGGCCAGGCTCTACCTGCGGCCCCAGGCTCTGGAACCGCATTTTTCCCAGAAGCCCCAGGGCCTGGCCCAGGCAGGGGTGGAGGCCGACCGGCTGCCCCGGGAGCGGCTGGTGTTCACCGGGGACGAGGAGAAGATCGACGAAGAACTGACCCTCTTTTCCCGGGTGGAGGGGCGGCGATTCTGGAGCGACTCCAACTCTAACCTGATGAAGGAGGAGGCCGGCGCCCTGGTGCCGGACGATTTCACCCACGAGCAGGACCTGATCGTCACCGAAGGGGAAAAGCGGATCCTCATTGCCGGGTGCAGCCACAACGGGGTAGCCAACATCCTGGATCGGTACCGCCAGCTCACCGGCGGCTGGCCGGATGCGGTGGTGGGCGGCTTCCACCTGCTCAGCCCGGGCACCGGCCGCAGCGTGCCTGCTCCCCAGGTGCGGCAGCTGGGGGAGTACCTGGCCAGCCTGCCCTGCCGGTATCTCACCGGCCACTGCACCGGGGCCGAGGCCTACGGGGTGCTGAAGGAAGTGCTGGGCGACCGGCTGGAGGCCCTGACCACCGGCGGCGTGTGGGAACTGTGACGGGCAGAAGAAGGAGCAAAAATGGCGTTTCACAAAATTGACTGGGACCAGTGGGAGCGGGCGGAGTATTTCCGCTATTACAAGGATTGCATCAAGACCCACTACAACCTGACCCTGCGGCTGGACGTGACTGCCCTGCGCCGGGAGCTGGATAAGCGGGGCCTCAAATTCTACCCCGCCTTTGTCTGGGCGGTGATGCGGGCCGTCAACAGCCACAGAGAGTTCCGCATGGCGGTGGACGGGGAGGGCAACCTGGGCTGGTACGACGAGTGCCACCCAGGATATACGGTGCTGCATCGGGATACCGGCACTTTTTCGGACCTGTGGAGCGAGTATTCCCCCTCCTTCCGGGCCTTTTACGGCAACATGACCCGGGATATGGAGCAGTACGGCCAGGTGCACCGGCTCAAGGGCAAACCCGGCTGCCCGCCAAACTTCTGTTCCCTCAGCTGTGTGCCCTGGCTGGATTTCACCGGCTACGGATGCGACACCTACGGGGACAGCGAGATGTATTTCCCGGTCATCCTCTTTGGCCGATACCGGCAGGAGAACGGGGCTCTCACCCTGCCCTTCAACATCTGGGTCCACCATGCGGTGGCGGACGGATGGCATGTGCACCTGCTGGTGGAGACCCTGGAAGAACTGCTGGCCGCCCCGGAAAGCTGGCTGGACAGCTGAAAAGGCCTCCGGCTTGTCAGCGAGAGTTTGACAAAAAGCACCCCGCTTCTGGGCACGAAAGCCCAAAAGCGGGGTGCTTTGCTGTGTACAACCGATCACACCGGCCCCTGGCGGAACCGCTCGATCATCTCCCAGGTGAGGGAGATGGGGCTGCCCCCCTGGGGCAGCTGGGACCGATCAAACCAGGTGCCCTCTCCCAGTTCATCTTCCTGGAGGGTCACCGATTCGTCCTCGCTGTCCAGGTCGCAGTAAAAGCCGGAGAGCAGGCAGCCGGAAAAACTCCAGGGCTGGCTCTTGTAAAAGCGCAGGTTCTTGACCTTGAGGCCCACCTCCTCCATCACTTCCCGGTGGACGGTGTCCTCCAGAGGTTCGCCGATCTCGGCAAAGCCGGCGATGAGGGCGTAATTGCGGGTGGAACCGGGCCGATTTTTGGGGGAGTATTTGGTGAGCAGAAGCCGGCTGCCGTGGGTGACCGCCACAATCACCGCCGGGGAGATGGTGGGGTAGACCAGGTTGCCGCAGGCGGGGCAGCGCATGGCCCGCTCGGCCTTGTCCGGCTCCATGGCCCCGCCGCACCGGCCGCAGAACCGATTGTTCTCATACCAGCGGCGCAGCTGGCTGGCGGTGACGGAGGCAAAGGCCAACCAGCCCGGCTGCAAGGTGCGGAAAGCCGTGTCCTTCACCGGCAGCACCGCCTTTTTCAGGCCGTCGGGCAGGGAGTGGAGCCAGAAAAAGCCAACCTGGTCGATGGTGAAGAGATAGGTATAGGGGGGCAGGGCCATGCGAGTTTCCCCGGGCAGTTCCTCCCAGGTGAAGGGCAGGCCGGAGGCGGCGCTCAGCAGGGTCTGCCCCTCCTGGTAAAAGAAGAACCGATCCCCTGGCCGGGGCGCCCGGGGATGGTATGCGTTGTCATAGTGGTGGGGCTGAATATCCTGGATCATACAAAACCGCCTTTCTGCCCGCAGGCACAGCATTTTGAGGCAAATTCAGTGTTTGGGAGCCCGGTTTACCACCCAGATGCCCAGGCAGACCAGCAGCAGGGCCGCCAGGCTGATGGGGCGGAAGGCCTGTTCCGATTCCCCCAGCAAAACCGCACTGAGCAGGACCCCGAACACCGGGTTGGTGAAGCCGATGATGGTTACCCGGGAGACCGGGTTGTATTTGAGCAGCAGAGCCCAGATGGAATAGGCGGCCGCCGAGACAAAGGCCAGGTACAGGAGCATCCCCGCCGCCGGCAGGGAGGTCAAGGTGAGCCGGCCGCCCATGCCCAGGCCGATGCCTGCCAGGATCAGGCCGCCCGCCAGGAACTGATAACCGCTGAGGGTTACCGGGTCCTCCCGGCTGCCGTACCGCTTGAGCAACACCGAGGAGAGGGCATACCCCACCATGGCCAGGAAGACAAACCCCTCCCCGTTGAGGGCAAGGTCCGGGGTCAGGGCGTCCGGGCTCCAGTTGATGCAGACCACGCCCCCAAAGCCCGCCAGGCATCCCAGCAGCTTGCGGCGGGTGAGGGGTTCCATCCGAAAGATCAGGCTGGCCATCAGGATGGAGAGAAAGACGTTGCAGCCCACGATGATGGCCGACTTGACGCCGGAGGCGTGGGCAAGGCCGATGTAGAAGAAAAAGTACTGCCACACCGTCTGGCACAGGCAGAGGGCCAGGATGGGCCGGGCCGAGCCCCGCCGGGGCACCAGGAGCCGGCCCTGGGCCAGGCTGCCCAGCAGGATGCTCAGCACCCCCGCCAGGGCAAAGCGGCATCCGGCAAAGAGCAGGATGGTGGCAGTGTCACTGCCCTCGATGCCAAAGAGTTGGTACCCCACCTTGATGCAGGGGGTGGCGCTGCCCCACAGCAGGCAGCAGAAGAGGGCCAGCAGGGTAACCACTGGCCTGCGGGTGAGTTGAGAAGAAAAGTTTTTAAACATATAGTATAAATAAAATGAAATATACAGATATCGGGGAGAAACAAGATTATTATAGCACAATCAGTCGGATAGAAAAAGAAGGAGCGGGCATAAACCCGGCGGGCAGATTGCGGTTTTTGGCGGATCCGATATAATAAGAGCAAAAGAGAAAAAGGGGGATGGAAGGATGTTCTTTCCATACGGAGATAAGGAGATGGTCTGGCTCTCCCGGCGGGATGCCCGCATGGGGCGGCTGATCGGCCGGGTGGGGAAGATCCGGCAGGAGCTGCAGCCCGACCTGTTCCAGAATCTGGCCTTCAACATCGTGGGGCAGCAGATCTCCATGGCGGCCCAGAGGACGGTGTGGGGCCGGCTGGAACAGATGCTGGGCAGCGTCACGCCCCAGGCGCTGGCCCGGGCGGATTCCCAGGCTCTGCGGCAGCTGGGGATGAACGGCCGCAAGGTGGAGTACTTGCAGCAGCTGGCCCAAAACGCAGCCTCGGGCCGGCTGGACCTGGGGGCGCTGTCCGGCCTGCCGGATGAGGAGATCGTACAGATTTTATCAGCCCAGAAGGGAGTGGGCGTCTGGACGGCGGAGATGATGCTGATTTTCAGCCTGGGCCGGCCGGATGTGCTCAGCTGGGGAGATTTGGGCATCCGGCGGGGGATGGAGATGCTCTACGGCAGAGCGCCCACTCGCCAAGATTTTGAGCGGTACCGCAAGCGGTACTCTCCCTACGGCACCACCGCCAGCTTCTATTTGTGGGAGCTGGCAGGCGGCAAGGCAGAGGGATGGCGGGAGGCCGCCCGCTTTTCCCGCCCGCCCCGGCCGGCGGCGCAGAGCCGGTTTGGGTGGTACGATTCGCCGCTGGGGCCCCTTTTGCTGGAGAGCGACGGCCGCGCCCTGAAGCGGCTGGAATTCTGGGAGGGGGAGAAGGCGGAGGGACCTGCCCCCGGCGAGGACTGCGAGGTGTTCCGCCAGGCCCGCCGCTGGCTGGACGAGTATTTTGCAGGCAAAGACCCGGGCCGGCCCCCGCTGCTGGAGCCGGAGGGCAGCGATTTTCAGAAAGCGGTCTGGCACCAGCTGGCCCGCATCCCCTACGGCCGCCTCACCAGCTATGGGGAGATCGCCCGGGCCCTGCGGGCCGAGGGCAGGTCCGCCTCGCCCCGGGCCGTGGGCGGTGCGGTGGGCAAAAACCACATCGGCCTGATGCTGCCCTGCCACCGGGTGGTGGGGGCCGGCGGCAAGCTTACCGGCTTCTCGGCGGGGATGTGGCGCAAGGAGTTCCTGCTGGAGCTGGAAAAATCCTGCCGGGAGCCGCTCTATCCGCTGGCCTGACTTTTCCGCCGCCGCCCCTGCCGGTGGAAAAAACGCAAAGGATTTTGTAAAGCAGATGAGAGGAAAAAGCGCCGGAGTCTTTCAGGGAAAGGCTCCGGCGCTTTTGCGCAGGGAAATCCTCATTTTTGCCGGATGGCGCAGATGTCCTGGCTGCTGCAGGCAATGGAGTGGCGGATGGGTTTCCAGGTGACATTGCGGCGCAGCGCGGCCACGGCGATGGGAATATAAGTAAGGATGAATACCGGGAAGGTGAACAGATACAGGATCTTTTTGAGGGGGTGACAGTGGATGCTGGCCCACTCGGTGAGGGTGGTGATGAGGCCGAAGAGGAACAGGGAGAAGTAAATGCTGAGCAGAGTGTTGGTGACCTCGAAGAGGGTAAGGAAAAACAGATACTTTTTGCCGGCCCAGACCGCATAGGCCAGGGAGCCGCCGTTGAACAGCAGCATGGCCAGGGTGAGCAGGGTGGCGGGGGCGATGGTCATCAGCATGTCGTAGCAGGAAAAGCCCTTGCGCCGGGCAGCGCCCTGCACCAGGCGGCAGCCGTAGTGGCGCACCACCTGGTAAAAACCCTTGGACCAGCGCAGCCGCTGGTTCCAGGATTCTCCAAAGCAGACCGGCTGTTCGTCGTAGAGCACGGCCCGGGGGCAGTAGCCGATGGGGTTGTGATGGATGGCGTTGTCCACCGAGAACTCGATGTCCTCGGTGAGCAGGTGCCATTTCCAGCCGCCGGCCTTTTCCAGCAGGCGGGCCGACACCAGAAAGCCGGTGCCCGAGATGGCGCAGTTCAGCCCCAGCTTGCAGCGGGCCCCGTTGAGAAAGCGGCTCTCCCGCAAAAACCACAGGGCATATCCGGCGCTGATCCAGTTGCTGCCGTAGTTCTTGGAGTTGCGGTAGCTGGTGACCACCGGGTAGCCGCTGCGGAAGGTGCGGTCCATCTCTTTCACAAAGTCAGGGTCCAGCACATTGTCCGCGTCAAAGACAAAATAGCCGTCGTAGGGCAGGCCGGTGTTGTGCCGGGGCAGGTAGGCCAGGGCGGCGTCCAGGGCGTAGCCCTTGCCCACCAGCCGGCTGCTGTGGCGCTCCAGCACGTCCACGCCCGGGTGGAGTCGGGCCTTCTGGGCGGTGCGGTCGGTGCAGTTGTCGGCGATTACATAGATGTCCAGCAGCTCTTTGGGATAGTTCTGGGCCTCCAGGCTTTCCAGGAGCTTGTCGATCACTGCCTCCTCGTTGCGGGCGGGGATCAGCACCGCATAGCGGCCCGGAGTGCCCTTGGGGTCCAGGGGCTTTTCTTTTTTGAACAGCCCCACCAGCAGGTAGAAGGCCTGGTAGGCGTAGGCGGCAAAAAACAGGATCAGAATGGCCAGATTGGCGTAAATCACAAGATTTGTCAGCATAACTTATACCTTTCCCTTTTTGGCGATGAAGCAGGCTGAAAGGCAGCGGCCGGGCCCTTTTAAAGGGGCGCAGTCTCTGCCTTTCGGGGATTGCTCTTTGCTTTTTGTCGATGCTATGAGGAACAAAAATATGCCGGAAATCGCAGCTTTTCAAAAATCACAAAATTTTCATGGGCGGCCCGGCGCGGGGCGCCAAAAGCCCCGCAGGGGAATCTGTCAGGACTGGGCCCCCTCGGGGGTGTCGTCCGGGCTGTGGGGAGCCTGCGGCTCGCCGTCGGCCTGGGATGCGTCATCGGCCTGAGGCTCCTTGCGGGTCTCGGAACCGCCGGGCAGAGCCAGGTATTCCGGGTTTTCCATCAGGTGCATGAACTCGGGGCCGGTGATGGTCTCCTTGGTGTAGAGGTGCTTGGCCAGGGTGTGCAGCTGGGCCATGTTGCTGCTCAGCAGCCGCTTGGCCTTTTCCCGCTGGGTTGCAATGATCTCTTCCACCTTTTTGTCCACCAGGGCCGCCGTCTCGGAGCTGCATGCCAGGGAGGAATCCCCGCCCAGGTAGGCGTTGCTGGTGGTTTCCAGGGCCACCATCCCGAAATCGCTCATGCCGAACCGGGTCACCATTTGGCGTGCCAGCTTGGTGGCCTGCTCGATGTCGTTGGAAGCGCCGGTGGTGATGGTGTGGAACACCAGTTCCTCGGCCACCTGGCCGCCGGTGTAGGTGCAGATCTTATCCTCCAGCTCCTTCTGGTTCAAGAGGGCCTTATCCCGCTCTTCCACCTGCATGGTGTAGCCCAGCGCGCCGGAGGTGCGGGGGATGATGGTGATCTTGGAGACGGGGGCCGAATGGCTTTGCAGCGCCGCCACCAGGGCGTGGCCGATCTCATGGTAGGACACGATCATCTTTTCCTTGTCCGAGAGGATGGAGTTCTTTTTCTTGTAGCCGGCGATGACCACTTCCACGCTCTCCATCAGGTCGTTCTGGGTCACGGCCCGGCGGCCGTCCCGCACGGCCCGCAGGGCCGCCTCGTTCACCATGTTGGCCAGCTCGGCGCCCGAAGCGCCGGCCGCCATCCGGGCAATGACCTCAAAATCCACATTGGGGCTGATCTTTACCTTGCGGGCGTGCACCTTCAGGATCTCGGTGCGGCCCTTCAGGTCGGGCAGCTCCACCGGGATGCGCCGGTCAAACCGGCCGGGCCGCAAAAGGGCCGGGTCCAGGCTGTCGGGCCGGTTGGTGGCGGCCAGGATGATGACGCCCTTGGTGGCGTCAAAGCCGTCCATCTCGGTGAGCAGCTGGTTCAGGGTCTGTTCCCGTTCGTCGTTGCCGCCCACCATGCCGCCGGCGCCGTCCCGCTTTTTGCCGATGGTGTCGATCTCGTCAATGAAAACGATGCAGGGAGCCTTCTCGGCGGCCTGCTTGAACAGGTCCCGCACCTTGGCGGCCCCCATGCCCACAAACATCTCCACGAATTCCGAGCCGGAGATGGAGAAGAAGGGGACCCCTGCCTCGCCGGCCACTGCCTTGGCCAGCAAGGTCTTGCCGGTGCCCGGAGGGCCCACCAGCAAAGCGCCCTTGGGGGCCCGGGCGCCGATGGCCGCGTACTTGCCCGGGTCGTGGAGGAAATCCACGATCTCGCTCAGCAGCTCCTTGGCCTCATCCTCGCCGGCCACATCACTGAACTTGATGCCCTCGCTGGAAGGCACATAGACCTTGGCGTTGGATTTGCCGAAGCTCATGGCGTTGCCGCCGATGCCCTTCTTGGACAACTGTTTCATCATCACTTGGCCCAGCGCCGCAAAGAGCAGGATGGGGAAGATCCAGGTAAAGAGGAACTGAAGCAGGGGGCTGGCCTGCTGGATGATGGGCGAGCTGAAATCCCGGATGCCCGCCTCGTACAGCCGGTCGGCCAGGCCGGGGTCATCCATGGGGCCAGTCTTGTAATAGTTGCCGGAGGTGTCCTCAAAGACGATCTCGTTGGTGTCGATCTCCACCCGGGAGATCTGCCCCTCGTCCACCATCTCCATGAACTGGCCGTAACTCACCTCTTCCACCCGGGCCCCCATCATGCTGGGGAACACCAGGCTGTTGAGCAGGATCATCACCACCAGCACAATCAGGGCGTAGTAGATCAGAGGCTTGCGATTGTTGGTAGGATTTGTGGTTTGCATAGTACAGTCTCCTTATCCCGGCCGGGCCGGAAAGACATATAGAACATTATAGGCATTTGGGGAGAAAAGAAAAGGGTTTGCTTTGTTTTTGATCATTATCACAAAAAGATATGAACGTTTTCTTGGAAAAAGATGAAATAAGTGTGAAAGATAGCACTCTATATGATTGACTGCCAAAACTTTACCACAAAAAGGCTCCGGCCCCAAAATCCGGGGCCGGAGCAGCATAAAACAATCAACAAAAAATAAAAATCATTCCAGCGCGCTTTTCAGCATAGCCTGGGTGTAGGCGCGCAGTTTTTCCTTGTCACAGAGGAAAGCGAACTCTGGCGGCACCTCGCTTTTCTGGTGCATCAGCGCATTGGCAAAAGCCATGTAGGCCGAGGAAATCACATAGGCAAAATAGGAGTACTCACAGTCCGGCCGCACCTGGTGGCTGAGCTTGCCCAGCTCCATAGCACGCCGCAGCAGGGACTGAAGCCGACCGCAATAGGACGATGAGAGCTCCTGGTAGCAGGGCTGCTTGCCCGGGTTCAGGGCCAGGGCGATCATCCGATAGGAGGAGGCCCGGGAATCGATCAGCCCGGAAACATAATCCAGGGATTTCTCCAGCAGGGTGCCGAAGTCCGGGCAGGAGGACACCATCTGTTCCAGAGCGGTCAGTTCCCCCTCGATGCAGTAGAAAAAGGTGCCCAGGAGGATCTCTTCCTTGGAGCGGAAGTATTCGTACAGGGTGCCCTTGCCCATGCCGGCAGCGTCCGCAATCTGCTGCACCTTCAGCTGGCTCAGGTCGCTGCCGCTGGCGGCCAGCCGCAGCACACCCTCGAAGATCTGGGTTTCCCGGTCAGGGAAAGAGCGGGGTTCCATTCAATCGCCTCCCTTCGGGGCGGCCGCGGCGGGCTCCTGCCCGGCAGACTGGGCCAGGCGGGCCTGCTCCTGCTGGATGAACTCGGCGGCATCGTCGGGCAGATCGTCCAGATTCTCGCTGCCCACGTCGATCTCCAGGGGCTTGCGCTTGAACAGCAGGTCGTACATGATGGGGATGATGAAGAGGGTCATCAGGGTGGCATAGGCCAGGCCGCCGATGATCACGATGGCCATGCCCTTGCCCAGCTGGCTGCCCATATCGTCGCCCATCACCATCTTGGTCATGGCCAGGATGGTGGTGAGGGCAGTCATCAGGATGGGCCGCATCCGGGTCTTGCCGGTGGCGATCAGGGCCGAACGGCGCTCCATGCCGCCCAGCCGCAGCTGATTGGCGTAGTCCACAAAGACGATGCCGTTGTTCACCACGGTGCCCAGCAGCACCACAAAGCCCATCAGGCTGGTGATGGAGAGCAGCTCCCCGGTGAACAGCAGCCCGAACAGGCCGCCGGTGAAGGCCAGGGGCACCGTGAACAGCACGATGAAGGGGGAGAGCAGGCTCTGGAACTGGGCCACCATCACCAGGTAGATGAACAACAGGCCCAGGCCCATGATCAGCAGCATCTGCTCCACCATGTCGTTGACGCTCTCGCTCTCGCCGCCCAGGTCCACAATATAGCCGTCGGGGGCCTGGTAGTCTGCCAGCAGGGGTTCCAGCTCCCGGGCCAGCAGGGTGGCGTTGTAGCCGTCGGCCACCGTGGCGGTGACCGTCATATACCGGGACTGGTTCTCCCGGCTGATGGAGGCCACGCCCTTCTCATTTTGGATGGTGGCAAATTCGCCCAGGGTGTGGGTCTCGGTGACGGTGTCGTTGTCCTCATCCACCACCGATACCTCAAAGGGGTACTCCATCAGGTTTTCCACCGTGAGGGGGTCGGTCTCATCCTTGACCACCACGTCCATCTCGGCCCCGTCGATGTTGACGGTGGTGGAGGTGGACTCCACCGTCAGGCTGGAGGACAGCTCCTGGTAGATCTGGGCCACCGAGAGCCCCAGGCTCATGGCCTTGTTCTTGTCCAGCATCAGGTGAATCACGTCGTCTCCGTCTTCCTGGCCGTTTTCGATCTCCTCAAAGCCTTCCACCTGGCCCACGATCCCCATCACGTCCTCGCTGACGCTCTGGAGAGTCTCCAGGTCGGGGCCGTAGATGTTGATGGACAGGCCGCTGGCCGAGAGGGCCGACAGGTCCGCGCCGGAGGAGATCTCCACCGTGCAGGGCAGGCCGGCGGTGGCGTCCAGGATCTGCTGGGTCAGGGCCTGCACCTGGGCCTTGCCGGCCTTTTCGTCCTCCAGGGTCACATAGAACATGTAGTCCAGATATTCATCCATGGCCGAGGAGATCTCGGAAGAGGAGGAGAGCATGGCCATCGCGTTGCCGGATACCATGGCACCCACATTCTTGACTCCCTCCAAGGGGATGATGGCGTCCATCACCTGGTCGGCGGTGGAATAGGCATCCTCCTTTTCCATGTCCTCGGGCATGGTGACGGTCACCGAGAGCTCGTCGGTGGTCATTTCGGGCATCACCACAATGCCCATGCGGCCTACCTGCCACACCGAGAAGGCCAGCAGCACAATGGCCAGGGCCAGGGGCACAACCTTCACCTTCAGGCACCAGGCCAGCAGCCGGCCGTAGGCCTCCTGCACCTGGTCAAACCAGGGATGGCTCTTGGGGTGGCTGTTGCGCAGCAGGCTGGAGCCGGCAGCGGGCACCACGGTCATGGCCACCAGCAGGCTGGCCATAAGGCAGAAGATGATGGTCAGGCACATGGGCATCATCAATTCCCGCACCTGGCCGGTGGAGAACACCATAGGCAAAAACACGCAGACCGTGGTGAGGGTGGAGGAGAGGATGGCGCCCGCCACCTGGCGGGTGCCCTGCACCGCCGCCCGGGGAGCTCCCACGCCCCGGGTGCGCAGCCGGTAGATGTTCTCAATGACTACGATGGAGTTGTCCACCAGCATGCCGATGCCCAGCGCAAGCCCCGACAGGGTGAGCATGTTCAGGGTGATGCCGCTGAAATACATGCACACCAGGGCGGCCAGTACGCTCAGGGGGATGCTGAAGGCCACCACCAGGGTGGGCAGCACGTCCTTGAGGAAGAGGGCCAGCACGATGATGGCCAGCACACCGCCCACAATCATGCTGTCCTGCACGCTGTTGACAATGATATTGATGTAGTCGCCCTGATCCATCAGGGGAACCACCGACAGGCCGGGGTACTTGGCCTCCAGGTCTTCAATGGCGGCCAGACAGGTCTCGCTCACCTCGTTGGTGCCGGAGGTGCTGCCCTTGAACACCGACAGGATCACCGAGTTTTCCCCGTTCATCCGGGCATAGCTGTCGGCGGCGTTGTCCACCACCGTGATGTCGGCCACGTCCGAGAGCCGCACATCGCCCACATCGTGGATGTTGCACAGCACGGTGCCGGCCAGTTCATCCAGGTCGGCATAGTTTTCGCCCACCTTCAACAGCCAGGAGCTGTCCTGTTCATCGTCGATATAGCCGGCAGGCATCTCAAAGTTCTGGGCATAGATCAGCTGGGAGAGGGTGTCCAGGCTCAGAAGGCTGTCGGCGTTGGCCTTGAGCAGGGCCTCCCGGCGCTGCTTTTCAAAGGATTTTACCCCGTCGTTGTAGCTGTCCCATCCCTCGTCGATCTGCTCCTGCCCCTCGGAGACGGAACTCCAGCTGTCGTCCAGCTGATCCCGCCCCTCGTTGATGGAGTCCAGCCCGTCGTCCAGCTGGCTTTCAGCCGAATCCAGGCTGGCCTTCTGGGCGCGCAGGTTGGATTCGGCGGTCACCAGGATGGAGGGCCAGGATTCCTGGATGGCGTTCACGTCCTCTGCGGTCAGGCTCTCGGCGGCATAGCCGAAATCACCCAGCCCGGCGGCAGTGGCCATGGTCTGAAAAACGGTGAGGGATTGGGCCAGCCCGTCCTTCAGGCTGGTCAGCTCTTGATTGGAGGTGGTCAGGGCGCTTTCCAGCGCGGCAGAGGCGTCCTGTACCGTGGCCAGCCCGTCGGTGGCGACTTGCAAGTCGGTCAGGGCATCCAGGTCCTCGGGGGCCAGTTCCTGGGCGGGGTCCCTCTGGGCAAACCCGTCCCGGCAGGCCTGGAGGCCGGCAATCTGCTGATTGAGGGCATCCCGCTGGGAGATCAGGGAGACAATGGTATCGCCCAGCCCCTCCAGCTGGGGACGCTTATCCGGCTCAAACTGGGCCAGGGCCTGGTCCAGGGCATTCTTGCCGTCCTCCAGCTCCCGCTTGGAGTCCCAGAGCTGATCCTCGTTGTCCTGCAGGTCCTGCTCGCTGTCCAGGAGGGTCTGCTTGGATTCATCCAGGTCGCTCTGGCTGTCGATGAGGGCCTGTTTGGAGTCGTTCAATTCCTGCAGGGCCTCGGCAAAGGTAGCGTCGGTGGCCGCCAGAATCTTGTCGTTCAGGGCGTCCACCTTGTCCTTGTTCAGCTCAATCTGAACGCTCTTCTCCACCAGGCCGGTCTCGGAGACGCTGGCCACGCCGTTCTGGCGCTCCAGCACCGGGGTGACCTCTTCGTCCACAAAGTCGCTCAGATCATAGACATCCTTGCCCTCATAGCTGACGCTCAGGTACATGGTGGCCATCATGTCCATGCTCAGCTCCAGCACCGAGGGGGTGGCGCAGCCCTCGGGCAGGCTGCTCTCCACCTCGTTCAGCGCGCTGGAAAGTTTGACCATCGCGCTGTCCATGTCGGTGCCGTCCTCAAACTCCAGCTGCACCATGCTGTAGTTTTCGGCGCTGGTGCTGTAGACGTTTTTCACCCCGTTGATGGTGCCAAGGGCGCTTTCCAGCGGCTCGCTCACGTCGTTTTCCACCTTTTCGGGGCTGGCCCCGGGGTAGGTGGTAATCACCATCAGGTAGGGCAGGGTCATGTTGGGCAGCAGGTCGGTGGGCATGCGGGTCAGGCTCACCACACCCAGCACCAGCACCATGATCACCGCCACCAGCACGGTAAAGGGCTTCTTTACACTGAATTTTGCCATAGTAAACCTCAAGATCTCTGTGGATGTCCGGCCGGAACTTTCCCAAACGCAAAAGCCGGGCAGCACAGGCCAAAGCCTGCTGTGCCCGGTCTGACCGACCGGTCGGTCAAATGCGTTTCCAGTATAGACGATAGCCGGTTGGCTGTCAACGGTCTTGGGGCCGCCGGGGAAAATTTTACAATCCTTCCCAGCGCAAAAAATCCCGGCAGGGCCGTGGGCCCTGCCGGGAGCAAGACTGTATGGGAAGAGAGGCTCAATCCAGGTTGAGCCGCTTTTCCAGCAGATAAGAAGTGACGGCGAAAAAAAGGACTCCCAGCACCGCTTCTGTCGGAAGCAGCACCCAGAACTGGGAACTGAAATGGATGAATCCTTCGCCCTCCACGAAGAGGACACCTTCGGAGGCATTGACCCAGGGGATCAGGTCCATCAGAGTGCTGACCGCAAAAGAGATGAGAAAATAGGC
Source organism: uncultured Oscillospiraceae bacterium (assembly GCA_949295465.1). Taxonomy (GTDB): domain Bacteria; phylum Bacillota; class Clostridia; order Oscillospirales; family Ruminococcaceae; genus JAFBIO01. Next base: position 31,554 of record CASFKY010000006.1, read on the forward strand.
GATGATGCTGGCCGCCACCCGCCAGCGGCGGAACTGATGGCCCACCATGCAGCTGGTGTACAGCCGGCAGATAGAGGAGATCCCCTCTACGGCCATCAGCAAAAGGAATTGCAGCAGGGACAGCCAGAAGGACAGCCCGGTGCTGGCCTCAAAATAGGCGGGCAGATGGCTCAGCTGGACAAAGAGCTCGCCCAGGCTGGAGAAGAGGACGGGCGCCGAGGTGATAGTGGCGGCGGTGAGCAAAAAGAAGGAGGCGCCGGCCATGATGATGCTGGCGGCGGCCCAGACCAGGGCGGCGATGAGCTTGCTGGTCACCAGCTGCCAGGCGTGCACCGGCAGGGTGTTCATCAGGTAGCCCTCGCCCCCCAGCAGATTTTGGTAAAACCGCCGGATGATGGTGAGGAAGGTAAACAGCATCACCGCCACCAGCATGCAGATATAGGCAGTGAGAAGGATGCCCCCCACGATGCTGTTGGAGGTGGCGGGGAAATTCATGGAAAGCCCGGCCAGAATGCTCAGGGCAGCCAGGCCCAGGTAGCAGGCGCCGAACACCCGAGCGGTGGCCAGAAATTCGTATTTCAGCAGTTTTCTCAGCATTTGAACACCTCCCGGAAGTACTCGTCCACACTTTTGCCCTCGTGTTCCCGGATGTCGTCCACCGGGCGGTGCAGCAGGATCTTGCCGTTCTGGATGAAGATGGCCTCGTCCAGCACCGGCTCGATGTCGCTGATCAGGTGGGTGGAAATGAGCACGGTGGCCTCGGGGGAATAGTTTTGCAGGATGGTGCGCAGGATGTAGTCCCGGGCGGCCGGGTCCACCCCGCCGATGGGTTCATCCAGCAGGTAGAGCTGGGCCTGGCGGCACATGGCCAGCACCAGCTGGACCTTTTCCTTGGTGCCCTTGGACAGGTGCTTCAGCCGCTCCCCGCCGCTGATCTCCAGAGTGGAGAGCATCTCCACCGCCCGGTCGGCGCTGAAATCGGCATAAAAATCCTCAAACATGTTCACCAGGTCCCGCACCCGCATCCAGGAGGGCAGGTAGTTTGCGTCCGGCAGGTAGGAGACCACCGCCTTGGAGGCAGGGCCCGGCGCCTCGCCGTTGATGAGGATCTCGCCCCGGCTGGGGGTGAGCAGCCCGTTGGCCAGCTTGATGAGGGTGGTCTTGCCGCTCCCGTTGGGGCCCAGCAGACCCACGATCCTCCCCCGGCCCAGGGACAGGTCCACCCCGGCCAGCGCGGTTTTGTGCCCGAACTGTTTGGAAAGACCTTGGCAGCTCAGCAATTCTTCTGTCATTTCTCTTCACTCCTTCTGCGGACCAGATCGACCGCCTGATCTTTGGAATATCCCAGCTTTTGGGTCTGGCCCAGATATTGATCCGCCAGTTCCCGCGCCATCTCTCCCCGCAGGTATTCCACCAGGGAGACATCCTCGGTGACAAAGCGCCCGGAGGTGCGCTCGGTGTGCAGCAGCCCGTCCCGCTCCAGCTCGGAAAAGGCGCGTTGCAGGGTGTTGGGGTTTACGCCCGCCTCGGCGGCCAACTCCCGCACAGGGGGAATCCTCTGGCCGGGCGGGTATTCGCCGGAAACAATCTTGGCTTTCAGCTGCTCCACCAGTTGGGTATAAAGCGGGCGGCCGCCGTCAAAAGTCCAGCTCATAGGGTTCACCTCGGTTCATGTGTCATTGTGTTAATTGCTTGATACAAGCATAGCTGGTTTTTGCCGGTTTGTCAACAGGGAAAACACAAAAAACCGAAATTTCACCCCCGGCAGCCGGAAAAGGCGGGCGCCTTGCAAAAAGGGGCCGGGTCTGTTACCATGAAAGACACGGCAGGGCAAAAAAATACCACATCTGCCCGCCGCAGCCATCGCAGAAAACCGCTATTTATAGAATAAGGATAAAAAAGAAAGAAAAAGGAGGAAATCACCATGAATACCGGAGGGATCCAGTACAGCGGGGCGGTATACCGGCCCCCCAGCGAGGCCTACAGCCTGATCATCCAGGCCACGCTGGGGTGCAGCCACAACAAGTGCGCCTTCTGCAATATGTACAAGGCCAAAAAATTCTCGGTGCGGCCGCTTCAGGCGGTACTGGGCGAACTGGCCTGGGCGCGCAGGCAGTACTCCTATATCCGCCGCATCTTCCTGGCGGACGGGGACGCCCTGATCCTGCCCATGGACTATCTGACGACGGTGCTGAACTTTGTGCGCAGCAACATCCCCGAGTGCGAGCGGGTGTCGGTATACGGCTCGCCCAAGAGCATCCTGGCCAAGAGCGAGGAGGAGCTGAGCCGCCTGCACGACGAGGGGCTGGGGATGGTGTATATGGGGCTGGAGACCGGCAACGAGGCCCTGCTCAAGAAGTTCTGCAAGGGCCAGCCGGTGAGCGAGGTGATCCACGCCGGCAAAAAGGTGCGCCAGAGCGGCATTGCCCTCTCGGTCACCGCCATCTCGGGGCTGGGCGGGCTGGAAAACTGGCAGGACCACGCGGTGGACACCGGCAAGGCCCTCAGCGCCATGAACCCGGAATATATCGGGCTGCTGACCCTGCGGGTGTACCGGGGTACCCCCCTGGCCCAGTGGGTGCAGGAGGGAAGCCTCACCCTCATGGACCCCCTCCAGCTGGCCCGGGAAACCCGCCTGCTGCTGGAAAACACCGACAGCGAGGGCAGCGTGTTCCGCTCCAACCACGCCAGCAATTACCTGGTGCTCAAGGGCACCCTCAACGCCGACAAGCCCCGGCTGCTGGCCCAGCTGGACGAGGCCCTGGAGGGCAAGCGCCGGTTCCGCAGCCAGGTGGAGCTGGGCTTCTGAAAAACCGGGAACGGGAAAGGAAATGAAACTATCCATATGATCCGTCTGATAACCTGTGACATTGACGGCACTCTCCTGCAAAACGGTGAGGTGCGCATTCGCCCCCTGCTGTTTGAGCAGATCCGGGCGCTGAAAGAAAAAGACATCCTGTTCTGCCCGGCCAGCGGCCGGCAGTACGCCAGCCTGCGCTGGCTGTTTGAGCCGGTGGCCGACGAGATCGGTTATCTGTGCGAGAACGGGGCCATCCTGTACCGGGACGGCAAGATCCTCTCCACCCGGCCCCTGCCCCGCCCCTGGGCCAGCCAGATCATCCGGGACATCCTGGATATGCCCAAGGCCGAGGTGCTGATCAGCGGCGCCAACACCAGCTATCTCATCCCCAAGGCCCCCAAGATGGGCCGGCATCTGGCCGAAAAGACCCACAACAACATCCGGGTGATCCGGGACGAGAGCGAAATCCAGGAGGATATTCTCAAGGTGTCCGCCTGGTACGAGGAGGGGGCGCCCATTGCCCGCCAGGCCCTGGAACCCCTCTGGAAGGATAGGGTGAAGGTGGCCATCTCGGGCCCCACCTGGCTGGATTTCACCCTGTCGGACAAGGGCACCGGCCTGGAGGACCTTTGCCGGGTGCTGGGGGTGGACCCGGCACAGGTGCTCTCCTTTGGGGACAATTACAACGACATCCCCATTCTCAGCCGGGTGGGGCGGCCCTTTTTGATGCGCTCGGCCGTGGAGGAACTGCGCCGGCAGTTCCCCCACCAGTGCGGCCGGCCCGAAGAAGTCCTGGCCCTGCTGCTGGAAAAGGGCGAGGCGGCCCTGGACACCCTGTAACCCAAACAACAAAAAAGCCGCGGCAGCCCTTGGGCCGCCGCGGCTTTTGCTGTATAAAAATCAGTTCAGTTCCAGGTCCTCGTCGGTGATGAAACCCTCCACCACAATGTTGGTGGGGCCGGTGAGCAGCAGCTGCTCCACCTTGCCCTCCTGCCAGACCGGCTCTACCCACAGATCGCCCCCCGGGTTGGAGATGCGGATGGGGCCCATCTGCACCAGGCCCAGTTTTTGCAGGGCGGCCACGGCGCTGCCGCTGCCGGTGCCGCAGGCCAGGGTGAAGTCCTCCACCCCCCGCTCATAGGTGCGCACCAGCACATGGTCCGGTGCCAGCACCTGGCAGAAGTTGATGTTGGCCCCCTTGGGCCCAAAACCGGGATGGTAGCGCAGGGTGCGCCCCAGGCTGAACAGCTCCTTCTGGTAGTCCAGCCCTTCCAGCCCGTCCCACACAAAGACGCCGTGGGGCAGGCCCGGATCGCCCAGCACCACAAACATACCTTCCAGGCTGCGGCCCTCGGCCTCCAGCCGGACCTGGGCCATCCGGGTGGGTTTGTTCAGCTGTACCTGGTACATCCGCTCGTCGATCCGCCGGGCGGGCACGTCCCCGGCCGTGGCCTCAATGACCACCGTATCCGCCGATTTGTGGGGAAAATGCTCGTAGCCGAACCGGCCGATGCAACGGGCCCCGTTGCCGCACATCTCCCCCATACTGCCGTCCGAGTTGAAAAAGTACATCTTCAGATCGCCGCCGTGTTCCGGCGCATCAGCCACCATCAGGCCGTCGGCCCCCACCGACAGCCGGCGGCAGCACAGCCGGCGGGCCAGGGCGGGGAAGAGGGAGGGGTCCAGGCGGAGCTGGCGATTGTCCAGCATGATGAAATCGTTGCCGGCCCCCTGCATTTTCAGGAAAGGAATTTTTTTCATGGCAAAAGCCTCCTTTGGATGAACAGATGTGGAAAGCCTTGAAAAGTCCAAAACATTTTATGGGCCCTTTACAGCAAACAGAAGCCCAGCAGCCCCAGCCCCCAGCCGTAGGCAAGGCCGGCCGCTACGTCCCGGGGCCAGTGCACCCCGCCGATCACCCGCAGCAGGGCCACCGCCACCGTCACCAATGCCATGGCCCAGCCGGCGGCAGGCAGAATGTACCCCACTGCGAGGCTGATGACCGCCGAGCAGAACACATGCCGGCTGGGAAAACTCTTGCCCCGGGTCTCCTTGTGAAAAAGAGGCGGCACGCCGCCATTTTCGTAGGGGCGGGGGCAGTTGAGCTTTGCCCGCAGCCAGGACCCGGTGAGGAATACCGCCGCCGGCACCGCCAGCACCCGGGCAAGACGGAGATCCCTTTTGACCAAAAGGGCCAGGCAGAGCAGGATATAGACCAGATAGACCAGCACCGTCAGGGTCTTGTTGGCCAGCCGAAGGGCGGTCAGAGCCCGGGGCCGGGCACAAAACCAATCGTACAGAAGGCGGCGGGAATTCTGTTCCATGAAAACCTCCTCAGACAAGACAGACTGCAAAATTATCATATCTCGAACCAGAAGGAAAAGCAAGCGCCGCCTTGCGCCCGGTTCCGCCTTTTTTTGCGGGGGATATGGTATACTATACAGGAATGAATGAGCAAAGAATCCAGCGCCCCGGGCGGGCGCCGAAGCATGAAGGAAGGAAACAGCATCATGGTGGAAAAATTCAGCGTACATATCACCCCCTTTGATCTGGAGCGCACGGTGCAGCTCTACCTGCCCGATGACTGGCAGACCAGCGGACAGAAATACCCGGTTTTATATATGTTTGACGGCCACAACCTCTTTTTTGACCAGGACGCCACCTACGGCAAGAGCTGGGGCCTGAAGGAGTTTCTGGATGGCTGGGACAAAAAGATCATCCTGGTGGGGGTGGAGTGCAACAAGGAGGGGGACGGCCGCCTGCGGGAGTACTGCCCCTACCCGCAGCACGGCTGGCTGGGCCGAGATTTTGAGGGCCGGGGGCAGGAGTATATGGAGTGGCTCTGCAAGGAGCTCAAACCTCTGATTGACAGGCAGTATCCCACCCTGCCCGGCCGCAGCAACACCGGCATTGCCGGTTCCAGCATGGGCGGACTGATGAGTTTGTGGGCTCTGGTGCACTGGGGGGATGTGTTCGGCAAGGCGGGGTGCCTTTCCTGCGCGTTCCAGTGCTGCTGGGAGCCTCTGCGGGCCGAGATGGAGCAGTATGTGCTGCGTCGGGGCGCCCGGGCGTATCTGAGCTGGGGTAGCCGGGAGAGCAGCCCCGAGACGGTGGAGTTTCTGGGGGCTGCCACTCTGGAGACGGCCCACATCCTCAGCGAGCGGGGAGTGAAGGTGTACCCCTTTATGCAGGTGGGCGGCGGCCACTGCGAGGCCGACTGGGAGCGCCAGCTGCCCCGGATGATGAACTGGCTGTTCTGAGAAAAAGGCCTGCCCTTGACAAAAAAAGGAAGGAATGGGATAATAAATCCGCTGCCAAGCAGCGAACAAAAGGCCGGCCAAGCCGGCAGGAGGGCAAAAATGCCTGCCCCGGGCCCCGGCCTGTGTTTCTTTTATAATAAGGTAAAGAGCGGAGATGTCAGGAAGACGTCGGCCTCGCCCCCAGGGCGGGATACCGGCGGCTTCCTTTTTTGCTGCCGGAGAGTGAGGAGAAAAGCATGAAACTGAATGTGAAAAAGCTGGTGCTGTCCGGGCTGTTTCTGGCCCTGGCCCTGATTCTGCCCTTCTTCACCGGGCAGATCCCTCAGATCGGCAGTATGCTCTGCCCCATGCACCTGCCGGTGATGCTCTGCGGCTTTGTGTGCGGGGGCGGCTGGGGCGCCGCGGTGGGCTTTGTGGCCCCGCTGCTGCGCTACCTGCTCTTCCAGATGCCCCCCATCTATCCCACCGGCCTGGCCATGGCCTTTGAGATGGCGGTGTACGGCTTTGTGTGCGGCTGGCTGTATCTGCGGCTTTCGGGCAAAAAGTGGAGGATCTATCCGGCTCTGCTCAGCGCCATGGTGCTGGGCCGGGTGGTCTGGGGCATTGTGCGGATGATCCTGGCGGGGCTGAGTGCCCAGAGCTTTACCCTGGCGGCCTTTGTGTCGGGCGCGCTGCTCACCGCCATCCCCGGCATTGTGGTCCAGCTGATCCTGGTGCCCTTGCTGGTCACCGCCCTGGAGAGAGCCCGGGTGCTGCCCTATGAGCGCCGAGCTGCTTGAGGTGCTGCGGGCCCAGGGGGCCCGCTGGCCTGCCATGACCGCCCGGGACATCCTCAAGCTGCTGTACCAGCACAGCTTTGGGGGCGGACACCTGATTGAGGATGAGGAAAAGATGGCCGCCCGGCTGGAGGAAGAGTACCGACAGGCCGAACCCTGCCCGGGGCTGCCCCTCTTTGAGCCGCTGGGGGGCGGCTGGGCACGGCTGCATCTGGCCCCGGCCCGAAAGGCGGGGCTGAGCGCCGGGCTCATCGGCCGGATGTTCCGGGCCAGCGCCCGCCCCAAGCCGGAGGGGGCCCTTCTCCAGGGGGTGGACGAGTGGAAAAGCCTGGCCTGGCAGGGGGTGTTCCCCCACTGCACCCTGGCCCAGGCCGAGGCCTGCCTGGCAGAGTATAAGGGCGGGCCGGTGAGCCACAGCGAGGCCTACCGGCAGGCCTATCACCCCGCCTATCGGGTGGTGGACGCCCGGCTTATCCCCCTGCTGCCCCTGCTTCGGCAAATCGATGAGACCCATCCCCGGCGGGTGGCTCTGGACGGCCGCTCGGCCAGCGGCAAGACCACCGCGGCCCGGCTTGTGGCACAGATCTTCGGCTTTGGGCTGGTGCACATGGATGACTTCTATCTGCCGCCCGCCCTGCGCACGGCGGCCCGGCTAGCCGAGCCGGGAGGCAATCTGCACTACGAGCGATTTGAGGAGGAAGTGCTGGCCCCGCTGCGGGAAAACCGGCCCTTCTCCTACGGAGTCTATGATTGCGCCACCGGCCAGATCCGGGAGCATCGCCGGGTGGACGGCTCCGGCCCGGTGCTGGTGGAGGGGGCCTACTGTATGCGGCCCGGTTTCGGCAGCCCCTATGACCTCACCGCTTTTTACGACATTGACCCCGAGACCCAGAAAAAGCGGATCCTGGCCCGGAACGGGCCCGAGGCTGCCCGCCGCTTTGAGAGCCTCTGGATTCCCCTGGAAAACCGCTACCATTCGGCCTGCCATACGGCGGCCCGGGCCGATCTGGTGCTGCGGGCGCCCCGGGAACTTTGAACAGAATCCCTGCCCTGCCGGGTATTTTGCCTGGCGGGGCGTTTTTTGTTGCGTCCTGAAAGAGAAGAAGGTACAATGGAGGCAATACAACCAAACAGGAGGAAACTGTGAAAAATACGGCGCTCCGTCGGCAGGCCGCCCTTCAGGGGGTGGGGTATGTCCTGGGTTTTGCGGCCATTGCGCTGGCCCATGCCTGGCCCTTTATTCAGTCAGGCAAATATTTTATTTTCGGGGCAGATGGGTATACCCAGATGTTCCCTGTGTTCTGTTATACGCTGGACTATATAAAAGGACTGCTGCACAGCTGGATGAGTCAGGGAATTTCTGCCGCCTCTATCCCGCTCTATGATTTTTCTCTGGGGCTGGGCGGAGACATCCTCTCCTCTCTCAATTGGCACGGATTTGGGAATGTGTTCTATCTGCTGGCTCTGCCGGTGGAACAAGCCAAGCTGCCCTTGGCTTACAGCCTGATCCTGGTATTGCAGTACTTTCTGGCGGGTCTGGCTTTTTGGGGCTTTGCCCGCAAGATGGGCAGCCGGGATTGGGGCGGAGTGCTGGGAGCCTGGATCTATGTGTTTACCGGCTTTTATCTCATGACAGTGGAACACCCCCTCATGGCTCATGCGGTCTTGTACCTGCCTCTGGTATTGTGGGGCGCTGAAAAGATTCTTCGGGGCGAAAGCCCCTTGTTGCTGGCCCTGAGTATTTTCTTCCATGCGCTGTCCGGCTTTTATTTTTTGTTTATTACCTCGGTAATCCTGGCTTTTTATATCCTGATCCGGGTATGGCAGCAGGGGAAAAAGCCTTATTGGAAGGCCCTGGTCTTTCAGGTCGTGCGGCAAATGGCCTCCTATCTCAGCGGTCTCGGCATGGCCTGTGCGGTGTTTCTGCCGGCAGTGCTGGGATACCTCCATTCCAACCGCACAGGCGGCGAACGGGATTGGAGCCGGATGTTCTTTATTGGAGGCAAAGAGGTAATCCAGTGGTTTGTCCAGTGGCTGGACTTCTCGGCGGACTGGTCGATCTGCGGATTGTGCCTGCTGGTACTGGCCGTTTTCCTGGCGGGATCCCGGCGGGCAGGCAGGGAAAAAAGAGCACTGGAGGCCGGCCTGTGCCTGGCTGCACTGTTTGTGATCTGCCCTCTGGCTCAGTCGGCACTGGTGGGATTTGGAGAAAGTGAATACACCCGTTTCTGGTATGGCATCAGTTTCCTGCTGGCATATTTGACGGTGAAAATGTACCCGGCTTTGTGGTCGCTCTCCCGCCGTCAGCGGATAGCCGGCGGGTTGGCTGTGGTGTTGTATGGGGCTGCTCTGCTGGCCTTCGGCGCCAGCACCGGGCGGATGCTGGGGCTGGTTTTCCTGGCGGCGTTCTGGCTGGCGGCAGCTGCGGGAAGCTGGGCCAGCGCCCGCAGGCCTGTTTTGGTCCACCGGGGCGGGGCGGCTTTGCTCACAGGGTTGGTGATTTGTCAGCTGGGGCTGGGATTTTATCGGGATGCACAAGAGACGAGCCCCTCCTATCGGGATGGCCGCTTTGCGCGGCAGATGCCGATGATCACCGGGGAAAATTTATCCGGGGAGGCTTTTCGGATCGATGCGGGAGATGTGACGTTCCATCAGTGGTGGGCCTCTGCCAATGCGGCGCTGGTGGGAAAATATAAGGGTCTCTCGGAGTATTTCAGCATTCTGCGGGCAGAGTATGCCCGGTCCGTGCTGCAGGATTGGGCGCTGGCCCCTGCCCAGCAGGGGAGCTTCTCCTTTCAAAGCCTGGACGGCTGCGCGGCGCTGAATACTCTGGCCTCCGTGCGGTATGTGATCCTGCGAGAGGGCGAGGAAGCTTATCTGCCCTACGGATATGAGCTGGCGAAAACCGATGAGCAGAGTTCGGCTTTTACGCTGGTGCCGGAAAACGGTTCTACCATTTATTGGTATGAGAACCAGTATGCCCTGCCCATGGGGTATACCTATGATCGGTATATCACGGAGGAGGAGTATCGGACACTGAACGGGCTGCAAAAACAGGCAGCACTCATGCATGTGATGGTTACGGACAGCCCGGCCGAGGGAATGGAACATGCGGATCTCGCCCGGGACTGCGGCCAGCAGGCGGTGACCCGGTTGGAGGTGGGTGAACCGCAGATGGCCCAGGGGATTTCCTGGCAGGATGACATCCTGGAAGAGGCCGGCGGTTCCCCCGACTCGGCAATAACCTTTCAGGTGGAGGTGCCGGCCGGCAGCGAAGTGCATTTGGAACTGGAGAATTTTGAGTACTTGGGGGATGGCAGCGATTGGGTGAGCTTTGATATGGAGGGCGGCCAGGAGCGGCGAGTGCAGATCTCCCCCGTGCTGAATGGCTCTGAAACCTGGGTCAATCTGGGATACAGCCCGCAGGGCGGCAACCTGAAAGTGACTTTCACCCTCAGCGAATCTGTCAGAATGCGGCTGAGCGGCCTGAAGATATGGGCCTATGATATGCAGGACTATGCCGCAGCGGCACTCCAGCGCCGGCAGCACAGCTTGCAGAATGCGAACCTGTCGGTACCCAACAGCCTGGAAGGGATTCTGGAGAGCGAGAAAGATACCGCCCTCTGTATGTCGATCCCATACAGTGAAGGGTGGCAGGCTACGGTGGACGGAGTTTTGGTGCCGCTAAAATTGGCCAATGGCATGTTCATGCAGCTGGAGGTGCCGGCTGGCCGGCATATCGTGCGGATCCATTATGTAACTCCCGGGCTGAAAACAGGAGCAGTCCTGATGGTGGCGGGGGCGCTGGCCCTGATGGCGCAGCTGGCAGTTTACCACCGCAAAAAGAAATCGGGCTCGCTCTCGCCGGAAAAACAATAAGCCCAAGCCCCGGCCGGGAACAGCTCTCCCCGGCCGGGGCTTTTGCGGCTTTGGGAGGCGGTTGAATCCCCAAAAGGGGTATGCTACAATGAAATCGAATTTCTAAAGGAGAAGCAAAAGCGGATGAAGCAAACTTGCGGGGGAGGGCCCCGGCGTGTCCCTTCCGACCTGATTTTTTATACGGCGGGCTTCGGGCTGATGCTGGCGGCCCTGCTGCTGCCCTTTTTCCTGGACGGCCTGACCCTGATCCACGGCTCGGACGGATATACCCAGCACTACCCGGTCTTTGTGTATCTGCACAATTATTTTTACGATGTGCTGGGCAATCTGCTGAAGGGCGATTTCTCGGTGCCCCTTTTTGATTTCAGCATCGGGCTGGGGGAGGATATTCTCCTCACCCTGAATTACTACGGCTTGGGTGATCCCCTGTATTTTCTGTGTGCCATGGTGCCTCAGGCGGCCCTGCCGGTGAGCTATGTGCTGCTGTTTGTGCTGCGGGGGTATCTGGGCGGCCTGTGCTTTATGGCGTTTTGCCGGGAGCAGGGCAAAACCGGCCGGTGGGCGGCTGCGGGGGCCTGGCTGTATGTGTTCAGTGGGCTGTATCTGAGCAGCGTGTACCAGCAGGTGTACGGCCATGCCCTTTTGTATATGCCCCTCATGTTCTGGGGGCTGGAGCGGTTTTTGCGGGGGAAGAGCCCTGCCGTGTTTGTGCTGGGCGTGTGCTGCTTTGCGCTGAGCGGGTTCTATTTTTTGGTCCTTTCCTCCTGGGCCCTGGCGGCGTATATTCTCATCCGCAGTCTGGGAGGCGGCCTGGCGGGATGGGTGCGCACCAGCTTTCGCTCGGCCCTCAAAGCCCTGTGGGCGTATGGCACCGGCCTGGCGCTGGCGGGCGTCTTGTTCCTGCCTCAGGTATGCTTTTTCCTCTCCTCCCAGCGGAATGTGAAGGAATGGCGCCCTCTGCTGGACAGCCTGGCCGGCTATGGGCAGACCCTGCGGGAGGCGCTGGCCACCGGCGGGGCCCTGAGCCTGGGCGGGCTGGCTTTGCTGGGGGCAGTGCTGGCCCTCGCTGCCCCCAAGGGGCAGAAAAAGCTCAAACTGGCCCTCTGCGCGGCGCTCCTGCCCATGCTTTCGCCCTTTGTCTCGGGGATGCTGATCCTGTTTACCCAGAGCGAAAATGACCAGTGGTGGTTCCTGTCCGCTTTTGCCCTCTGTTATGGAGCCGTCTGTGTGCTGCCCCGGGCCGGCCGGTATACCCGCCGTCAGATGGCGGCCTGCGGACTGTTCACCCTTCTCTGCCTGGCGCTGGCCTGGGCCGGCCGGGAGAATGGAAACCTGGTGCGGGGGGCTCTGTTTTTGGCCCTGACGTTCGGGGCGCTGGTGCTGGCCCAGTTCTGGCACAGCCGCCCTGCCGGCCCGCGCCGGAGCGCCCTGCTGCTCTGCGGGCTGTGTGCGGTGCAGCAGATCGTCTGCCTGTGGGGCTGGGCGATGGGCGTGCGGGAGGGATTCCACTCGGTCCTGTACGCAAAACCCATGGCCACCCTCACCGGGGATGAACTGCCGGAGGGAGAGACCTATCGGGTGGATGTGACCGATGTGAGCCTGTATCGGTGGTGGAGCGGTTCCAATGCCTCCATGATGGGGGGTTACAACGGCCTGTCGGCCTATTTCAGCATGCTGAACCCGGATGTGCTGGGCTTTTTGGATGATCTCGGGCTGGCGGCGGCCCGCCAGCGGGCCTATTATTACCGCAGTCTGGACGGATGCGCCATCCTGAACACCCTGGCCAGCGTCAAATATATTTTCCTGCGCCGGGGGGAGGAATGGTATCTGCCGTATGGGTACAACCGGGTGGGCGTTACGCCCCAGAGCACCCAGATCGTGATGGCGGACACCGGCGGCAATCGGCTGGAGCGGTATGAGAACTTGCTGCAATTGCCGCTGGGCTACACCTATTCGGGGTATATCTCCCGCCAGACCTATGAAGAGCTGGACGGCTACGAAAAACAGGTGGCCATGATGCAGGGGATAGTGGTGGACCAGATCCCGGAGGGCGGCCGGGAGATCCAGCCAAGCTGGGACGGTCTGACCCGGATGGACTGCACTCTGGCCGCCACCCAAAACTGTGTGGAAACGGAGCCGGGGGTGTTTCAGTATCAGGAGGGGGCGAGCTGGCAGGGCCAGGCGCTGCCCGGGGATGCCCTGTGGCCGGAGGGAGAGGGCCACGGCTTTGTGTGTTATCTTCTGGATGTGCCGGCCAACAGCGAGGCCCACGTCTGCCTGCCCTATCTCCAGCGGGAGGGGCAGCATGCCTGGATCTCGGCCCATTGCGGCAGCCGCACCGAGAGTTTCTGGGTGACGGACGAAAACAATATTGAGGGCGCCGGGCTGAGCCGCACCGCCTGGATCAATCTGGGGTATTTTGAGGAAGGCGGCCAGGTGGCTCTCTTCCTGGAGGTGCCCCAGGGTGAGCCGATCTCCTATGGGCAGGTGTGGGCCCGGGCCTATGATATGGATCAATATGAGCAGTATGCCGGGCAGCGGGCCCAGACCACCCTGCAGGAGGTGGAGGTCAGCGACAACCATGTGACCGGGAAGATCACCAGCGAGGAGGACACCATCCTCTGCTTCTCGGTGCCCTACAGCGGGGGATGGCAGGCCATGGTGGACGGCCAGCCGGTGGAGTCCTTCCGGGCAAACCGGGCCTTTATCGGGCTGGAAGTGCCGGCCGGCACCCATGATGTGGAGCTGTATTATATCACCCCCGGCCTCAAACAGGGCATTCTGCTGTCCGGGGCGGGGCTGGTGTCACTGGCGGTGCTGCTGGTGGTGTATCGAAAGCGGAAAAACGGGGGTCAAAATGGAAGCCTTGCTGCAAACCCATGAAAAAAAGCTGCTGGGTATCTTTTTTGCCCTGGCTCTGGCGCTGGCAGTATTCCTGTCGGCGGGCTACGGCAGCCCGCTGGATGAGGGCAGCGAACAGGCCATTCTCAACAGCAATCTGCGCTCCTACGCGGAATGGATCTGGGGGGAGGAGGACCCCCGCTGTGAGGCCATCGCCCCTGTCAGAATTCAGGACTCCATCGAGCGGGACCATGGCCAGGCGGCCTTTTATCCCCTGGGTCCTCTGCTGCTGGCCCTGGCCGACCAGGAGGGGCTGTGTACCCGTCTTTACCATTTCTATATCCAGCTTCTCTTTTTGCTGGGCCTGTTCTCCCTCTACCGCATCCTGCGCACTCTCACCGGCAGGGCAGCGCCGGCCTGGCTGGGGGTGGGCATGTTCTGGCTCAGCCCCCGCTTTTTTGCCGAGGGGCACTACAACAACAAGGATATTGTGCTGGCCTGCCTGTGCCTGACGGTATTCTGGCGGGGGCTGGAATTCTGGAAAAGCAAAAACTGGGCCGATTGCCTCTGGTTTGGGGTGGCGGGGGCCTTTGCAGCCAACCTGCGGCTGGTGGGGCTGGAGGCCTTCGGGCTCATGGGGCTGGGGTATCTGGCCCTGCTCACCCTGCAAAAGGGGTGGAGCCGCCGGGCGTTCGGCCGGGGCTGCCTGGCCCTGGGGTCCTGGCTGGCGGCCTTTGTGTTCCTCACACCGGCCTGCTGGCCGGGCTTTGGGGCGTACTGGCAATATGTGACCTCAGCCTCCCTCAGCTTTACCCGCTGGGGCGGATATGTGTGGTACGGGGGGCAGCTGTACGATATGGCCAGCCAGAGCCTGCCCTGGCATTATCTGCCCCGGCTGATCCTGCTCACCACGCCGCCGCTCTTTCTGTTGATGGCCCTGTGCTGGCCCTTTTCGCTGCTGCGCCGGGGCACCGGCAGGGCAGAAAGGCCGGCCTTTGCCGGCTTGTTCCAGCTGGTGATGCTGGCTTTTGGGGTGATCCCGCTGCTGGGGGCCATGGCGGGCGGTTCGGTGCTGTACAACGGCTGGCGGCATTTCTATTTTGTATACGGGCCCCTGGTGATCCTGGCGGTGTGCGGCCTCTGGAAGCTTACCGAGGGGCACAGATTCTGCCGACGGCTGACCCTGGGGCTGGCGGGGCTCCAGCTGGCGGGCTGCGTCCTTTACATCGGTGCCAACTACCCGGTGGAGGGGCAGTATTTCAATGTTTTGGCCGGCCCAAATGCCCAGCTGCGCTACGATGCGGATTACTGGAGCCTGGGGGCTGTGGAGGCACTGCGCTGGGTGTGTGAAAACGACCCGGATGAAAAACTGTATGTGGCCGGCGTCTGTGCCGGGCCCTATCTGGTGGAACTGACCCGGGCCCTGCCCCTGCTGGAGCAGGAGGACCGGGACCGGGTGGTGCTGAAAAGCGAGGACAGCCGCACCGGCTGTGAATACCTGCTGGTGAACACCACCTACGATATCCACGGCTGGGAGGCGCTGGCCAGGGGCTGGCCTGCCCCTGGCTTTGACGACTGGCTGAGACAGGTGGAACAGGGCGAGCCGGCGGCCGAGATCAAAAGCGGGAAAACGGTGTTGTGGAAAATTTACCGCAACCCGGGCTACCAAGAATAAAAACCGAGACAAAAGAGGGCAAAACCATGGGAAAAGAAGCAAAAACCAATGCCATGCGGATTCTGGACCGGGAGAAGATCTCCTACACCGCCCACGAATATGAGCACAAGGACGGGGCCATCGACGGGGTGAGCGTGGCCCAAAAAATGGGAGAGGACCCGGCCTGTGTCTACAAGACCCTGGTCACCCGGGGCAACAGCGGCAACTACTTTGTCTTTGTGGTGCCGGTGGCCGCCGAGCTGGACCTGAAAAAGGCAGCCCGCAGCGTGGGCGAAAAGAGCGTGGCCATGATCCATGTGGCCGAGATCAACAAGGTCACCGGCTATATCCGGGGCGGGTGCAGCCCGGTGGGGATGAAAAAGCAGTACGTCACCGTGATGGACGAGAGCATCCTCAGCCACGAGAAGGTCTATGTGAGCGGCGGCCGGGTCGGCACCCAGGTCTGCCTGGCCCCCGCCGACCTGGTGCGGGCGGCCAGGGCCACCACCGCCCCCATCCAGTTTGGCAGCGAGGAATAACCCCCAAAAAGCCCGGAAGGCAGAGATGCCTTCCGGGCTTTTGTCGTTATGTGCCGGCCAGAGTCTGCCCGATCAGGGCCTTTTGCTGGGGGCTCAGGTCCCCGTAATAGTGCAGCTGGGCCACGGTGCCCTTCCAGCGCAGCAGATATTCCCCCCAGGGCTCGTCACCCTCAAAAAGCTGGTAGGCTTCCAGCGCACCCCATTCCTCCGGGTCCACCGGCTGGTACGAGACCTCCCAGGAGGGGTGATCTTCCGGGGCTTCCCGGTACAGCTGGCCCGAAAAAGCGGAATCCAGCCCGGGCACCCAGGTCCTGAAAAGGGTGTAGTCCAGCCAGGGCGCCCCCTGGACCGTCTCTTCCAGAGAGGGGGAGAGGCGATACTCCTCCCGGCTGGCAAAGAGGGAGTGTTCTCCATAGCTGTTTGTCCGCCCGGGGTCCTCTTCCACCCCGGCCAGCCGGGAAAGGCTCAGGGGAGACTGGGGCTGTCCCCAGGTGAGCAGATCGCTGTCTGCCAGGCGGAAAATCCCCCAGGTGAGCCCCGCCATCATCCCAAAGGCCAGCAGCAGATCCGCCCCCAGGGTCAGGGCCAGATTGAGCCGGGCAGGGACCTTCTGCTTTTTCAAAAATTTTTTGACGCCGTTCACCGCCAGGCACAAAACCGCCAGATAGCCGATCAGCACAAAGAAGATCAGCAGCACCAGGGGCTGGTCCAGCAGGGCCAGCAGGTAGAGGGCCAGCCCCGCCACGGCTAGGAAAAGCGCCGCCAGCAGGATGCGGTGGCAGCCCCGGGCAAAGAGAAACTCTCCCTGCAGGGCCGCCTGCTTTGCCCTGTGCATCCATCGGAGATAGGTGAACAGATCCGCCCCGAAGTAGACCAGCAGCGCGCCATAGCACACCAGGCTGTACAGGGGAGAGGGGCTGGTCCAGAAATGGATGGGGTCAAAGACGGCGGTGGCCAGCCCCCCGTAGGTCCCCGCCAGGGTGATCAGCAGCATGATGATCCAGAAGGGCAGGGCCTTCCGGCTCATTTTGCGGATCATCCGAAGCTCTTCGCCGGGCTCGGTGTGGATGGGCAGAGGGTCGGGCTGATCGGTGCAGAAAACCTGCAAGGGACCGTTGGAACCCACGAATTTCCAGCCCGAGTGGAGGCAGAAATCCTGGAAGGTCAGCTCTCCCTCGCTGGGCTCCGGCTCAAAATCCGAGGCCGGGGGATAGTAGGTGGCGGCAAAGCGGAGCTTCTGGGGCGGGATGGCCCGGTAACGCCAGCCGAAATTGGAGAGTTTTTCGATCATCCAGCCCTGGGCGGCCCGCTTTTCCAGGTGCCGGGCGATGCCGCAGAGGTCGTAAAAGGAAAAGGGGATCAGATCATGCTTTTTCTGTTTCATGGCGCGTCCTCCTTTGGGGCAAAGCGGCGGTAATCCTCCGCCTGCCGGCAGAGCCGGTCATACTCCTCTTTCAGGGCGGCTTGACCCGCCTGGGTCAGGATATAGCTGCGGCGGCGGCCCTCGGCCCGGGTCTGGCGGATAAGGCCGGCCCCGACAAACTGTTCCAGCAGATTGTACAGGGTGCCCGGGCCCACCTGTACCCGCCCCCCGGTGCGGGCGGGGATCTCCTCCATGATGTCCATGCCGCATTTTTCCTCGCTCAGACAGAGCAGGATGTAAAACATCTGCTCGGTGAGGGTCTTGAATTTGGCGCGGGGCAAGGCGCTCACCTCCCATCCCCAAACGATAATCTCGAATATCGATATTCCTCAGCTTCAGTATATTATCGAACATCGATATTGTCAAGAGGAAAAAGCCGGCCCGGCCGGGATTTGAGGGCCCGGCGCCCCCGGCGGCTGCTTTCAGAGCCGGCCGCTCCGGGGCGGCATGTGTGCGCCGGCAGGCCCCCCGCCGCCCATCGGCCCCGGCATTCCGGCGGGTTATCCGGGCGGCTTCTTGACGGGCACTCTTTTTATGGATTATAATAAAAATATCTATGAAAAAAGGCGGGGGAGAACCCCGATAAACCCAAAAAAGAGCGGCCCTTTGGCCGGAAAGGATGCAGCCATGGCACAGCACGATCGCTATCTGAGCCCTTTTTCCACCCGATATGCTTCGGATGAAATGCAGTACATCTTCTCGGAGGACAACAAGTTCCGCACCTGGCGCCGGCTGTGGATTGCCCTGGCCCGGGCCGAAAAGGAGCAGGGGCTGGACATCACCGACGAACAGATCGCCGAGCTGGAAGCCCACAAGGACGATATCAATTACGAGGACGCCATCGCCCGGGAAAAGGAAGTGCGCCACGATGTGATGAGCCATGTCTACGCCTACGGGCTCCAGTGCCCCCACGCCAAGGGCATCATCCATCTGGGGGCCACCAGCTGCTATGTGGGCGACAACACTGACGTGATCGTCATGCGCCAGGGCCTGCGCCTGGTGCGCAAGAAACTGATCGGCGTGCTGGGCCTGCTGAACGATTTTGCCAAACAGTACAAGGACATGCCCTGCCTGGCCTATACCCACTGCCAGCCCGCCCAGCTCACCACGGTGGGCAAGCGGGCCACCCTGTGGATGAACGAGCTGGTGATGGATCTGGAAGAGATCGATCATCGGATTGCCACCCTCAAGCTGCTGGGCAGCAAGGGCACCACCGGCACCCAGGCCAGCTTTATGGAACTTTTTGAGGGGGATTCCGCCCGCATCAAGGCGGTGGACGCCTCCATTGCCCGGGAGATGGGCTTTGAGCCGGACCAGATCGTGCCGGTATCCGGGCAGACCTATTCCCGCAAGGTGGACGCCATGGTGCTCAACGCCCTGGCGGGCATTGGCCAGAGCGCCATGAAGATGGCCACCGACATCCGGCTGCTGGCCAACTTCAAGGAGATGGAGGAGCCCTTTGAGAAGCACCAGATCGGCTCCTCCGCCATGCCCTACAAGCGCAACCCCATGCGCTGCGAGCGGATCTGCGCCCTGGCCCGGTACCTGATGGTGGATGTGCTGAACCCCAGCTTCACCGCCGGCACCCAGTGGTTTGAGCGCACCCTGGACGACAGCGCCAACAAGCGCATCGCCATGGCCGAGGGCTTCCTGGCCGCCGACGCCATCCTGAACATCCTGCTGAATGTTTCGGATGGGCTGGTGGTGTATCCCAAGGTCATCCGCAGCCGGGTGATGGCAGAGCTGCCCTTCATGGCCAGCGAAAACATCATGATGAAGGCCGTGAAAAAGGGCGGCGACCGTCAGGAACTGCACGAGCGCCTGCGTGAGCACGCTGTGGCCGCTGCCGCTGTGGTCAAGCAGGAAGGCAAACCCAACGACATGATCGCCCGCGTGGAAGCCGATCCCGCCTTTGGGCTGAGCCGCGAGGAGATCGAAGCGGAGCTGAGTCCGGAAGATTTCACTGGTCGGGCTCCGGAACAGGTACAGGAGTATCTGGACCAGTATATTCGTCCCCTGCTGGCCGCCAACCCTGATGCCGTTGGTCAGAAGGCCGAACTGAGCGTTTAATGCTGGCTTTGTCGCTGAGATAAAACAAAGAACCCCCGCAGTACCCGAAAGGGCTGCGGGGGTTTTATGTTATTCCGTGGCGGCGATGGTCTCAGCCTTCCGGTACGGGAGTCGGTTCCGGAGTGGGGGTGGTTTCGGTGGAATCGCCGCCGCTGCCGGTTGCATCGGCCCCTTCGCCGGTTTCATCTCCGTCCCCTTCCGGGGTAGGAGTGGGCGCGGGTGTGGGCGTGCTGGTATCACTGTTGAAGGTGGCCTCAATATTGCCATCCTCCAGCTGACGGCTCACATCCAGCGTGCCGCGGTCCGAAGAGGTCAGGCCGGTACCGTTCACATCCAGAATCAGGGTCGCTGCAAAGCGAATCTTGTAATCCAGATTGTTGGCAGTACCCAGTGTGACGGAAACACGGCCCTGATACAGGAAGTTCAGTTCACTCAAGTCGGTCATATCAATGACGGAAATTCCATCCTTGAGCCCATTTTCTTCCAACGCTGTCATCATCTGCTCCAGCGTGTCCTGGGCAGAAATATGGCTGGTCTCTGCCGTCGCCTGCTCCTCTGTCTGTGCCTGCAGTGACAGGAAGCTTCCCGGCGTGGTTGCCTGTCCCTGCGGTATGTCGGCTTCCAGCCAGATCAGCCCATCGGGTTGGCTGTCACTGGTGCGAAGTACCTTGAGATGATCGCTGAGTACCAGCCATTGGCCTGCGTATTCCATCATAAAGCGCTCGGTAGCCGGCTGTACTTTGACAACCACCGTACCTGGCATCTGGGTGCCCACATCCGCCACATCCAGATAGGGAAGATTACTGAGCAGGAACTGGGACTTTTCCCGGGCGGAAAAGCCAAACAGGCTGTCGCCTTCCGAAATTCCCAGCAATTCGATGATCTGGTCTTCGGTATAAACACCGGTGTTCGCTGGTGTGGAACCATCGGTGTTTTCAACGCGGAAGTCCGTGACCTTGAACAGCAGATTGACCGAAAGAATGATCCCGCCAACAAGGACTGCAAACACCAGCAGCGCTCCCAGCACAGCGCGCTGGCGACGGCGGCGCAGCTGTTCGGCATGTGTCACGCGGCGCGGCGGACGACGGTTCGGATTCTGACGGTAAGCGGCTTTCTGCGGATTTTGCTGCGGACGGCGAGCCTTGGTGTTTCCCCTGCTGTCCACCCCCTGCTGCGGGCCTGTGCGCTGTCCTGTGGGCTGCTGCACCGGACGGGCGCGTCGGGGCTGTCCGGCGGGTTGGGCTTTCTTGGTCAGTCCCAGGCGGCTTTTCATGCTGCGTGGTGCCGGACGTTGGTTTGCGGACGGGGTCGCGGCTGCTTTCTGCCGGCGGCTTCGCTGGTTACGATCCATCCGCGGCCTCCTTTCTGTCGTGAAAATAGAAAAAGGACAATACGCACAAAACGCCCCGCACAGGGTGGGGCGTTGACTTCTTACCTGCCCGTTTTGACCAGGGCAAGCAGACGTTCTGTAATCATGTCCAGACTGCGAGGCTGGGCCAAGGTGCGTGCCTGACGGCCCATCTCGGCCAGACGTCCTGGGGCAGCCAGCAACTGCTGCACAGTCTCAATCAGTTTTTCGGCGGTCAGGTCCTTCTCTTCAATGACCACCGCTGCGCCGGCCTTCTGCAATTCCAGGGCATTATAATACTGGTGGTTTTCGGCCACATTGGGGCTGGGAATCAGGATGGCGGCACGGCCCATGGCTTCCAGTTCCGCCAGCGTCAGAGCGCCCGAACGGGAAATGACCAGATCGGCTGCGGCCAGCAGTTCCGGCATATTCTTGATATATTCCTTTACCACCAGATTGGGACCGGGCGCAAAACCTTCCTGTTTGGCCAGGTCCTGAAACAGCTGTACCCCACGGCTGCCTGTGGCATGCAGATGCAGCACATTCTGATGGGTCTTCTGTTCCCAGCCGCACAGGGCTCCCACCACCTCGTTGATGCGTCGGGCGCCCAGGCTGCCGCCAAAGCTCAGAATCACCGTACGGTCCCCTGCTCCGATGGCAGCGCGGGCGGCCGCCCGGTCCTGGGTCAGGATTTCCGGACGGACAGGGTTGCCTACCACCTGCGTCTTATCCGGAGCGCCCAGTTTTTCCACCGCGGCGGCACTGGCCGCAAAGACCACATCCACATCTTTTGCCAACAGCTTATTGGTGACTCCGGGGAAGGCATTCTGCTCATGAATTGCCGTCTTGATTCCCTTTTTGGCCGCAGCCCGCACCACCGGACCGCTGACATAACCGCCGCAGCCGATGACCAGATCCGGCTGGACCTCCCGGAGGATTGCCGCCGTGCGCGGGCCGGACAGGGCCAGATGATAAAGCGCCTGGAAATTGCGGGCAATATTTTTGGGCGTCAGGCGGCGCTGAAAACCATTGATTTCAATATGATGAAAGGGATATCCGGCCGCCGTCACAAGGCCGTACTCCATTCCTTCCCGGCGCCCCGCAAAGTGAATTTCCGCAGACGGCTCTGCCTTTTTCAACGCACCGGCAATGGCCAGCGCAGGATTGATGTGTCCGGCAGTACCGCCGGCGGCGATCAGAACACGCATATGGTTCCCTCTCTTTCCCTCGATACCCAAAAGCGGCGGGTGTCAGCCGCTGACATTCTCCCGCCGGCGATAGACTTTGCGTGTGGGGCTGTTGCCATGCAGGCGACGCATCAGCTCATCCTGGCTGCGTTTCCGCTGCGCCATGATTTTGGCATTTCCCGCCCGTGATACGCTGAGTACGACCCCCATTTCACATAGCAGCAGCAACAAGCTGCTTCCGCCCGATGAGAAGAACGGCAGGCTGATGCCAGTGTTGGGCAAGGTGGCCGTAACCACACCGATATGACAGAATACCTGCCATGCGATCTGCGCCATCACGCCAATGGTCAGCATACTGCCAAAATAGTCCGGCGAGCGCAGAGCAATCAGAATCCCCTGAATGAGCAGGGCCGCAAACAGCCCGATGCAAAGCACCGCACCGATAAAGCCCAATTCTTCACACAGAACAGAAAAGATGAAGTCATTGGTCGCTTCCGGCAGCCACAGCTGTTTCTGACGGCTGTTGCCGATGCCAAGACCGGTCAGGCCGCCCGAAGCAATGGAATACAGGCTCTGGGTTGTCTGATAGCCAAGATCCACATCACTTTCAGCAAACAGGCCCCAGGCACCCAGGCGCTCGTTGGCGACATCATTCCCTTCAGCGGTCAGCATCAGATACAGACCGCCCATGGCCACACCGGCCATCACAGGCATCCAGCGCAGCGCGCAGCCGCCGCACAGAAGCATGGTGCCCAGGATCATGCAGATCAGCAGAATGGCAGAGTTATGGGGTTCCATACGCAGCAGAACCACAATGGGAAGTACCGGCAGGATCGGCATGATCATGCCATGCACCAGGGTCCGCCGTTGTTCATAGTGTTCATCGGTATACAGGGCCACTCCCAGAATAACCGCAAACTTGGCGATTTCCGAAGGCTGGACGTTAATGCCCAGAATATACACCCAGCGATGAACGTAGTTGATCTCCTTACTGAACAGAGCCAGGATCAGAAGCCCGATCAAGATCACATACATGTGCAGGTACAGATGACGCAGGGCATGGTAGTCAATGTTGGAGATCAAGAACATAAGC
>CASFKY010000007.1 GCA_949295465.1 uncultured Oscillospiraceae bacterium
ATCAAAACCGGACATTTTCCATACACCGCTTCTTACACCATTTGCGTCGAGACTTATCCATATCTGTGTAGATTTACGGGAGATCCGAACTTCGGACGCGCACCCCAAAATCCCGCAAAATCCCTGCGGCAGAAGGGATACGGAGGCTTGTACACATCTGCGTGGGCAGCCTCAAAATCCCCGGGAAGGGCGGGCGGCATGTACTAAAACCGTGGCCCTGGAAAATGCCAGTCGCGGCGCCTCTTCTTGAGGAAACAACGCCGCAGACCAAACTTTTCCGTCTGAATGGAAAAGAGTCCCCGGTACCCGCAATGGGTACCGGGGACTCTTTTGTGCAGGGAGACTCACCTTTGCTGAGACTCAAAATTCACTCCCAATTGTTCATGGAGAATCCGGAACGCCACCTTCATCTGGGGGCTGATCCACTTGTTGCGATGGTAGACACAGACCGCAGGATATTGGAGCCCATCCAGCCCTGTTTTCAATTGGATCAAAGCTCCCCGTGTCAGCTCTTCTTCCACCGAAAACTTGGGAACATAGGCGATGCCGAAGTTGTTCATCACGCTTCGCTTGACTGCCTCAATGCTCTGCAATTTCATGGGAGGACGCAGCACAATGTCTTTTTCCTTCAGATAAGCTTCGATTTTCTTTTGATAATTGGAATTGGGCTCGTTGTAAATCATCCCAATGGGCTTGTTTTGATGGGGAGTTCTGAAGTCCAGCTGATTGGGGGACAAAAGAGGAGAGCCGATGAGGCATCCCAGAAAAGGCCCGGAGGCCGGGTGCAGAACCGAATCGGGGAAATTTCCCTTGTCGCAGTCAATCCCGATGTCTGCGGCGCCGCTCACAATTGCCTGGTTGACGTCGTCGGATGGGCAGGAGCTGATGGAGAGCTGGATATGGGGCGCGTCGTGCAAAATTGCCTTGATGACAGGCTGAAGAATGTAAATAAAAATCGAATCTGGCGCAACCAGCCGCAGAGTTCCCGTGAGCTCTGCGGCTTCTTTATTGTAGTTCAGGATCTGCTGCGTATTCTGCAAGATCTGTTCCACAAAAGGCAAAATGTCTTTTCCCGCCTGGGTCAGTTTCATCTGGCGTCCTACCTTTTCAAACAGCGCAAGGGAGAACTCCTGCTCCAGTTGCCGGATCTGTGAGGTGACGGTGGAGGGGGCGTAACTGAGCTGAGCCGCCGCTTTTTGAAAGCTGCCGGTTTCCAGGATGGTCATAAAGGTTACCAGATTTTTTGTGTCCATGGCCGCTGTATCTCCTTTTCAAAAAATAAACGAAAAAATCGAATTTTGCATTTTGAATTATTCGCTTTTTATGAATCTTTTGCAATGCTATTATACTTTTGCAGGCAGGTTATGCCAAGTATTTTGGATATATTTCAAAAATATCAGGGAGCGGATGATACATGAATTTTCATTTTACAGAAGAAGAACAGGGCTTGATCCAAAAGATCCATGAATTTGCAGTGCGGGAAGTGGAACCGTTGGCCGCCCAGCTGGATGAAGAGGAGCGGTTTCCCTCCGAGGCTCTTCGGCGCCTGCGGGAGATGGGGATGATGGGGGTCTGCTATCCCAAAGAGTACGGTGGCGGCGGACATTCTTGTCTGGCCTATATCGCCCTGGTGGAGGAGCTGGCCAAATACTGCGCGTCCACCTCCATCATGTTTGCAGCTCACCATTCCCTGGGAGCCTTCGCCCTCTCGGTCCTGGGCACGCCGCAGCAGAAGGAAAAATATCTGAGGCCCCTGTTGAGCGGGGAGAAACTGGGAGCCTTTGGCGCCACAGAGCCCGGTGCCGGCACAGACCTGGGCAGTCAGCAGACCCGTGCAGAGGATCAGGGCGACCACTGGCTTCTCAATGGCACAAAGGTCTTTATTGCCAACGGCTTTTACGCGGATATTTATTTTGTAAGCGCCGTGACAGACCCGGACCAAAAAAGCAAGGGTATTTCGGCCTTTATTGTGGAAAAGGGCACCCCTGGTTTTACATTCGGCAAAAAAGAAAAGAAGATGGGCATCCGGGGGTCTGCCACCTATGAGCTGGTTTTCCAGGACTGTGAGATTCCCAAAGAAAACCTGCTGGGCGAGCGGGGCAAAGGCTTCAAAACCGCCCTTACCACTCTGGACGGCGGGCGGATCAGCGTGGCCGCGCAGGCGGTGGGGATCGCGCAAGGTGCCATTGACTGCTGCAAAAAATATGTGACAGAACACCGCGCAGGCGGGCAGCTCATCTCTCAATACCAGTCCACCCAGTTTCGGCTGGCAGATATGCAGACCCGGGTAGATGCGGCCCGGTTGCTGGTACAGCGAGCAGCGCAGGCAAAACAGGACGGAGAACCTTACGCTCGGTATGCCGCCATGGGCAAGCTCTTTGCGGCTGAGACCGCGGTAGATGTGACCGAAAAGTGCGCGGAGCTGGTGGGGCTGGACGGCGTTTCAGGCGATTATCCTTTTGAGCGGTTTGTTCGGGATTCCAAGATCACTGAAATCTATGAAGGAACCAGCGAGGTACAGCGCATGGTGATCGCGTCTTCTATGGGGCTCCGATGAAAGGACCGCTTGGCAAGAGGTGGGTTTGGCAGGGCGCCTGACGGCCCATACTCTCCCCAAAAGGGGGAAGAGCGATGACCGAAAAACGGCTGGCGGCCCTGTTTCTGGGCTTTCTGGTCCTGTTCAGCCTGGTGCTGGGCAGGTGCTACCTGGTGGCCAGCAACGAGCAGTACGCGGCGGCGGCCCAGAACCAGACGGTGGCCACCCTCACCGCCTCCGAGAGCCGGGGCGGTTTTTACGACCGGGAGGGCCGGCCCCTGACCGGGGGAGATACCCAGTATGAGGCGCTTTGCCTGCCGGGGGATGACAGCTACAGCCAGCTGTTTGACCTGGTGAGCGAGGAATCTCAGAATCTCTTGTACCAGCGGCGCAATTCGGTCACGCCCTTTTTCATTTCGGTGCCGGAAGACCTGACCGACCAGGGCTTTTTCATCTGCACTTGTCAGGATCGGTACTGGTCCTGCCCGGTGGCTGTTCATTTGCTGGGGTATCTGGACGGGGAGGGGCACGGGGTATCGGGGCTGGAACAGGCCTTTGACACCCTTTTGGAGGAAAGCGGGGACACCCAGATCGTGCGGTGCGCCACCACCGCCCAGGGGCGATTGATGGAAGGGGAGGAGCCGGTGCTCTCCACCCTGTCCGGCACCCATCAGGGGGTGATGCTCACCCTGGACGAGGTCTTGCAGCGGGCCTGTGAGGGCATTGCCCAGCAGGATATGACCAGCGGCTGCATCCTAGTGATGGAACGGGAGAGCGGCCGGGTGCTGGCCTGCGTCAGCGAGCCGGAATTTGACCCGGACAACCTGGCGGCCAGCCTTTCGGATGAGAACGGGGCCCTGATGAACCGGGCCTTCTGCCAGTACAATGTGGGCTCGGTATTTAAACCCCTCCTGGCTGCCTGCGCCCTGGAGGAGGCCCTGTGGCAGGCTGCGGTGCCCTACCAGTGTAAGGGCTACGAGGAGGTGGACGGCCAGGTGTATCGGTGCGCCAATGGGGCGGTACACGGCACCATCACCATGGGCCAGGCCCTGGCCCAGAGCTGCAACTGCTATTTCATCCATCTGGGCACCCAGCTGGGAGGAGAGAAAATTCTCGATATGGCCCGCAGCCTGGGGCTGGGCCAGGCACTCACGGTGGCCCCGGGGCTGGAGAGCTCCGGCGGCAACCTGCCCGAGGCCTCCACCCTGGAAAATACCGGCCAGCTGGCCAATTTCAGCTTCGGCCAGGGAGAGCTGATGGCCACTCCGCTCCAGATCGCCGCCTTCCTCAACACCATCGCCAACGAGGGCACCTATGTGACCCCCGCCTTTGTGGAGGGTATTTTGGACGAGGACACCGGCCGACTGGAGGAGCAGCTCTACCACAGGCAGAGCCGGAAGGTGCTGGACGAGCAGACCGTCCAGCTGCTGCGCGGGATGCTGGTGGGAGTAGTGGAGGAGGGGCTGGGCCAGGCGGCCAAGCCCCTGGAAGGGGGCGCCGGCGGCAAGACCGGCACCGCCCAGACCGGCAGCTATACCGAGGAAGGGGAGGAGAAGATGAACTACTGGTTCGGGGGCTTTTTCCCCGCTGAGGAGCCGAAGTACACCATCGTGGTATTGCAGGATTTTCTGGTGCAGCCGGACAACTCCTCGGCCCTCGTTTTTTCCCGGGTATGCAATGCCCTCATCGACCTGGAAATGAGTTGACAAGCGGCAAAAGGCGAATTATAATAAAGCTAATCATGAAAAAGGCGATGACAGGGCCAATCCCAGACAGCATCATCTCCAGAGAGAAAGCCGTACGCTGCAAGGCTTTTGTTGATGGAACTGCGGAAAGCCACCCCCGAGCCTCCGCTTTAAAAGCGGACGCGCGCACGGCGTTACAGGCGCAAAAGCGGCGGCCTTTTGGGGCCGCAAGTTGGGTGGTACCACGGAAGCGTTCAGCCTTCGTCCCTCGTTGCAGGGGCGGAGGCTATTTTGTTGCCGGAGCCTTGTCATGAAATCATCGAATAGGAGCAGATAAGAAGTATGAAATGGACAGGATTGAACGAACTGCGGGAGAAGTACCTCTCCTTCTTTGAGAGCAAGGGCCATCTTCGGCTGGACAGCTTCCCGCTGGTCCCTAAGAACGACCCCAGCCTGTTGCTGATCAACAGCGGCATGGCCCCCATGAAAAAGTGGTTCCTGGCCCAGGAGGAGCCTCCCCGCCATCGGGTAACCACCTGCCAGAAGTGCATCCGCACCCCCGACATCGAGCGGGTGGGCATCACCGCCCGCCACGGCACCTTCTTTGAGATGCTGGGCAACTTCAGCTTTCAGGATTATTTCAAGCCCGAGGCCATCGCCTGGGCCTGGGAGTTCCTCACCAAGGTGGTGGAGATCCCCCCCGAAAAGCTGTACATCTCGGTGTACACCGATGACGACGAGGCCTATGACATCTGGACCAAGGATGTGGGCATCCCCGAGGACCACATGGTCCGCTTCGGCAAGGAGGACAACTTCTGGGAGCACGGCTCCGGCCCCTGCGGCCCCTGCAGCGAGATCTACTTTGACCGGGGCCCCGAGTTCGGCTGCGGCAAGCCCGACTGCAAGGTGGGCTGCGACTGCGATCGGTACATGGAAGTCTGGAACCTGGTGTTCAGCCAGTATGATTCCGACGGCAAGGGCCACTACGAGCGGCTGGCCCGGCCCAACATCGATACCGGCATGGGTCTGGAGCGCCTGGCCTGCGTGATGCAGGGGGTGGGCAACCTGTTCGAGGTGGACACCGTCCAGGCCATCCTCCACCATGTGGAGAAGATCAGCGGCAAGACCTACGGCGCCGAGCACAAGACCGACGTGTCCATCCGGGTCATCACCGACCACATCCGCTCCACTACCTTCATGGTCAGCGACGGCATCCTGCCCTCCAACGAGGGCCGGGGCTATGTGCTGCGCCGCCTGCTGCGCCGGGCCGCCCGCCACGGCCGGATGCTGGGCATCAACCGCCCCTTCCTGGTGGAACTGGTGGATACGGTCATTGCCCAGAACAAGGGCGCTTATCCCGAGCTGGAAGAGCATGCCGACTACATCAAGAAGGTGATCGGCACCGAGGAGGAGCGGTTCTACAAGACCATCGACCAGGGCATGACCATCCTGAACAACCTGATCGACGGCATTGAAAAGGCCTCGCTGGCAGGGAAGCAGAAGATCCTCTCCGGCCTGGACGCCTTCAAGCTGAACGACACCTTCGGCTTCCCCCTGGACCTGACCAAGGAGATCGCCGCCGAGGCGGGCATCCAGGTGGACGAGGACGCCTTTGCCAAGGAGATGCAGAAGCAGAAGGAGCGGGCCCGCAGCGAGCGGCTGGCCAAGAATATTTCCGGCTGGGATGCCGACCTGTTCGGAGAGCTCACCGCCGAGCCCACCCAGTTTACCGGCTATGACACGCTGGAGGACACCGCCAAGGTCATCGCCCTGTCCGACGGCACCGAGCTGGTGGAGGCCATCTCCACCGACGATGGCCCCAAGGAGGGCGTGCTGGTGGTGCTGGACCACACTCCCTTCTATGCCGAGATGGGCGGCCAGGTGGCCGACCGGGGCGTGATCCGCAGCGGTGAGGCCGAGCTGCGGGTGCTGGATGTGCGCAAGACCCCCAAGGGGTACTTTGTGCACACCTGTGTGCTGGAGAGCGGCCTTGTCCAGGTGGGCCAGGAAGTGAACGCCCATGTGGACGAGGAGCGCCGGGGCTGCATTGCCCGCAACCACACCGGCACCCATCTGGTGCAGAGAGCCCTGCGGGAAGTGCTGGGCAGCCATGTGCACCAGGCCGGCTCCTATGTGGACGACGAGCGTCTGCGCTTTGACTTCACCCATTTCAGCGCCGTGACCCCGGAAGAGCTGGCCCGGGTGGAGCAAATCGTGAACCAGAAGATCTTCGAGTCCCTGGATGTGACGGTGCAGAACCTGCCCATCGCCGAGGCCAAGAAGAAGGGCGCCATGGCCCTCTTTGGCGAAAAGTACGGGGACATCGTGCGGGTGGTGGACGTGAACGGCTGGTCCACCGAGTTCTGCGGCGGCACTCATGTGAAGAACACCGCCCAGGTGGGCTGCTTCAAGATCCTGGGCGAGTCCAGCGTGGCCGCCGGCATCCGCCGCATCGAGGCTGCCACCAGCCTGGGTGTGCTGCATCTGATGGATGAGCGCACCGAGCAGCTGGCCCGCACCGCCGCGGCTCTCAAGGCCAACAACCTGAAGGATGTGGCCTCCCACGCTGAGGCCCTGGCCGCCCAGCTGAAGGAAGTCACCAAGGAGCTGGAGGCCGCCAAGAGCCAGATCGCTGCCTCCCGCATTGACGGCATGTTTGAGGATGCCGACGAGGTGGAGGGCATCCGGGTGGCCACTGCCTACTTCTCCGGCACTCCCGCCGACACCCTGCGCAGCATGTGCGAAAAGGCCCGGGACAAGGCTCCCAACGCAGTGGTGGCCCTGGTGGGTTCCTCCGAGGGTAAGCTGACCCTGGCGGTGTCCTGCGGTTCCGGCGCGGTACAGCGGGGCCTCAAGGCGGGCCTGCTGGTCAAGGACATTGCGGCCATCGCCGGCGGCAAGGGCGGCGGCAAGCCGGACTTTGCCATGGCCGGCCTCAAGGACCCCAACAAGATGGATGAGGCCCTGAATGCCGTGGTGGAGATCGTGCGCAAGAACCTGAAATGAGCTTCTGCGGGGCCGGCCCCGGCGCCCTCTTTGCCGGGGCCGGAGCCCTTCGGATACAGCCACAACCATCCTATTTTGTAAAGAATCTCTCGAAAGGAGGAAAGAAGCATGGAAGATTGCCTGTTCTGCAAGATCGCGGCGGGGGAGATCCCTTCCAACAAGCTGTATGAAGATGACGACCTGATTGCCTTCTACGACATCGATCCCCAGGCCCCGCTCCATTTTCTGGTGGTGCCAAAAAAGCACATCGCCTCGGCGCAGGAGCTCTCGGAGGAAAACGCCGCCCTGCTTGGCCACATTTACGGGGTCATTGCCCGGCTGTGCCGGGAGCAGGGCTGTGAAAAGGGCTACCGCATCGTCACCAACGTGGGAGAGGATGGCGGCCAGACCGTGCCCCATCTCCATTTCCATGTGCTGGCAAAGCGCAGCCTGGCCTGGCCTCCGGGCTGAGGCGGCCCCGTCCGAGCCATACACCCGGGCCGCTTTTCAGGCGGCCCTCAACAGGAGTGATCAAACATGCAGGAAAGCTATACGCTGCGCGTGGCGGGCCTGACCCGCCAGCTGCCCATCTGCCCGGTCAACGAGCACCTCTCCATCGCCGCTTTTGTCATGTTCGGGGATGTGGAGATCACCGTGGCCTGTGCCCAGGAGCTGCTGGCCCGCTGCCCGGATTTTGACTATCTGCTCACGGCCGAGGCCAAGGGCATCCCCCTGGCCTACGAGATGGCCCGCCAGAGCGGCAAACCCTACCTGATTGCCCGTAAAGGCCATAAACTTTACATGCCCAACCCGGTGGAAGTGAAGGATCAGTCCATCACCACTGTGGGGCAGCAGTCCCTGGCGGTGGACCGGCGTGAGCTGGATCAGCTGGATTCCAAGCGCATCCTTCTGGTGGACGATGTGATCAGCACCGGCGGCTCCATGCAGGCGCTGGAAGCTCTGGCTGCCCAGAGCCGGGGCGTGGTAGTGGGCAAGGCCGCTGTCCTGGCAGAGGGCGACGCGGCCAAGCGCAACGACATCATCTTCTTGGAACACCTGCCCGTGTTCGTGCACTGACCGGGATGAAAAGGCCCCTTGCTTTTTTCGGCCTTTCCTTTCTGACGGCGCAGCTTTTCGCGGTCGTTCTGCCGCCGGCGGCAATCTTGCTTCCGGCGGCTTTTTTGATGGGATTGGCCCTCTTCTCCCGCAAAAGGCCGGTTCCGGCGTCCTGGTGGGCGGCGGGCCTTGCTGTGCTGCTCAGTTTTGGTTCTCATGGGGTCTTCCTGGCCCTCCGGGTACAGCCTGCCCTCTCCTGGGTGGGAGATTCCGGCTCCATCCGGGCAGTGGTGGAGGAGAGCGAGCCCTCCTTTCAGGACGGGCTGGTGCGGGGCGTGATCACGGTGACCGAGATCGAGGGACGGCCGGTCTCCTTCCGGGCCCGGGTGGAGGATCTGCCCGACTCCCGCCCCGGGGAAGAGATCCGGGGTACCTTTGCTTTTGAGGCTTTGCCCACAGACCCCTGGAAGAACTCCCGCTATGCGGACGGAGTCTATGTGCAGGCAGTGTATCAGAGCGATATTTCCTGGCTGGGCGAATCCGGTGCCCTTCGGTTCCGGCTGGCGGCGCTGCGCAGCGACCTCTCTTTTGAGTTACGCCGGTATCTGCCCGAGCCCTACGGGCCTATCCTGGCGGCCATCACCACCGGCGACAAAAGCCGGCTGAGCGACTCGGTCCAGGCGGTGTTCCGCCGGGCGGGCATCTCCCATCTGGCAGTGGTGTCGGGACTGCACCTCACTCTCATCTGTGGTCTGTTTGCGGGGCGAATCGACGCCAAAGCCCGGCTGCGCAGGCTGAGGGCGGCCGGGTGCGTCCTGCTCACTCTGCTCATCATGGGAATCACCGGCTTTACCCCTTCCATCTGCCGGGCCGGCCTCACCATGCTGCTGCTCTGCTTGGGCAGCCTGCTCTTCGCCCCTGCCGACGGGCTCACCAGTCTGGGGCTGGCCGGCATCCTGCTCTGTCTGCAAAACAGCTACGCAGTCTGGGACCTGAGCTTTCAGCTCTCCTTCTGCGCCACGGCCGGGGTGCTGCTGGCCGGGGAGTGCAGCCGCCGCTGGGCGGATTCCCCTTCCCGGGCCCGTCGCTTTTGCGCCAGGGCTGGCAGCTTCTTGCTGCCCTCCACCTTTGCAGCCCTGGCAACTCTGCCGGTACAGCTGGTGCAGGGGCTCTCGGTGAGCGGGGTCTCGGTGCTCACCAACCTGCTGGTGGGCTGGCTCATTCCGCCCATCCTCTTCCTGGGGGTATGGGCGGCCCTCTGCGGGCTTTTGCCCCTTATGGCGCTGGCCAGTATGCTGTTCAGCCTGCTGGCAGGGATTTTTGTGCGGCTGTTGTGGGGGATCGCCTCCTTCACCGCGTCCCTGCCTTTGTCCCGTCTGTCCCTGCCGCCCCGCTACACCCTCTGGCTGCTGTTTCTGGGGGCGCTGGCCTGGCTTTTCTGCCGCAAACGAAGGCAGGGGATCCTCCTTTGCTGTCTGCTGGCCCTCATCTTCGGGGGAGGCGGCCTGTTGGGAGCGGCGCTGGAGCGGGATGTGGTCCGGGTCTATCTTCTGGGCAACGGGGCCAACCCCTGCGCGGTGCTGGTACAGAACCGGGCCGCTTGCGTACTTTTCCGGGGCGGCCGAGCCAACCAGCTGGAGGTGGAGGAATTCCTGGAAGAAAAGGGGATCGAAGACGTGGGACTCTGGGTGCTGCTGGCTCAGGAGGAGTCCCAGGCTTCGGGGTTCCAGGCGAATCAGATCCTGCGGGCGGAGGAACTGCCCCTCTATGAGGCGGAATCGTATGAGGCAGCCGGGTGCAGCCTGACGGTGCTGAACCAGCCGGATGGGAATCTGGCGGTGGTGAATGCGGGAGGCTGCCGGCTGGCCATGGCAGCCGGTCAGATTCATCTGTCATCGCCGCTGCAAGCAGACGTGTATCTGGGCGGCTATGCGGACCCGGCCTTTCTTGCCGGGGCCCGGGTGCTCATCACCAGTCTCAGCTATGACTGGCTGAGCGAGGTGGACCGGGAACAGGTGCTCTATTCCCAGGGCACGCCCTATGTGGAAATCCGGCCGGGGCGATCCTGGCAACTCTGGAAAGGGGAGGATATTTTTGGCTAAGACCAACTGGAAACAGCTGCTGGATTCCGGCTGTCCCGTTTTTTATTTCTACTCCCAGCAGGAATACCTGGTGCAGCGCCAGGCGGCCCAGCTGCTGGAACTTCTGGGCCGGGAGGACCCGGAAGTGACCCGGCTTGACGGACCAGCCCCCGATTTGGAAGAGATCATCGCCTCGGCGGGCACCATCTCCTTTTTCGGTACCCGACGGGTGGTCTATATCCCGGGCCTTTTGCCGGGCAGCTATTCCGACAAGGACCTGAAGGAGTTCTGTGAGGTGCTCTCCCAGGCGGAAAACGCGGTCTTTCTGCTCACCTCCGTCTTTGCGGACAAAAAGGCGGCCTCGGGCAAGCGGGTGAACACCCTCATCAGCCATTGCCGCAAGATCGGCTTTGTGCAGGAGCTGGCCATGCCCACCCAGCGGGATCTGGTGCAGATGCTCCGGCAGCAGGCCGAAGAGCTGGGGGCCAGCCTGGGCGAGCCCACTGCCCGGGAACTGATCGAGCGGTGCGGCCAGGACCCCTATCTGCTGGAAAACGAGGTGGCCAAGCTGGCGGCCCTGGCCGATTACGGCACCATCACCCCCGACATGGTGGAGGATGTGGCCGTGCAGAACCTGGAGGCCAACGTCTTCTCCCTGATCCAGCTCATTGCGGCCCGCAACGCCAAGGGGGCCTGCCAGCTGGTGCACAAGCTGCTTTTGCTGCGGCAGGAGCCGGTGACCATAGCGGCGGCCCTGGCCTCCGGGTATCTGGATTGCTACCGGGTGCGCTGCGGCGGGGCGCTGGGCAAGAGCTATCAGGAAGTGCACCGGGATTTCCACTATACCGGCGGGGATTTCCGGCTGCGCAAGGCCATGGAGAACAGCCGCAAATTCACAAAGCCCCAGCTGGCCCGGAGTCTCGAGATTTTGCAGCAGCTGGACGAGGGACTCAAGCGCAGCCCGGTAGACCCCCAGATCCAGCTGGAGACCGGGGTTTGCCGCCTGGCGGGAGTGGTGACAAGGTGAAGGAAAAACGCAAGGTGGAACAGGTCCTTCTGGTGGAGGGCCGGTACGACGCCAGCCGGCTGGCGGGCCTGGTGGAGGGGCTTATCCTCACCACTGACGGCTTTGCCATCTTCAAGGACAAAGAAAAGCAGGCCCTTTTGCGGACACTGGGCCGCCAGCGGGGGGTCATGATCCTCACCGATTCGGACGCGGCAGGTTTTCGCATCCGGCGCTTTGTCAGCGACCTCATCGGTCAGCAGTATGTGTCTCAGGCCTATGTGCCCGCCATCCCCGGCAAGGAGCGCCGCAAGGCTCTGCCCGGCAAGGAGGGACTGCTGGGGGTGGAGGGAGTGCCGGACGAAGAGATTCTGCGGGCGCTGGAAAATGCCGGCCTGCGGCAGGCCCAAAAGTCGGCCGGCCGCCCCATCACCTATACCGATCTGTACGAGTGGGGACTCTCGGGCCGGGCGGACTGCGCCCAGCGGCGGCGGGATTTTCTGCAATTTCTGGGTCTGCCGCCCCGACTCAGCAAAAAAGCCCTGTGTCAGGTGCTCAACACCATCTATACCTATGAGGAGCTGGCCGACGCGCTGGAGCACTGGCATCAAAACCGGGGAGAGACGTAAATTTTTCTGCAACAGATGGTCAAAAACAGACGTGCCTTTTTGCGGGGAACATGGTATACTTAAAAGAAAGATCACGCCATCCGAGTAGGATGTCTGGAAAGGATGAAAGTAGAATGAAAATCGTTGACATCGGCTCCCTGAATGTGGACTACGTTTACCGTGTGGACGACTTTGTGAAGCCCGGCGAGACCAAGAGCAGCAAGGATCGGAACGTGTATGCCGGCGGCAAGGGACTGAACCAGTCCATTGCAGTGGCCCGGGCCGGGGGCAAGATCTGCCACGCGGGCATCATCGGCAATGACGGGGATATTCTCAAGCAGGCTCTGGATAGTGCAGGGGTGGACACCCACTACCTGCAAAAGAAAGATGTCGCCGGCGGCCATACTGTCATCCAGGTCTCCGACGCAGGGCAGAACAGCATCCTGTTGTACGGGGGCACCAACCAGATGCTCACCGAAGAGTACATTGATTCTGTCCTTTCCGACTGCGAAAAAGGGGACATCATCCTGCTGCAAAATGAGACCAACCTGGTGGGCTACATCATCGAAAAGGCCTATGCGCTGGGGCTGCGGGTGGCGCTGAACGCCTCCCCCATGGACGAAAACCTCATGCATTGCCCTCTAGGCAAGGTCAGCTGGCTGGTGGTAAACGAGATCGAGGGCAGTACCCTGGCCGGCAGCACCGAGGAAGAGGAAGAAATCGTCAAGGCTGTGTCGGAACAGTATCCCGACTGCGCTCTGGTCCTCACCCTGGGCAGCCGTGGCGTGCGCTACCACGACAAGAACCAGGATGAACACATGAACGCCTACAAGATCAAGAACGTGGTGGACACCACTGCCGCGGGGGATACCTTCCTGGGCTATTTCCTGGCCTGCACCGCCGAGGGGATGCCGGTGCGGGACATCCTTCTGCGCAGCACCACCGCCAGCGCCATGGCCATCCAGGTAAAGGGCGCCTCCGATTCCATCCCCGCCCGTAGCGAGGTGGAAAAGGCCATCGCGGAAAAGCGGTTCGGCGAGCTGTGAGCCTGCCCTGCGGGTCCGCGCAGCGATACTCTGACATATCAAAAAGGCCTTGCGAATCTGCCGCAAGGCCTTTTGTCATTCATGGCACCTGAAAAGGGCGGAAGACCCTGCGGTCTTCCGCCCTTGCTCTTATTTTGGCGCTTCCGCTCCGCTCACTTCTGCACAGGGCACTTGATGACGTACTTGCGGTAGTGGGTGGGAGTTTTCAGGTGGCAGCAGGCCTTGTGGCCGTCGTGGGGGAACATCACATAGGCGACACCCGGCTGGATCTCCACCACTTCGGTGGCCTTGCCGCTGAAGAACCAGGCGTCCGGCTTGTAGGGCACGGCCAGCTCCAGCCCAGCAAGATCGGCCCAGGCCATTACTTCGGCGCCTTCCACCAGCACCTGCACATCGATGTACTCCTTGTGGGCCTCAAAATTGCCCTCTTCG
Organism: uncultured Oscillospiraceae bacterium; assembly: GCA_949295465.1. GTDB lineage: Bacteria > Bacillota > Clostridia > Oscillospirales > Ruminococcaceae > JAFBIO01. The sequence continues at coordinate 13,433 of CASFKY010000007.1, forward strand.
GGGGTAGCCGCAGTTTCCCCCTCCTGGATCAGCATAAAGCCGCCCTCAAACTCATAGCGGCCGGGGGCCAGGTCTCCCGCCTTTTTACAGAACTCCAGCGCGTTGGCCAGGTTGGGGATCAGGGCCTCATACTTCATCAGATTTTCAAAGCGATCCAAGATCATTCCAGAACACCTCTTCTTTGCATTTTCTTACCAAAAGCATATGCCCCCGTATCTGTCCGGCGGGCAGGCCTTCCGATTGGATTTATTATACTATTTTTTGGGGGAGTGCTGCAACCGGGGCGCCGGCTGTTTGGGGGCAACGGGCCGGGCCTGTCCCAGTGCCTCGAACCGCCGCAAGATTTCCGGCTGCGGCAGCTCGATCTGCCGCCCGGAGAGATAAGAAAGACTGTTTTCGGGGGGAATCTGCCCGAACCGAACGCAGACGGCGCACAACTCCTGACTTTTTTTGCCGGTGCGCTCGTTCATTTTTCGGCTGCCATATTTGATGTCCCCCAGTACCGGTGCGCCCAGAAAAGCCAGGTGCGCCCGGATCTGATGGGTGCGCCCGGTGATGAGCCCGATGCGGCACAGGCAGAAGGGACCCTCCTGCCGCAACACCTCCACCTGGGTGATGATCTCCTTGTAGCCGGGGGCAGGGGAGGGGCGCACCGAGACCCGGTTGTCCTTTTCGGTGTGGCGCAGATAGGCCACATGCCGCCCCTTGGGGGGCGCCCCGCAGGTGATGGTGAGATATTCCTTTTGCAGCAGATCCTCCCGGATGATCTCATTCATATCCCGCAGGGCCGGGTAGGTCTTGGCTGCCAGCACCAGCCCCTCGGTGCCCCGGTCCAGCCGGTTGCAGAGCGCCGGCCGGAAAGCCGCCTCTTTCCCGGGCTGATAGGCCCCTGTCTCGGTCTGCCGGGCGATGAAGGCATCCACCAGGCTGGCGTCGCCGGTCCGATCGGAATGACAGAGCAGGTGGGCGGGCTTGTACAGCACCGCAATGGCCTCGTCTTCGTAGATCACCCGCAGGGAAATCTTTTTGGCCGGCTTCGCCGGTTTGGGGGCGGCGGGGGCAGGGGCAAAGAATTCATCGTTGAGGTATAATTCCACCAGATCGCCCTCGTGGAGCCGGTCCTCGGGGGCGGCCCGTTTTCCGTTCACTTTTACCCGTTTGTTCCGAAACCCCTTATACATCAGGCTCACAGGAAGTGTCGGTGCAACGCTCTGTACAAAGCGGGAAAGCCGCACTCCCTCCTCGTTGGGGCCGGCGGTGTAACTTTTCATAAAGAAGTTCTCTCTTTTCAGAAAATTTTCTTTAGTATATAATAGATTCAGCAAATCGTAAAGTCAGAAGGACGTGAAAATGGGAGAAAAATCGATCCATCACAGCCACCGCCAGCGGATGTATGAGCGGATACGGCGCAACGGGTTTGAGGGATTTTCAGAGCATGAGGTGCTGGAATATCTCTTGTACTTTGCCCTGCCCCGCATCGACACCAATCCTCTAGCCCATGCGCTCATCGACCATTTCGGCGGCTATACCCAGGTGTTGGAGGCCAGCGAGGAAGAACTGCGGGCCGTGCCCGGCGTCGGCCCTGCCAGCGCCCGCCTCATCCACTCCATCCTGATGTTCAGCCGGTATTACCAGCTCTGCAAGGTCAGCGACTTCAAGCAGCTGGACAGCTGCGAAAAGCTGGTGGAGTACTGTGTGCCTCTGTTCCACGGGATCACCAACGAGCGGGTTTACCTCATCATGATGGATGACCGGCTGAAACTGCTGGGCACCGTATTGTTGGGGGAGGGGGCCGTCAACACGGTGGACGTGCCGCCCCGCAAGCTGGTGGACCTTGCCCTGCGCTACGGGGCCACCAACGTGGTGCTGGCCCATAACCACCCGGGAGGCTTCGCTCTGCCTTCCCAGTCGGATATCCGCACCACTCAAAATCTGAAGTTCACCCTCAAAACCATGGGCATCGACCTGGTGGACCACATCATTGTGGCTCAGGAAGAGGGCACCTCCATGCTCAGCTCTTCCCGCATGCCGGAAATGCCCGGCATCAACCTGGGCTCCACACTTCACGAATAATCGCGCTTTTTGTATAAAGCACAGAACGCCCCGCCGCATTCCTGATAACCAAGGATGCGGCGGGGCGTTTTGCCGGAGTGCTGCGCTCTTTTGGGCAGGGCCGTCTGCACTGCCCCTCAGAGGCGACGAGGCTGCTCCTTTTTCAGGGCCTTTCGGGCCGCCCAGCGGATTTTGCGGCACACAAACACAGTGCCCGCGCAGCCGGCCAGCGCCAACCCCTCATAAATCCATTCCTGCATGGTGATCCTTTCTGCCCTTCTGCACTTTGTCTCCCCGGGACGGGGGAACGTGCGGGGCTCCTGGGGAGAAACTCCCCATTTTCCTGTAGTTAGTGTTGACTAACTACAGCATACCGCATGAAGGGCAAAAATGCAAGAGGGGGAAAGTGTTTTTGGCACTTTTCCCCTCCTAGTAATGGCTCAGCCCCGAGGCACCACCGGCAGGCGGGGGCCCAGCCGGGCCAACAGCTCATTGGTGAGGGTGCCGCATTGCTCGGCTATTTCTTCGGCGCGTATCTCTTCGCTGCCCTCCCGGCCCAGGAGGGTAACAATGTCTCCGGCCTGCGCTCCGGGCAGTTCGGTCAGGTCCACCAGCAATTGGTCCATACAGATCCGCCCCACCATGGGGCAACGCCGGCCGCCCAGCAGTACTTCGCCCCCCTGGCCGGACAGGCAGCGGGGCAGCCCATCCCCGTAGCCGATGGTCACCGCCGCGATCCTGCGCCGGCTTTGGGGGCGATAGGCCAGCCCGTACCCGGCCCCTTCACCCTCTTCCAGCCAGCGCACCGAGGCCACCCGGGCCCGCAGGGAGAGCACCGGCCTCAGGTCCAGTTCCCGCAGGGTCCTGTCCGGCTGGCTGTGTACCCCGTACAGGGCAATTCCGGCCCGCGCCAGGGTACAGGGCTGGGGCGGCAGATTCCAGATACCATAGCTGGCCTGGATATGGGTCTGGCCGGGCGGGCAACCCCGGGCCCGCATCCAGCCGAGAGTATCGTAAAATCGGTCCAGCTGGAGGCGGGTGAAGGCTCGGTCTTGGGGGGACAGGCTGTCGCAGGCACAGAGATGGGAAAACACCCCCTGGATATGCAGGCCGGGCAGGGCGTACAGACGGGCAATGGCCTCCCGGTCCTGCCAGGGGACGCCCAGCCGGTGCATGCCGGTGTCCAGAGCCAGATGGACCTTTATCGGGGTTCCCTGGTCTGCCAGGGCCTTGCCGTGGTCCTCGTCCGCCACCGCCTGGGTCAGGTCCCACCGGGCCAGTTCTCCGGCCAGCCGGGGCGGGGTGTAGCCCAAAATGAGGATCTGCCCCTTTACCCCCTGGCTGCGCAGCTGGATGCCCTCCTCCAGGCAGGCTACCGCGAAATCCCGCACGCCCTCCTGCCAAAGCCGCCGGGCTACAGCCGCGACCCCGTGGCCGTAGGCGCCGGCCTTGAGCACTGCCATCAGGCGGCAGCCAGGTGCCAGGGCCCTTTGCAGCACTTTCGCGTTGTGGGTCAGGGCGCAAAGGTCAATCTCCCGCCAGGCTCTCTGGCAGCGGGGGTCCTCTTCATAGGGATACATCGGGCACACTCCTTTCCAAAATACAGGGCGGGGGAGGCAGAACGGTGCTGTGGGGCGGCACATCCCCGCGCACCACCGCTCCGGCCCCGATCCGGGCCCCTTCTCCCACCTGGATGCCGCCCACCAGGACAGCCCCGGCCCCGATCAGACAGCCGGGGCCGATGACCGGGGCCCGATGGTCCACCTCGCCAATGGTCACGTTCTGGTAAATGCGGCATCCGGGGCCGATCACCGCATAGCGGGAGATGTACACCCCGTGCAGCCCGTGGGGCAGCACCGGGATTCCCTGGATGACTGCCCCGGGCCCCACATAGCCTCCGTGGCGGCAGGCCGAGCGGTTGGCCAGGTAGGTGATCAGGTCCCGCCAAAGCCGGTTTTTGGCCCGGGCACGCAGACGATACAACCGCCAGAACCACCGCAGATCGTCCCCCTTGGAGCGGTCGGTCCAGATTTCCCGCATGCTCATGCCCGGCCCTCCTTCCAGATGGTCCACACCTGCCCGCCCCGGTTATCCCCGGAATGCTGCCGGCAAAATCCGGCCCCGCTTTTTGGCGGCTGGCAGCCTTCGGGCAGATAAAAAATCTCAAAATCATACCGGCGGGCACGAAAGTACAGGGGCCTTTGGCTGTGGTACCGGCAAAGCATTTCCAGGTATTCCTCCAGCACCAGGCCCCGGTCGGTGAGGATACGGCTGTGGGGAAAGCCCACATACCGAAAATGCCAGGGCTCGTGGGCAATGCCGGTGACCTGCTCCTTGCCGGGGGGATAGCGCAGGATGAACCCATAGTCCGGGGCAAGGCGGCGAAACTCTCCGCAGGCGCCGCTCTCCGGGAAAAAGGGGCAGATGAAATCCAGCTCCTGCCCGGCCAGGCCCAGGTCAATGGCCAGGCCGGTCTCGTGTTCGCTGCACCCCGGCAGGGCAACAAAGCTGCGGGTATAGGCCGGGCCCCGCTTGGCCAGGGTGTCCGCCCAGATCTGTTCCTGCTCCTGCCGGCTGCGCCAGCCGGACACCGGCAGGATCTCATCCTGGCCGCCCGCGGCCCGGATACAGGCCTGCAACAGCCCCGCTGCCCGGGGTTCCAGCAGAATCTCCGGCCGCCGGGGGTCGGGAGGCAGCAGGCGGGGCGGCTGATCTCCGGCGAGGGGATGGGTAGCGTTCACCAGGGCCAGAGGCCCCGCACAGCCCCCGCTCATCCTTCCTCCTCCGTCTCGATCATCCGGGTGATCAGGGTGGTGAAATCCAGCCCGATCTGCTTCATCATGGTGGGGTAACGGCTGTGGGCGGTAAACCCGGGGATGGTGTTCACCTCATTGAAAAGGATCCTTCCCTCCGGGGTGAGGAACAGATCCACCCGGGCAAAACCCTTGCAGTCCAGTGCCCGGTATACAGTGCAGGCGGCCTGCTGCACCTGCCGCGCCGTCTGGGGAGAGATGCGGGCAGGGCAGTGGATGGAGGAGGTCTTGAGGGTGTATTTTTCCTCAAAATCAAAGAACCCGCCGGCCAGCTGGATCTCGTCCACCGCCCCCACTGTCAGCTGCCGGGTGCCCAGCACCGCGCAGCCCACCTCAAAGCCGGGCACTGCCTCTTCCAGCAGGATCTCCCGGTCGTTCTCAAAGGCCTTCCGGGCGGCGGCCGGCAGCTGAGAAGGCTCGCTCACCCGGCTGACCCCGAAGGAGGACCCCGCCCGCACCGGCTTGACAAAGAGGGGATAACCCAGCGCCCGGGCGGCCTCGGCCAGCTCTTGGGCCGAAGCGCCCCGGCCGAATACCTTTCCCCGGGGCACGTCCACCCCCGCGAGGCTGGCCAGCTTGTGGGCCCTGTCCTTGTCCATACACAGGGCGCTGGCCAGCAAGCCGCAGCCGATAAGAGGGATACCCGCCAGTTCCAACAGGCCCTGGAGGGTGCCGTCCTCCCCGTTTTTGCCGTGCAAAAGCGGCAGTGCCGCGTCAAAATCCAGACAGGTCCAATTCTCGTCCAGCAAGATCAGCCGCCGCGCCCCCCGGGACGGGTCCAGCAGGCAGGGCACCGAACCGGGCTGCCAGCAGTCGGCGGCGATTTCCTGCGGGCCGCCGGGGTAGTACCGCCAGGCCCCCTGGCGGGTGATGCCCACCAGCACCGGCTGGTACCGGCTTTGGTCCAGGTGGGCCAGCACTGCGGCGGCCGACTGGAGCGACACCCCGTATTCGGTGGAGCAGCCCCCAAAAAAGATCAGAATCTTTTTCATCCTCAAAACCTCCCAAAACAAAAAACGCCTTGTTCTGGTACTGAGCATACCAGAACAAGGCGAAATGAATTTGATGGGGGCCTTTCGGGCCGATGAAGATTCTCTCAAAAAATCCTTGCGATTTTCTTACGGGGCCTGGCCGGCCGGCAATTTCACTGTGAAGATCACCTGCTCCTGCCGGCTGTCGGCGGTGATGGTGCCGCCATGGGCCTCCACGATCTCCTTGGCAATGGCCAGCCCCAGGCCGGCGTTGCCGGTGCGGGTGCCCCGGGAGGGGTCCAGGCGGAAAAACCGCTCGAACATCCGGGAGAGCTTTTCCGGCGGGATGGTGGCGCCCGCGTTGGTGAAGGTGAGCACTGCCCACTCCTGTTCAAACCTGCCCTGGATGTGCAGCAGCGAATCCGGGTAGGCGTAGTGGCAGGCGTTGTTCAGCAGATTGTCAAAAACCCGGGCCAGCTTGTCCGGGTCGCACACCACCCGGAAGGGGTCCGGCACTTCCAGCCGGCAATGCAACTGCTGGCGGCTGAACACCGGCTCGAACTCACTGCACAGCTGTTCCAGCATCCGTTTCAGGTCCACAGACTGCCGCTCCAGTTCCAGATGGGTCAGGCTGAACCGGGTGATGTCGAAGAACTCGTTGATCAGATCTTCCAGCCGCTCGGCCTTCTCCAGGGCAATGCCGATGTACCGGGCCCGCATGGCAGGGGAGAGCTCCGGCTCGTCCCGCAAAAGGGTCAGGTAGCCGATCACGCTGGTGAGAGGCGTTTTCAGGTCGTGGGCCAGATACACCACCAGGTCGTTTTTCCGCTGCTCCGCCTCCCGGGCGGCCTGGGCAGTGCGCAGGGCCTGTTCCCGCACCAGGTTCAGCTGGGTCTCGGCCTGTTCCAGGGCGGCGGGCAGCCGGATGGGCGTCTCGGTGGGATGGGCCAGCGCCTCCGCCCCTTCCAGCAGCAGTTCCAGCTGACCCACCGGCCTGGCAATGAAGAAATAGCTGATGACCACCCATCCGATCAGCACCGTGAACCCGCCCACCAGGAAGATGTTGTCCTTTACCCACTGAAGCAGCCGGTACAGGGGGGTATCCTGCCAGACAAAGCCGGTGCAGATCATCAGCCCCAGCAGGGCCAGGGCCGCCACGGCGGTGATCCAGGCCGCCAGGGACAGCAGATACATCCCCAGGCGGCGAAGGGAAGCCTGGCGCAGCCGCTCCCGGCGCAGGTTGTTCTCCTGTTCACTCAATAGTGTAACCCACCCCCCATACTGTTTTGATGAATTTGGGCCTTCGGCTGTTTTCGTGCATTTTTTCCCGCAGGCGGGCGATATGGCTCATGACAGTATTGTTGCAGTCCAGGTATTTTTCCCCCCACACCGCCTCAAACAGCTCCTCGCTGGACACCACCTTGCCCTGATGGCCGCACAGATACCACAGGATGGAGAACTCCAGCGGGGTGAGGGCCAGCTCCTCCCCGAACAAGAGGCACTTGTGGGTGGCCTTGGAGATCTGCAACCCCCGGATGTCGTACTCCGGCTCCGGCTCAGCCGCGGCCCCCGCCGGGTTGTACCGGGTATAGCGCCGCAGTTGGGTCTTGACCCGGGCCACCAGTTCCAGGGGATTGAAGGGCTTGGTGATGTAGTCGTCGGCCCCCAGAGTCAGGCCGGTGATCTTGTCCATGTCCTCCACCTTGGCCGTGAGCATCAGGATGGGGAAAAGGTGCTTTTCCCGGATCTTCTGGCACAGGGCAAAGCCGTCCAGGTCCGGCAGCATTACATCCAGAATGGCCAGGTCCAGGTGCTGGTGCTCGGTGCAGGCCAGGGCGTCCGCCCCACAGCCGAATTTGTGGACGGTATAGCCCTCGTTTTTCAGGTATACCTCCACCAGGTCGGCAATAGCCGCCTCGTCGTCCACGATCATGATATCCGCGCTCATATACTTCCTTCTTTTTTCTTGGTTTTGGGTCTTGCCCTGTCAGGCCATCAGCCCCCGCTCCTCCAACAATTGCCGAAAGGGCTTGTAGCCCACGCAGATACAGGACACCCGGCAAAATATTCCCTTTTCTGTGCGAAGGATCAGGGTGCCGTACCGGGGGGTCCGGCCCACCCGGACAATCCGGCCAAGAGGCAGAGAGCGTGCCCTGCCCACATAAGGGATGAGGTGCAGGACCCCCTCCTGCAAAATCAGGCGAAACCGCAGGCTTGTCCAGGCGATACACTCGATCAGCAGGATGCAGCCCACAAGGCTCCCTGCCAATTGCCGGCCCAGCTCTGGGGTGGACATTTGGGAGCAGAGCGGCGCAAAGGCCCCGAACGCAAGCCCGATTGTGTGCAGGGCAGCCCGATACACGCCGGGCAGGTACAAAACCAGTGTGTTCTTTTCCGCTTTTGGGTACTGACGGCGGCAGAGCAGTTCCCGGCAAAGGCCCGCCACCGGCACCAAAAGCGCCAGATAAACAAACTGTTCCAACGCTGGCTCCTCCTTTCGGCCTCATCCTTTTGAATTCTACTATACCACAGGCCGCGGCGGGTTGTCATCTGTCCCGGCTCCGGGCAGAAATTTGGAAAAGAAAATCTCGGCTTTTTGGGCTCTGGCTATTGAATTGAGCGGCCGGTTGTGATATGTTCACCCTGGTGAGGATGCCGCCGGGCTAGGACCCGGCAGCCCTCTCCAGAAAAAATTTTTCAAAGGCACCCCGCCCGGCGAGGCGCTTTTGTGTCTGCTTTTTCAAAACGGAAGGTGAATGTGATGCCAGAAATCGTAACCATCGGAGAAGCCCTCATCGACCTGACCCAGACCGGGGAAAAGCCCGGCCATATCCGGCAGTATGCCGCATTTCCCGGGGGCGCGCCCGCCAATGTGGCGGTGGCTGCCGCCCGCCTGGGTGCCAGCACCGCCTTCATCGGCAAGGTGGGCAGGGACGCCTTTGGCAGTTCCATCCGCCAGGTGCTGAAGGACAACCAAGTGGATGTGAGCGGCCTTCGGCAGAGCGACGAGGCCCTCACCACCCTGGCGGTGGTGAGCATCGAGGCCGGGGGCGAGCGGGTGTTTTCCTTTTACCGGGCGCCCGGCGCGGACACCTGCCTCACCCCAGAGGAGGCACTGGAGGCGCTGGAACACTACCCCCAAAAGCCCCGGTTCCTCCATTTCGGCTCGGTCAGTCTGACCGCTGACCCGGCCCGCAGCGCCACCCTGTGCGCCGCCCGCAAAGCCCGGGAGGAAGGGCTCCTCATCAGCTATGACCCCAACTACCGGGCCAGCCTCTGGCCGGACCAGGCCACCGCCGTGGAGCGGATGCGGGAGCCGCTGCCCCTGTGCCATCTGCTCAAGCTGGCCCAGGAGGAGCTGGAACTGCTGTCCGGCCAGGCCGACCCGGAAGCCGGCAGCCTGGCCCTGGCCGAGGCCTATTCCATTCCCCTCATTGTGGTCACATTGGGGGGCGAGGGCAGCTTTTATCGGTTTGGCGGCCATTGCGGGCATATTGCTGCCCAAAAGGTAGAAGTGGCAGATACCAACGGGGCAGGGGATACCTTCCTGGGGGCGCTGCTCTCCCGCCTGGTCCTGTCCGGCGGGCTGGAAGGGCTCACCCCCAAAGAGCTGGAATCTCACCTGAATTTTGCCAGCCGGGCCGCCGCCCTCACCTGTACCCGGCCGGGGGCCATCCCGGCCATGCCCATGCTGGGGGAGGTGGAGGCGCAGGTTCCCCAGGGAGAACAGTCATGAACCGCCTTTTTCTGTTGGAGGACGATGAGGCCCTTGGCCGGGGGATCGCCATGGCCTTGGAAGGCCCGGACTGTGCCGTGCGCCGGGCTCTGGATCTTGCCGGGGCCCGTCAGGCCCTGCAAGCAGAGCGGTTTGATCTGCTGATCCTGGATCTGAACCTCCCCGACGGCAGCGGGCTGGACCTTCTGCGCCAGCTGCGGGCCAAAGGCGAGGAGGTCCCGGTCATCCTGCTCACCGCCAATGACCTGGAACTGGACGAGGTCACCGGCCTGGAGGCGGGGGCCGACGACTACATCACCAAGCCCTTCTCCCTGGCAGTGCTGCGTGCCCGGGTGGGCGCCCGGCTGCGGCGGGGCGCAGGGGATGCCTCGGGGGCGCTGGCCCTGGGGCCCTTTCTCTTTGATTTTGAGCGGATGGAATTCTCCCGGGAGGGCAGGCCGGTGGAACTGAGCAAGACCGAGCAAAAGCTGCTTCGCCTGTTGGTGGAAAACCGCGGCCATGCGGTGCGCCGCTCGGCCCTGGTGGACCGGGTATGGGGCGACGGGGCCGATTTTGTGGAGGAGAACGCCCTCTCGGTCACAGTCAAACGGCTGCGCAGCAAGCTGGAAAAGGACCCTGCCCGGCCGGAATATCTCAGAACGGTGTACGGCATCGGCTACACCTGGGCGGTGACACCATGACCGGGTATCTGATGTTGGGGGCGCTGGCCGCAGCTATGGGGCTGGCGGCAGTGTGGGAGCGTCGGCGGTCCGCCAAGACCCTGCGCCGGCTGGAAGAGATGGTGGAGATGGCCCTGGCCGGCGATTTTTCGGAGGAGAGCTTTGAAGAGAGCCGGCTTTCTGCCCTGGAAAGCCGGCTGGCCCGGTATCTCTCCTCCAGCGCCCTTTGCGCCCGGAATCTCCAGGCCCAGAAAGACCAGATCAGTTCCCTGATCTCGGACATTTCCCACCAGACCCGCACCCCGGTGGCCAACCTGCGGCTTTATGCCCAGCTGCTGGAGGAACAGCCCCTCACCCCTCAGGGCCGGGACTGTGCCCGGGCCATTTCCGCCCAGTCGGAAAAACTCCAGACCCTCATTGAGGCCCTGGTTAAGACCTCCCGGCTGGAAAGCGGGCTTCTGGCCCTTCATCCCAGGCAAGAGGAACTTGCTCCCCTGGCAAAGCGGGCGCTGGAACAATACCTGCCTCTGGCCCAAAAGAAGGGGCTCTCCCTCACGGCCGGGCCGCTTCAGGGCTCGGCGGTGCTGGACGCCAAGTGGGCAGAGGAGGCCCTCTGCAATCTGGTGGACAACGCCCTGAAATACACCCCTGCCGGCGGTTCGGTGCGCTTGCAGGTGCAGAATTACGAGCTGTTTGCCGCCATCCAGATCATCGATACCGGCCCCGGCATCCCGGAGGACCAGCAGGCCCGGATTTTTGGCCGGTTCTGGCGGGCGCCCGGCGCCTGGCAGACCGAAGGGGTGGGCATCGGCCTTTACCTGACCCGCCAGATCGCTGAAAAGCAGGGCGGCTATGTGAAGGTGGACAGCCGGCCCGGGCAGGGCAGCACCTTTTCGCTCTATCTGCCCCGGGAATTGCCGCAGGGCGGTTGAAGAAGCTTTTTCCTGCCTGGCCCGGGAGGATTTTTCCCCGGGAAGAAAACCAATGCTCTCAGCAAAAAACGGCTGTGCTTTTGGGGCACAGCCGTTTTTGAATCAAAAGAGGCAGGAGCACTCAGTCCAGCCGGGAATCCAGCAGTTTATAGGCCACAAACAGGGCGGCCAGCAGCCCCAGCGCCGCCGGCAGGGGCAGTACCGCCAGGGGCCGGCGCAGAAACACTCCCAGGCAGAGCAGGGCAAAAAAAACCACAAAGAGCAAAAGCCAGGGCCCCTTTTTCTCGGGCGTCTCAAAAGAATTCCGGCAGATCCACTGTACCAGCCAGAAGGCCGTCAGCAGAATACCGGCGCCGCTCAGCAGCTGACCCCATCGCAGGGTCAGCCCGGGCCAGCTCCCCGCGCCCAGCAGCCCTTCCACCACGCTGAACAGAATCCAGAGCCCCACCAGAATCAGGGCGGCCAGCAGACTGTCCCGCACAAGGGCTGCCGCTCTTTTGGGGCGGGAAAGGGAAGGCAGCTCCTCCAGCACACTGTCACAAAAGGCCTTCGGGTCCTCCCCGATGACGCTCTGGGCGCTTTCGCCCCGCGCCTGGGCATCCAGCAGCATCCGGGTGATGTCCCGGCGCACCTGTTCCTGCTCCCACAGGCCCACACAGGCCCCCCGCAGGTAGACCACCAGGTCGGTGAGCAGGCGCTGGGCCTCGGGGTTCAGGGCCTTTTCCGCCCGGTTGTTTTCTTCCATCAGCCGTTTTGTCTTATTCCGCATGAGGCTCTCCTCCTGTCTCGCTGATCAACCTGTCCACCGCCCGGGTCAGTTCCCGGTAATGGACCATAAATTCCGCCAGTTCGGCCCGGCCCTGGGGGGTCAGGGCGTAGTACTTTCGCTGAGGCCCCTCTGAAGAGGCCCGGTAGCTGGCCGTGATGGCGCCCCGCTTTTCCAGCCGCAGCAAAAGGGGATAGATGGTCCCCTCCGGCACCCGGCCAAAACCGTATTTTTCCAGCCGCTGGGAAATCTCGTACCCGTACCGCTCCTCGCCCCGCAGTACGGCCAGCACGCAGCCTTCCAGCGTCCCCTTCAGCATCTGGGATGGGATCACGCTCTCACCTCACTATCTTGCATTGCAAAGTAGCCTGCGACTACATTGTAATGCAAGGTAGCTCTTTTGTCAATTGTATCTGCCCCAAAAAACAAAATCTTTCAGAACTGTCATATTCCCGAAAGGGCCAGGAAAGATTTTGGTGGTAGAGTAAAGACAGGCGAATCGCCATAAATATTTTTGGGGAGGACAAACCCATGACTGTTTTGCAGACGCAGGATCTGAAAAAATACTATGGCACCGGCCCCACCCAGGTGCGGGCGCTGGACGGGGTGAATCTCTCGGTGGAGCAGGGGGAATTTGTGGCCATCGTGGGCACTTCCGGCTCAGGCAAATCCACCCTGCTGCACATGCTGGGCGGGCTGGACCGGCCCACCTCGGGCAGGGTCACAGTGGAGGGCAGAGACCTTTTTGCCTTAAAAGACGAGGCCCTCACCATCTTCCGCCGCCGCAAGATCGGCTTTGTCTTCCAGGCCTACAACCTGGTGCCGGTGCTCAGTGTATGGGAGAACATCGTGCTTCCCATTCAGCTGGACGGCGCCAAAATCGACATGAGCTATGTGGGGGAGGTCATCTCAGTGCTGGGGCTGGACAAAAAGCTGAAAAGCCTGCCAAACCAGCTCTCCGGCGGCCAGCAGCAGCGGGTGGCCATTGCCCGGGCCCTGGCGGCCAAGCCTGCCATCCTGCTGGCCGACGAGCCCACCGGCAACCTGGACAGCCGGACCAGCCAGGACGTATTGAGCCTGATGAAGGTCACCGGGCAGAAATTTTCCCAGACCATGGTGATGATCACCCACAATGAGGAGATCGCCCAGATGACCAATCGGATCGTCCGCATTGAGGACGGCCGCATCGTCAAGCGATAAGGGGGGGCGGCAGAATGAATGTTTCCAATCGGGGCTGCATCCGCCGGCTGAGCCTGCGGGCGCTGCTGGCCAATCGGACCCGCAACCTGGTGGCCGTACTGGCCATTGCTCTGACGGCCATGCTCTTTACTTCTCTGTTCACCATTGCCCTCTCCCTCAACGAGGGCATCCAGCAAAACAACTTCCGGCAGGCAGGGGGCTGGGCCCACGGCACCTTCAAATTTCTCACCAAGGCTCAGTTTGAGGAGCTGAAAGAGGATCCCCTGATTGCCCAGTGGGGCGTGCGGCGGTTTTTGGGGATGCCCACCCAGACGCCTTTCAACAAAGCCCATGTGGAGGTGGGGTATTCCGACCCGAACCAGGCCCACTGGAGCTACTGTGACCCGGCAGAGGGCCGCTTGCCCGCCGAGGGCACCGACGAGGCGGCCACCGACACCCGGGTGCTCCAGCTGCTGGGGGTGGAGCCGGAGATCGGGGCCCGGTTCACCCTCACCTTTGAGGTGGACGGCCATGAGACCACCCAGACCTTTACCCTCTGCGGCTGGTGGGAATACGACGAGGCCGTGGTGGCCAGTCACGTCCTCATCCCGGAAAGCCGTTTGGAGGAGATCCTGGGCCAGGTGGGGGTGACCCCGCCCGGCAGCGACAACCTCACCGGCAACTGGAACCTGGATGTGATGCTCCGGCACGGCGCCCGGTCCATCCAGGCCGACATGGAACAGATTCTGTCCGATCACGGCTATCAGGCCCAGACGCCGGGAGAGAACTACATCTCCGTCGGCGTCAACTGGGGCTATACCGGGGCCCAGCTCTCCAGCAAACTGGACCCTGCCGCCCTCGCCGTCCTGGCAGGGATGCTGATTCTCATCCTGCTCACCGGGTATCTCATCATCTACAATGTGTTCCAGATCTCGGTGGCGGGGGACATCCGCTTTTACGGCCTTTTGAAGGCTCTGGGCACCACGCCCCGCCAGCTGCGGCGGATCATCCGCCTGCAGGCCCTGATTCTTTCCCTGGTGGGTGTCCCAGCGGGGCTTTTGCTGGGCTGGCTGCTGGGGGGCGTGCTCACCCCGGTCATCGCTGCTCAGCTCAACAATGTCACCAACACCGTCTCGGTGAGCCCGCTCCTCTTTTTGGGGGCAGCTCTCTTCGCCTTGTTCACGGTGCTCATCTCCTGCCGCCGCCCCGGCCGTCTGGCAGGCAGGGTCTCCCCGGTGGAGGCAGTGCGCTACACCGAGGGCAGGGCTTTGCACCGCAAACAAAAGCGCAGCCGCGGGGCAGTCTCCCTGTTCTCCCTGGCCTGGGCGAATCTGGGCCGAAGCCGGGGCAAAACCGCCCTCACCGTGCTTTCTCTGTCCCTGGCGGCGGTGCTCTTGAATTTCACAGTCACCTTTGCGGGCGGCTTTGATATGGACAAGTACCTCTCCTATTTTACGGCCAGCGACTTTATCCTGGCCGATGCGGGCCAGTTCCAGACCGGGGGAGAGGTCTTCAACGAGGAGATGGCGGTTCCCCAGCAAGTCATCGACGAGATAGACGCCCAGGGCGGCATCACCGCCAGCGGCCGGGTTTACGGCAAGACAAGCCCGGCCCAGGAATTTGTCACCGAGGACTATTACCGAACGGTATGGGGTCAGTGGCTCTCCCCGGATCAGCTGGACCAGGTACTGGCCACCGCGGAGCGAAACGGGGAAGGCCTGGTGGCAGACAGGGTACAGCTTTATGGCATGGAGTCCTTTGTGCTGGATCATCTGACCGTGCTAGAAGGGGATCTCTCCCTGCTGGATGATTCGGACGGGAACTACATCGCCGCCGTGTACGGCGAGGATGAATACGGCCGCCCCGAGACGGACAGCCACTGGGCCCGGCTGGGGGATGTGGTGACCATCCGCTATGTGGAAGAGTTTGAATATTACAATCCCGATACCGGGGAAATTTATGGCTACCAGGAAGATGTGCCCGAGGGTACAGCCTATGCCAGCCGGGCGATGAAATACCGGGATGTGGACTACACGGTGGCCGCCCTGGTGACGATCCCCAACCCCCTCTCGTATCGATATTTCGGCGCGGATGAATTTGTTCTGGGAGCGGATGCCTTTGTGCGGGACACCGGCACCGCCAACGTCATGTACTATGCCTTTGACACCACCGACGAGACCAACGCCGCCATGGAGGCTTTCCTCAAAGACTATACCCAACATACAAACCCTCAGTTTGATTACGAGAGCAAGACCACCCAGGCAGGGGAATTTGAGGGGGTTCGGGTTATGTTCCTGCTTTTGGGCGGGGCTCTCAGCTGCATCGTGGGGATGGTGGGGGTGCTGAATTTTGCCAACGCCATTCTCACCGGCATCACAGCCCGGCGGCGGGAGCTTGCCGTGCTCCAGGCCATCGGCATGACCACCCGCCAGCTTGAAACCATGCTGGCACTGGAGGGCCTGCTCTACACTGTGGGGTCCATCGCCCTGGCCCTGGGGGTGGTCCTGGTCACAGCGCCTCTGCTGGGCCCCTCCCTCAACCAGATGATCTGGTTTTTCAGCTACCGATTTACCTTCTGGCCTTTGGTCCTGCTGCTGCCCCTGTTCGGATTGTTGGGGGTCGCCATCCCCCTTTTGAGCTGCCGGGCGGCCCGGCGCAGCTCGGTGGTAGACCGGCTGCGTCAGGAATAAGGCCGCTCTCCCCCAAAACCGCAAAAAGCCCCGGCCGTAATGGCCGGGGCTTTTTGCAAAGAGTACTCCGCTCTTTTGCGGAAAAACCGCACCTTTTTCTTTGCTGTTGCATACAGGGCCAAAACTCCCCAAAACAGGCCTGCCCCGAATTCATCCGGGGTAAGCCCTATCCTTATAGGCCCCGGGTTTCCCGGACCACAGCTTATAAATCCGACGAATTCTCTTCTTTTGGTCCCATGGGGTTACTCACTGCCAGCAAAATCAGGGCGATTAGGGCGCTGACCACATCCGCCGCCGCCTGCCCCATCAGCACGCCATTATACCCGAAAAGCCTCACGCAAACCAGCAGTACCGCCACAAAAACCACACCTTGCCGGCTGATGGACAGTACAAAAGAGGGGACCACCCTGCCCACTGCCTGAAACAGCACCGTCAACAACAGCACAATGCCCGCAAATACAGTGGAAATTGCCTGCCAGCGGATCATTTCAGCCCCGGTGGCAATCATAGCGGCATCCTGCACAAAGGCTCCCATGAGCGGCGAGGCAAACAGGCACAGCGCCGCCGTCATTGCCAGGGAGAGGGCAACCATAAACCCAAGGCAGAATCGCACCAGCTTTTTCATTTCCTCCCGTTGACGGGCACCGTACAGGTATCCGAACAGCGGCACGCCGCCGAAAGCAAACCCGATCAGGATCAGCTGGGCGATCATGTTGACTTTCAGCACAATGCCCATGGCGGCAATCTTGTCGTTGCCATAGGGCAGGAGAAACTGATTGAGGACAATGGCACACAGGCTCTGCATGAGATTGCTCAGCGCCGCCGTCACGCCTACCCCCAGAATCTGGCGCAGTTCTTTGCTGCTGATGCGGCAGGCAGAAATCTTGACCGAGAGGCAGCGGCTTTTCTTGCGGAGCAGCCAGAGAAAATAGAGCACACTGCAAAAATAGCCGATCACAGTTGCCACTGCCGCGCCCATGGCGCCCATGCCTGCCACCGAGATGAGGATGGGGTCCAGGATGATGTTGACGACCGCCCCCAGGATGGTGCCGATCATAGATTCGGCAGACATGCCCTCACAGCGCACCAGGTTGGAATGGATGAAGCTGAGCACCATAATGGGCGCACAGACCACCAGCACGATGTAATACTGAAAAGCATGGGGCAGGGTATCGGCATCCGCGCCCAGCAGGGTCAGAAGGGGACGGTTGAGGGCTGTCATCAGCACAGCCAGCACAAGACCTGTGGCCAGGGCAACATAAAAGCAAAAGGAGCTGACGCGTTTTGCTCCCTCCTCGTCCTGGCCGCCCAGAAGCCGGGAGATCAGCGAGCTGCCGCCCTGCCCGTAGATGTTGCCGAAAGCCATCAGGGCTGTGAATACCGGGGCACAGAGGGATACGCCCGCAATCAGGTTCGTGTCGTTGGTCTGGGCAATAAAAAAGGTGTCTGCCAGATTGTAGACCAGCGTGACCGCCAGCCCCAACACCATGGGCAGCGCCATCTTGAAATAGCTGCGGTACAGATGTTTCGCATCAAAAAAAAGAATCCATAGGTTTTTACCTCCACAAAAACTCATTATATGGATTCGGATTGAAATTGTTTGTGTCATATGGCACAATAAAGCAGGAAAAGGGGGAACATCAGATGCGGGAAATCGGAGAGCCGGCCAAACTGGAACACTTTTGGGGAGAACAGAAGGCCCATTTCCGGCAAAGGCCGCCGGTGCTGAAACTGGTGGAGTTTGAGAGGGGTGAGCTCCTCAACGACCCGCTGCGCCCCCTTAGCCAGTTCTATCTGCTGGTAAAAGGCAGCGTGTCCATTTACAATCTCACCGAGAGCGGCGCTATCCGCTATATTTCCAAAGCTGCTGCGGGAACCTTGCTGGGAGATATGGAGTTCAGCGGGGCCGGCAGCCTGTCCTTTTACATCGAGGCGGCAGAGACCGTGCTCTGCCTTGCCGTGCCGTTTGGGGAAAACAAGAACATCCTGGAAAACGACCCGGTTTTTCTGCGGTTTGTGCTGGGGCAGCTGGCGGGGAAACTTTCACTCTCCGCTGTGATGACTGCTTCGGCCCAGACGCTGGAGGAAAAAGTCCTGTTCTTTTTGCAAAAAATCCAGCCAGACCACGAGATCTCCTCTGTAAGCCACGCCTTGCAGCCGCTTCATTGCAGCCGCCGCCAGCTTCATAGGGTTTTGAAAAAGCTCTGTGAGGAAGGGCTGATCCTCAAAACCGGTCGCGGTTGTTATCAGCTGAGGGTATGAATCTCAATCCGTCCAAGAGGGCTTCCATGTGAGCGGCGGGAGCCGACGGCACAAAAACAAAGAGCCTCGGCCGTATGGCTGAGGCTCTTTGAAAACATGTCCGGTGTTTCGGACAAAGTCATCAAACGGTTACAGTGCGTTATAGGCCGCACAGATTTGGTCCACAGCAACATCAAAATCTACAGTGCCGGTATCCAGGCACAGGTCGTACCCGTCTGGGGAACCCCAAACACGCCCGGTATAGGACTCGTAATATTTTTTCCGCCGCTTATCCATCTTCCGCACCAGACGGGACGCTTTTTCCCGGGTGAGATTTTCCTGCTGCATCTTGCGTTCGATCCGTTTGTTCAGCGGCGCACGGACAAACACCCGCAGCAGTTTCACGTTTTCCTGGCGCAGCACAAAATCCGCGCAGCGGCCCACAAAAATACAGTTTTCCCGTGCAGCGATACGGCGAATTTCGTGACTTTGCAGGGCAAACAATACTTCCGAAGTAGGCAGCCCTCGGGTGACGTGGTAGTTTCCCTCGTGCACGGTTCGGTACAAAAATGGATTGGTTGCCGTCTCATCCGCAGATTCCATCATTTTTTCAGAGAGTTCCCCGTATCGGCAGGCCAGGCGAAACAAATCTTTTTCGTACACCCGTATGCCCAGAGCGGCTGCGGTGCGCACTGCAATCTCATGGCCTCCGCTGCCAAATTCTCGCGCAATGCAGATGATTTTATGAATCATTTTTTCTCATCCTCTCTGAATCAGCTGATTTTTCACTGCACTTGGCACTTCAACTTCGCTGTTATGCGTAAACGTCAGTTTTGCAGATACTGTAGCCGGCAGTGCCTCGTCCAAAGGTTCCAGTCCACCAGTGCAGGAACATTCAATCATCTTGATGGCAGAATCGCTCAAGGTGATCTGCACGCTGCCCGAAGTGAGCGTCACAGGTATGGATTCCATTTCGGGTGCTGCCGCGTAAGCAATCTCTTTCATGGCGCCTTCATCCAGCATCAGCGTGTAAAGCCAGGTGCCGTTTCCAGTGTCGGTGCACTCAAATTCTCCGTTCATGCAGATTTGTTTCAGAACCTCCAGCAAGCGCGCACGGTCGATGAGGTCATTGCTCTGTTCTGTCAGGAGCATCCCGTTCTGATCGCAGAAAGTTCCGCCAGAGAAATAGACGGCGAGGTCGCCCCTGCGCACAAAGCTGATTTTGCTGTTTTCCACCTGAGCCTGACCATATTTGATACTCTCGTCCAGCGAAATGGGGCCGCACTCCACGCCCAGCTGTACATCCGCCGAGAAAGACTCCTCCTGGCTCATTTCTGTCCAGGCGCTGAGCAGACGGAACAGATCCTCTGAAAGGGAGTCTTCCACCTCTTGCAGCCCGGAACAGACGGCCTCCTTCACCGCATCGGGGACTGAAAAATTGGAATCCACGCTGCCCGGTTTGAGTTCCGCAGTAAGGGCGTATGCAGTTTTGGAATCGTCCATCAGAGTCCCTTCAGAGGAAAAGCGGAGCGACTGAATCGAATCTCCCGACGATGTCAGTTCCACGGTCAGTTTTTGAGTATCCGAAAGATCCTCCGCCTGTTCCGGCAGCAGGATTTTCAGCAGCTGTCGGGCATTATCTCCCTCTGCGGTCAGCCTGCTGGTTATATTTCCGTCGCTGCGGCTTGTAGAGAAGGAAACCGAACGAAAAAGTTCCAGGGCCTGTTCCGGCAGCAGAGAATAATTCGGATACAGCTCACTGACCCGAAAAGCTCTGCCGTTCTCCATGATCACTGCACCGTCGGCGTAATACAGGGAAATCCCGCTGCTCTGAATGCAGGTAACTGCATGGTCCTCCACCTGTGTGCGGGTGATATCCATCTCTGTGTTGACCAGGCTGTCATCCAGTTGGACGCTCATGGACAAGGTCATAGCATTTTGGGGCTGTGCGGCAAAATCTTGCAGCAGTTTGCAGGCATTGGCAGCGGCGCCGAATTTGCCGCCCATCAACACACAAAAAGCAACAATCGCCAATGTGAGAAGGAACAACAGCAGGAACAGCCATTTTTTCCTTTTGGCCGGCTTTGCCGGGGGCTCTGCTGAAGGCTCCGTTTTCAGCGGCTCCTCTGTGCTCTGTGCCAGCGCGCTTTGTGCCGGGGCAGGCGAACTCTTCTTTTTTCTGCGGTGTTTTTTGCAGATCATAAACAGCAATGCGGCCAGCAGCACCACCGCGACCCCCACAAGTATGCGCTGAATCCACACACTCAAGACCGGCACGATGGCCACATCCGCTTCGGCCGCTGTCACCGGGAAAACCAGATAGCTGCCGAACTCCGTGCAGGAGGCCTTCTGCCACCCGTCCTGATAGCGGACATATACCGCATATCCGCTTGTCTTCTCTTTCGGCGAGAGGTAATGTACCGTATAGTTGTCCTGCGAGGCATCTGAGCAGGAGAGATGCCACTGTTCCTCTGCCGGCTTGCCGCTCACCAGTTCCGGCGTTTCTGTCTGGGTAACGGTGAGAGATGCTTGGTCATCAAAATTGCCGTCCATCAAAAACACAGGCCGGCCGCTGGAGCGGGAAGCATCGGAGGAAAGTGTCATCACATAGCGCACATATTCGGCCGTCACAGTTTTGTCAAAATGCAGATTGGTCAGATCTTGGGTATCCCAGGAAGCATAATACCCGTCCTTCACCGGGATCTCCGGGTATACATCCCGCCCAAAAGACGTCCCGTAAGAAAAATCACAGGACTTGATCTCTTCATCTTCCACCAAAAAGCGCAGGGTAAAGCGGGTCATTCTGTCCGGCATTCCGCTCACCTGGCTCAGTGCCTCAAAAGAAATCGGCTCCGCTTTGCCGGCATAGCTGATGCGGCCCAGGCCGGCCAGAGTGTCCGAAACATAGCGGTTCTGGGTGAATTCTCCGGTCTCAGTGCCGCATACCGCGCCGGTATACCGCTCTCCCTCCGTGATTTCCACCAGTGTATAGCACCCGGAAACTACCGTGTTCTCTTCACTGGCACCCGCGACGCCGCCCACATAGTCTCCGCCGGACAAGAAGCATTTCGCAAAGCTGTCCCGGATGGTTGCCCTGCAAAGGCCGGCGATACCGCCCACATAGTCTCCGCCGGTGCTCTCCACCTGGCCGTAACTCTCACAGCCCTTCACCGCGCCCAGGTCCATCCGGCCCACTATGCCGCCAGCATAATCTTTCTTTGCGGAAATTTTTCCCTCGTTGGTGCAATTGGTCACAACAGCCAGCGTTCTGTACTGAAAATTCAGCGAACGATTGCCGTCTTCGGTAAGATCATCCTCCGGGTCAAAGTCATATTCCACCGACATGGACCCCACAATGCCGGCCACGTTCACATCCCCCTGAACCTCTCCGCTGTTGACGGCGCCGTGCAGTTTGCCCGCCGCCGGGTCGTTGGTTGCCCCATCGGAGATGTCTTCAAAGGAATCCGCAGCATCTTTTTCTTTGTCTCTCTCGATTTCTTCCTGCACCAGATCCACAATTACGCCAAGCTGATCGTTGATGGCGCGCATGTCTCCCAGCAGGGTGTCGGAAGCGGAAGTAAGGTTTCCGTTTAGACTGTTGGCGTTGGCAATCACCTGAGAGAGAGCCGAATCCAGGGCATCGCCCTGGCTGGTCACGCTGCTGTCCACCGGCGTAAAGGAGACAGACGGCTTATCCGCCAGCGTCGCCACAATTTGATTGAGCTGATCCATCGCCGTGGCCATCGCCGCAAGGGCCGGTTCCAGCTTCGAAGACATGGCGTTCACATCTTCCAGCGCCGCAGCGCCGGAATCCCCCATTGCTGCCAAATGTTCGCGGGCTGCTTCGGTGTGGGAAATGGCACTGTCCAGTTCAGTCCTTGCATTTTGTGCTTCGGCCCCGGCCGCATTCAACTCTGTCAGAAGGCTGCTGATCGCCTCTGTGCCCTGGTTCCCGCCCAGAATCGCCTGAGCAAGGTCCAGCGCCGTGCGAAGATGTCCGATACAACTGCCGGCATGTTCAGAAGCTGACTGCACATTCTGAGAGGCCTGGCCCAGCTCCGATACTGCCGCAGACCCTTGCTCGTTTGTTGTATCCACCTTGCCGGAAGCCTGAAGCAGCAGCTCAGACACTGCCTCCAGGCCGGAAACGGACGCTGAAATGTTGTCCAGAATTGGTTCTGTCTGCCCGATTGCCCAGGACAACTGGGCAGAAACATTGTTGATCTGCTCCACATTCTCATTGCCCCAATCCGTCAAAGCGCCGCTCAGCCCGCTCACCGCATCCTTGGCGGCACTGATGTTGGACGAAAGGCTGTTGAAATTTTCCGAAAGAGCGTTGGAGCTGTTTTGGGCGTCCGTTGTTGCCTTGTTGGTCAGTCCTTGCAGAGTATCCAGTTCCACCCACAATTTGTCCAGCAGATCCTGATTGTATCGCAGAGTCACCTGCGGTTCCAGTTGTCCCGCAATGCCGCCCACATCCTTGCGTCCCTTGATCGTGCCGGTATTTTGGCAGCCATCCTGATAGCCGGACTGGCGCCCGGCGATGCCTCCCACATTGTAGCTCATGTGCTCATAGCCTACATTGCCAGCGTTGGTGCAGTTCTGGATCACTCCGCTGGAAAAGCCCGCAATTCCGCCAATATCCGTGCCGGCGGGGACACTCTCGGTGGTACCCAGTACAGACAGGCTGGACAGGTCCGCAGATACTTCCACTGCTGTGGTATTGACCTCTCCGTCGTTGCGGCACTGGATCATGCTGCCGGTATTCTGCCCGGCGATACCGCCCACATAGTGCTCGCCGGTAACTGTGCCCTGAAAGCTGCATCCGACCAGCTGCCCGGTGGTTTCGTTGATTCCCGCAAGGCCTCCCACGGAATCTTTTCCTTTTACAGCCCCTTCAAAAGAGCAATCCACCAGTTTTCCGTAATTGGTTCCCACGATGCCGCCGATGGTATCGCTGGTACCGCTGGGCAGTACCTGGCCCACCACCTTCAGGCGGTTTACCACGGCACTTTCCTGTAGGGTGTCAAACAGCCCGGCATCCGACTCCTCCTCTGTGAGAGAAAAGCCGCTGATGGTATGACCTTCCCCCTCAAAGGTCCCGCCAAAAGTGGGGATGGGCAAAAAGTCCTGCGAGCCTTCGTCCAGAGCGATATCCCTGTCCAGAATTACAGTTTTTCCCTGTGACCAGGTATCCAGCCGGCAATTCTCCGCCAGAACCCTCAGATCATCCTGTGTCTGGATGTGGATAGTGTCTTGCGGCACCTCATCCGCAAAAGCCAGAACAGGGAACAGAAAACTTGCCAGCAAGGCGACCGCAAGCCCGGCGGCGACCCATCTGTCTTTTTTCTTTCTTATCTCAATCCGTTTCATCTTCGTTCTCCTCTGATGCTGTGCCCGAGATCAGGTTCAAGTCCACCTCGCCGTCCACTGTGGCATGCATGGTGCCGCTGACGATGCCGCGAATTTCGCCGCGTACCATGCCGTCCACCTTGACACGGCCGCGGCCGCTGTGTCTCTTTGTCACATTCGGCATCTCAAAAGCGGTCATATCCACAATTTTTCCGCCCACCAGCAGAATCTGCGGCAGCACGAACATGACCAGCAGGATAGAGATGATGGTGCCACGGCCCAGATTTTGGCCGATGCCGGTGATGGATGCGGTGGAGGTCATAAGTCCGATCAAGGTGCCGGCCACCGCCAGGATGGTGCCCGATGTAATGATGGTGGGGAAGGCAAAGTTCATGGTTTCAATGATGGCATCCCGGTGATCCATCTGCTCTTTCAGTTCCTGGTAGCGGTTGGCCACCACAATGGCGTAGTCGATATTGGCACCCATCTGAATGGAGCTCACCACCAGGTAGCTCATGAAAAACAAGGGCTGATTCAGGATGTACGGCAAGGAGAAGTTGATCCAGATACTGCCCTGAATTACGAGGATCAGCAGTACCGGCATCCCTGCCGATTTGAAGGTAAACAGCAGCACCACCAGCACAATGAGGATAGATACCACACTGACCACCAGATTGTCCCGGGCAAAGGCCTTCTGGAAATCGTATTCGGTGGTGGAATTGCCGGCCACATATACCGGCTCGTCCGGGTAATATTTTTGGGCAGTCTCCCGGATGGTGTCCAGGAACTGATAGGTCTCTTCTCCGCTCTCCGGCAGGTTCAGATACACCAGCATCCGGCTGTAATCGGTGCCCTGCAACTGCTTTTTGGCTGAAGTCATCTGGGTATAGGATTCATTCAGCATGTCTGTCTGTTCTTCGTCCAGTGTAACCACGCCGGAATCAACCTGATCACAGACAAAGAGGAACATATCAATGAGAGGCACCTCGTAGCCGTCCAGATTGCCTAAAATTTGTCCGTATTTTTCCTGATCGGCCGCATAGGCAGCATAGATCACCTTCGCCGCCTCATAGTCCAGCCCGGCCGATTCGGCAAATTCCCGGGGTGTCAACTGATCTGCCAGCGTATACCCGTCCATGGCTTCCACATTGGCAATGCCCATGGCCGAATCCACCTCATCATACTGTTCCAATTCGGCGAGAAGGGCCGCCTCCTTTTCATAGTCGCCGGCAGGTACCATTACTGCCAGCATATTGGTGGAAGAGAAATTGTCCCGAATCATGTTTTGGGAAATCTGCGTCTCGTTCAGCACCGGCGTTTTCAGCGAACTTTCCCCATAGGCATACGGGCATTTTTGGCTGAGGGGGAAGGCAACAAGAATGGCAATGAAAAACAGAATCGGTACAATATGCCGGGTTTTATAAGCAAACTTGCCCACAAAGGGAATCTTGGGCACAAAGTTTCGGTGCTCGGTTCGATCCATCAAAGGGCCGAACAGCATCAAAAGCCCCGGCATCACAATAAACACCGAAAGCAGCGCAAACAGAATAGATTTGATCAGGCAAACCGCCATATCTGAACCGATGCGGAACTGCATGAACATCATGGCGACCAGGCCGCCTATGGTGGTCAGGCTGCTGGCGCCGATCTCCAGGATGGATTTGCTCAGTGCCACGATGACGGCCTCCCGAATGGGAAGTGTCAGGTGTTCCTCTTTATATCGGTTGCAGAAAATAACGGCATAGTCCAGCGACAGCGCCAACTGGAGAATACTGGTCACCGAATTGGATACAAAAGAGATTTTCCCCAGCAGAAAATTGGTGCCCAGGTTCAGGATCATGGCCACCACAAAAGTCAGAATCAGGACCGGCACTTCGGCATAAGTCTGGGAGGTAAACAGCAGTACCAGCACAATGATCACAGCCACATAGACCATGATGATGCTGACCTCGCGGTCGATGGCCTCCTGCTCGGGATTGCCCAGGTCAGAGGATACATAGAGGTCATAGGACGACAGCGCAGACTCAATGGCATCCAGACTGATCAGACAGTCATTGTCTGATTCGTCATAGTCAAACGTGATGTCATACAAGGCAGAGGCATTGTTATAGTGATCCTCTGTGTTGTCATATTCCACGCCCTGTACACCCTTGATGCCGGCAATCTGATCTTTCAATTCCTCAGCCTGGCTCTGAGAGATATTGGCTATCATGATCTGGGCACTGCCGTAGGTGGTAAACTGCTCCTCCATCACGTCCAGCGCCTGCTTGGTTTCAGAGTCCGCAGGCAGGTAGGCCGACAGCTCACTTTCCACCTCAACCCAATTTCGGGAAAAAGCGGAGAAAATCAGCATAATAATCGTAAGCAGGAAAAACAGATTTCGCTTATCCACAATAAAGGTGGCGAGCTTTGTCATAAAACTGTTTCCTGCTTTTTGGTTATTCTCCGGCATCCTCTTCGATTCCTCCTTTTTCGTCGGATACTTTTTCTCCATGCCAAAACATGGTATTTGTATCATTTTGCAGCGTTCCGAAAATCTTGCTGCCCTCCAGCCTGAATACCGAAACGCATTTCAAATCGCTGACCCGAGTACAGAGACGATGAGACAGCCGGATCATGTGTTCACCGATCCATTCGCCCAGAGCAGCATTTTCCACTCCCAGCAGGGTAATCCACCCGGTTACCGCGCCCTCTTTTTCTTCTTCCAGCCGCAAAGTGCCTGCCCGAGGGCCGAGCTGACTTTCCAAGACAATCCTGTACTCTTTCATCTGCTCTTCCTCCTTTGTTCAGCAAACGTCCGTATTCATGCTATCCGCCTTTTAAAAAGGGCGCAACGGACAAAATGCCTCCTGGTGTCAAAATTCTGACACCGGGAGGCATCTGACCGATGGAAAGGAATCGGAGAGTATGATATACTATAGCTTCGAGAAGGTGAGTACAGCCATGAATCAAAAGAGCCTTTCTGTTTCTGAACAGACCAAGCACCAGCTTGCTGCTGCCTTGAAAGCATCTATGGCACAGAAGCCATTGGAAAAAATCACGATCTCTGAACTGACAAGCGCCTGCAACCTTCGCCGTCAGAGCTTTTACTATCATTTTGAGGACATCTATGACCTGCTTCGCTGGATGTTTGAAGATGAGGCCATTTCTCTGCTGCGTCAGCAGGAGGGAGTTCTTCTGTGGAAAGAAGGGCTGCTTCAGTTGTTCCGCTACCTGGAAGAAAACCGGGCAGTATGCCTGTGTGCACTGCGCTCTATGGGTAGAGATCATATCAAACGGTTTTTTGAATCGGATATTTACGCCATCATTCATCTTACCATCGAAAAACTTTCCGAAGAAATCGGTGTCCAGGGCAATCTGGATTCCTTCGTGGATGTGGAGACCCTCACCCATTTTTATGTGGTGGCGCTGGCCGGCATTGTGGAAAGCTGGCTGCTGGGCGAGATTGACCGCACTCCCGAGGAGCTGATTCAATTTGTTGACACCATTCTGAATGATCAGATGAAAGGCGCTGCCGCACGGGTGTAGGCCGCTGGCCTTTGTCGGATACTTCTATAAAAAGGTCCCGCTTTTGCTTACAGGCAAAAGCGGGACCTTTTTATGGTGCGGATAGTGGGGGTCGAACCCACACGCCTGCTGGCACAGGATCCTAAATCCGGCGCGTCTGCCAATTCCGCCATATCCGCAAAACAGTTGTATTATATCATAAAATCTGAACAAGCATCAATCCATTTTTGCGGGACGCAGAAATTTTTCCGTTTCCTCAATAAAAATTTTTTCTCTGAGCATACTAAGGGAGGAAACGGAGGCTCAAGCATGCTGCGAAAACGATTCCGAAAATGGATTTGCGTCGTTTTATCGATGTTGATTTTAGGCGGCGGGGGTTATACCTTCTGCCGCTTTCAAGTTCCTGACACCATATATGTACAACCCGGCGAGACGCCTGCCTTGGCAGACCTGCCCTGGGTGGGGGTATGTTCCGCAGCCGGGGATAACAGTGTCAGTTCCGTCTTGCGGGACAGCAGCCGCAACGCGTCGGCCAGGCTGTGGGGGATTTTTCCGCTGAAATCCATCCGGGTGGTGGAGCGCGCCCGTCAGAGCGTGGAAGTGAGCGGGGATCTGTTCGGCATCAAGATGTTTGCGGACGGCGCTTTGGTGGTGGGCTTTACCGAGCTGTACACCGCCTCCGGCCCCCAGAACCCGGCCAAGGACGCGGGCCTGAAACTGGGTGACTGGGTGGTAAGCATCGATGGCCAAAAAGTTCTCTGCAATGAGGATATTGCCCAGGCGCTGCAGCAGGGTGCCCAGCAGGAAAAGACGCTGGTATACAAGCGGGACGGCCAGCTCTGCCAGACCACCATCCTGCCGGTACAGGATCAGAACGGAGAGTACAAGGCCGGCATCTGGGTGCGGGATTCCTCTGCCGGCATCGGCACCATGACCTTTTTCCTGGGGGATACGTTTGCGGGGCTGGGCCATGCCATCAGCGACAGCGACACCGGCCAGAGCATTGA
Organism: uncultured Oscillospiraceae bacterium; assembly: GCA_949295465.1. GTDB lineage: Bacteria > Bacillota > Clostridia > Oscillospirales > Ruminococcaceae > JAFBIO01. The sequence goes on from CASFKY010000007.1 coordinate 41,338, forward strand.
GCTGAGAAGCGGGGAGATCGTGCCGGTGACCCTCAACGGGGTGGAAAAGGGCTGTGCAGGGGCTCCGGGAGAATTGAAGGGAAGTTTTGTGAGCACCCATGCCCTGGGGCAAATCCAGGACAACTATCAGGCCGGCGTGTATGGCACGCTCTGTTCCCATACCTTGCAGACCCAGCCCGCCCAGGTGGCCTGGATGCAGGAGGTGAAGACCGGCCCGGCCCAGCTGATCTGCAATGTGGACGGCAAAGGCCCCACCGCCTACTCCATCGAGATCGAGAAGATCTCCTACACTTCCCAGGATGTGAACCGGAATATGATGATCCGGGTGACGGACGAGGCGCTGCTGGCCATCACCGGGGGCATTGTACAGGGAATGTCGGGCTCGCCGATTCTCCAGGATGGCAAGCTGGTGGGGGCTGTGACCCATGTGCTGGTGAAAGACCCAACCCGGGGCTATGCGGTGTTTGCCCAGACCATGCTGGAAAAGGCGGAGAGCATTGCCCCGGC
>CASFKY010000008.1 GCA_949295465.1 uncultured Oscillospiraceae bacterium
ACGGTGGCCCTGGTCTACGCCCGCAGCGGCCTGTCCATCAAGCACGGCCTGTGCATGGCCAACGGCGTGGGTGTGGTGGACAGCGACTACCGCGGGGAGCTGCGTGTCCCCATGATCAACCTGGGCACCGAGGCCTACACCATCCAGCCGGGGGAGCGGGTGGCCCAGCTCTGCATTGCGCCGGTGTACACCGCCGCCTTTGTCCCTGCCGAGACCCTGGGGGATACCGCCCGGGGCGAGGGGGGCTTTGGCTCCACCGGCAAGTGAGGGGGCAGGAAGGATGAAACTGATTCTTGCCTCGGGCAGTCCCCGGCGCCGAGAACTGCTAAGCCTGTACACCACAGACTTTGAAGTCTGCGTCAGCGCCTTTGATGAAAGGGCAGTCCATGCCGAAAACCCGGCGGCCCTGGCCCAGGCTTTGGCCCGGGGCAAGTGCCTGACGGTGTCGGAGCAGCACCCCGGCTGCCTGGTGGTGGGCAGCGACACGGTGGTGGAGCTGGAGGGGGAAGTCTTTGGCAAACCCAAAGATGCCTCCGATGCCCGCCGGATGCTGCGGGCCCTGTCGGGCCGGACTCACCAGGTCCACACCGGGGTCTGCATCACGGACGGCGCCCGCACCGAGAGCTTTGTGGATACCTGCCGGGTCACCTTTTTCCCCATCCCGGAGGAAGAGCTGGAACAGTGCATCGCCAGCGGCGAGCCCTTTGACAAGGCGGGGGCCTACGCCATCCAGGGCCAGGCGGCCCTCTGGCTGGACCGGCTGGAAGGAGACTACTACACCATCATGGGACTGCCGGTCAGCCGTACCGTCCGGCTTTTGAAATCCTTCCGGGAAGAAAAAGTGGACGTGGAAAGATGAAAAAACCGGGAAAAATCGTCAAAGCACTTGTGAAAACGGGGCTTTGTGACTATAATAATGAGAGGGCTGGCCTGCCCTGGGACAGTTGTGCCCAAAACAGGCTGTGAAAGAGAGAAATCTGGGACTTCCGGTTTCCTGCTGGACCGGGAGAAACTTTACCGAAATAGAGTTTGAGGCAACTGGAGTTTAGAAGGAGTTAGCTGCGCTATGAGTTTTCTGTCAAAAGATGTCGGGATTGACCTGGGTACTGCCAATACCCTGGTTTACATGAAGGGCAAGGGCATCATCATGCGGGAGCCCTCGGTTGTGGCCGTGGATACCCGCAACGATGAGGTGCGCTGTGTGGGCGCCGAGGCAAAGGCTGTCATCGGCCGTACCCCCGGCAGCATTGTGGCGGTCCGTCCCCTGAAAGACGGCGTCATCGCCGACTTTGATATCACCGCCAACATGCTGGAAAATTTCCTGAAGAAGGCCTGCGGCAACAGCCTGTTTGCCCGTCCCCGTGTGGTGATCTGCATCCCCTCGGGCGTCACCGAGGTGGAGCGCCGGGCTGTCCGTGAGGCGACCCTGAAGGCAGGCGCCCGCCAGGTGTCGGTGATCGAGGAGCCCATGGCAGCCGCCATCGGCGCCGGCCTGCCCATCAGCGAGCCCACCGGCAGCATGATCGTGGACATCGGCGGCGGCACTGCCGAGATCGCTGTGATTTCCCTGGGCGGCATTGTGGCTTCCCGCAGCGTCCGGATGGCCGGCGATATGTTCGACCAGGCCATCATCGCCTTCATCAAGCGCAAGTATAACCTGCTGATCGGTGAGCGCACCGCTGAGCAGATCAAGATCGACATCGGCTCCGCCTACAAGCTGGAGGAGGAGATGACCATGGAGATCAAGGGCCGCAACCTGGTGGACGGCCTGCCCAAGAA
>CASFKY010000009.1 GCA_949295465.1 uncultured Oscillospiraceae bacterium
CCCTTTGAACTCCACCGCATAGCTGCGGGGAAAATCTTCCTGCTCCAGAAGCTCACACAGGTAATTCAGCACTTCACAGCAGCACTCCTCCGAGTTGTCCTTGGCAGTAATACGAATAACAGCAAAGGCATCGTTGGCCGATCCGGTGAAGTGTTCCGTTTTTCTCTTTTGCAAAGTGATCGGCAGCCTGCCAGTCCCATGTTCCCGAAGCCTTTTCACCATATCTGGACGGACTTTCTCCACCAATCCAAAAAGGTAATTGGCGTCCAGATACTGAAAGTCCATACCATATACCTTATAGCTCACCGCCACATAGCAGGCAAAACGCAGCAGCGGCTCCGGGACCTCCTCTGCACGGATACCTGGTTTCAGGGAATACTCCCGATCCCAGAAGCGATCATCTTCATCGCCTGTTGCAACAAAATACTTCTCTTGTAGTTCCCGTTTCAGCATATCAAGTAGATGGTGGTCAATTTCACCCCACCGGCTCTGGCGGCGCAGGTTTTCGCTGAAGGCGATGGCCTTTTCCGCGTCAAGGGTCTCAGCCCGCTGCGCTTCGGTCCATGTCCGAAGCAGTTGCCACACCTCAAAGGGCGCGCCTTCGCTGCTGACCACTACCGGAGGCCAGAGAGAATCAAGCCGCGTGATTCTCCCATCAATGGCATCTTGAATACACTGGTCAAAGAGCGGCTGCAATTCCTCCTGTACCTCGGGTTTCATCCAGTAACAGCGCCCGTCCGCACTATTTCGTTTTGGCAAATTCATATCAGGCCACCTCTTTTTGAACAATAAAAAATGCCCCGCGCCGCACTGCCCCAAGGGCAGACGAACGCAGGACAGAAAAAGGACGCGCCAACCCAAAGCCGGCCGCAAAAATCCGGCTTGTTCCAGGTTTTGAAGGCGTTTGGCTGCTCTGCACTTTTGCAGAGCGGGGAAATTTATCGCTGTGCATTTTGCATTTCCCTGTTTGTTTTTACCCGCTGCATTTCATCCAGCAAGGCGTTGATTTGAAATTCCACCATATCCTCCGCCACCTCCGGGAACAGGAAGGGCATGGTGTCCGGAATGGCCTTGTAGACCATCATCATGGACAGGGCCAGGTTGCCGAACAGCCGGGGTTCGATGCCGTCCGCAGGGAGGCCAAAAATCACAAGCAGCTCGCAAAACAATTTGATTTGGTCTTGGCGGAAGGTCTGAAAGTTCTCCGGGGAGAGGCAGCGGTAAATCTCCTGTTCCTCTTCAATGGACAGCACCGCGATCCCTTTTTTCTCCCCGTACACACAGGTTTCCAAAAAGGTTCGGACGCCCTGCCTCCAGCTGAGCGAGGGGTCTTCCATCAGCTGCCGGGCATATTGCAGCAGTCTGGGCTGCTGATACCGAAGTGCTTCCAGTACCAAATCTTCTTTGGAGGAAAAGAAGGTGTAGAAAAAGGTCTTGGAGATCCCCACCTTCCTGCACAGCACCTCTATGCTGCTGTGGATCAGCCCCCGGTCCACAATGCACTGGGTCACGGTGGCCAGCAGCGCGCACCGCACCTGCTCTCTCTCCTGTTCAGAATAGGCTTTTCGCGCCATACCGCATCCTCCGCCAGATATAAAGAACAAAATTCGAAATTGGTATTTATATAATACCTGAACAGCCGGCAATATACAACTGTCTTTTCAAAAATTTTCTGAACACAATCCCTAGAAACCCATGCAACTGCCGCGGCCTCACATTTTTCTGATATTTTTTCAAAAATAAAACTACAGGGGCTGACCTTTGCCAGGCCAGCCCCTGTTTTCTCATTTATTTTTCCGCCCGGTTGAAGGCGTCGAAGGTGCGCCAGGCCATGTACACATCCAGCTTGCTCACCATCTCAAAGGGGGCGTGCATGCTCAGCACCGGCACGCCGATGTCCACCGTGTCAATGTCCCGCTTGGAGACATACTTGGCCACGGTTCCGCCGCCGCCTTCGTCCACCTTGCCCAATTCGCCGGTCTGCCAGGCAATGCCCGCTCCGTCCAGCAGGTCCATCATGTAGGCCATCATCTCGGCGGAGGCATCGTTGGTGCCGTATTTGCCGCCGGAGCCGGTATACTTTTGCAGGGTGATTCCCTTGCCCGCAAAGGCGCAGTTCCGTTTCTCGCTCACCGAGGGGAAGGTGGGATCAAAGGCCGCCGTCACATCGGCAGACAGGCACTTGGAGGCCTTGAAGGCGGCAATCTTGTCCGCTCCCTGGCCGCGGCAGAGCTGCTCCAGGAAGTTGAACACATAATCGCTTTGCAGGCCGGTGTTCCCGTCCGAGCCGGTCTCCTCCTTATCGGTGAGGACGCAGACGGTGGTGAAAGCCGGGTCTTTTACCCCGATCTCGGCCATCAGGGCGGGATAGGCGTCCACCCGGTCGTCATGGCCGTAGGCGCCGATGAGAGCCCGGTCAAAGCCGATCTCCCGCGCCTTCTGGGCGGGCACCACTTCCAGCTCGGCCCGGATGAAGTCCTTCTCGGTAATGCCGTACCGCTCGTGCAGCAGCTTCATGGTGGCCAGCTTGACCCGCTCCTTGATCTCCTCGTCCTCGATGGGCAGGCTTCCCACCACCAGGTTCAGCTCTTCGCCCTTGAGGCCATCCTTCAAGGGGCGCTTGTTCTGCTCGGCAGAGAGATGGGGCAGCAGGTCGGTGACGCAGAACACCGGGTCGCCCTCTTCTTCGCCCACCCGCAGCTCCACGGCGCTGCCGTCCTGCCGGTAGATCACCCCGTGCAGGGCCAGGGGGATGGTGCCCCACTGGTACTTGCGCAGCCCCCCATAGTAATGGGTCTTGAACAGGGCCAGGCCGCCGTCCTCATACAGGGGGTTGGGCTTCAGATCCAGCCGGGGGGAATCCACATGGGCGATGTTCAGATGGAACCCCTTTTCCAGGGGCAGCCGGCCGATAGTGGCGGCCAGCACACACTTGTTTCGGTTGATGGTGTAGACCTTGGCCCCCGCCGGGTAGGTTTTGCCCGACTCAAAAGGCTGATAGCCCGCCTCCTTCAGCATTTTTTCGCTGACAGCAGCTGCCTCCCGCTCGGTCTTGGCCGCATCCAGAAAGGCCATGTAGCCCTTGCTGAACTCCTCGGCCTTGGCAAGGGCCTCGGGGTCCTCGTCCACTGCCGGCTTCGGGGTATAGAACAGTTCTTCTTGCAGCTTCTGGGCTGCCGTCTTTTCTTTGCTCATGTCGCTTCTCCTTCTGTTTCTTCCGCCTGGCTGTACAGGCGCCGGTAATTTTCGTAGCTGTCCTGTATTTTAGACACATACCGGCGCATCTGGGTATAGGGGAACACCGTCAGCCGCTCCCCGTCCGGGGAGTACTCGCTGTCCTCCAACAGGCCGTCCACCGTGCCCCAGCCGCTGTGATAGGCCGAGGCGGCGGTGGCCAGGTCTCCGCCGTACCGCTCCAGGCAGGCATACAAATAATACACGCCGAACCGAATATTCAGCTCCGGGTCATAGAGTTCCTCAAAGGAGTGCTCCTCCCCCGAAGCGATCTTGGACTGGATCCACTCAAAGGTCTCCTGGGTGATCTGCATCAGGCCCCGGGCGTCCACGTTGGACTGGGCCTCTGGGTCAAACCCGCTCTCGGTGCGGATGAAGGAATAGATCAAAAGCGGGTCCAGACCATACTTGTCGGCGTAATATTCCACATATTCCTCATAGCGCAGGGGGTATTCGGCCAACTGGAGCGAGTGAATCCCGCCCCGAAACACCCAGACGCCCCCAAAGCCCAGCACCAGGGCCAGCAGCACCAGGCACAGCGCCCTTTTCACATTCTTGAAAGCTCTTTTGGGCTGTCTCATGATCTCCTTTCTCTCAAAGCTTTTTCAGCAGTTCTTCCACCTGCCCGGCCAGTTGGGCAGGTGTACCGTCGTTGTGCAGAACAAAATCCGCCCGCTGTTCCAGCTCCTCCTGGGGCGGCTGGGCCTTCAGGCGGCGGGCGGCCATCTCAGGGGAGATGCCGTCCCGGGCGCAGATGCGGCGCACCGACTCCTCAAAGGGGGTCGTCACCAGCACCAGCTTCTGGCAGAGGGCCTCAAAGGGAGTACCCACGATCACCGCGCCGTCGATGAAATAGAGGCTGCTGCCCCTCTCTGCGGCCGCCTGCCGGTCTGCCTCCAGCCGGCGAAAGATCTCCGGGTGGGTGATGGAGGTGAGCTTCTGGGTACCCTCGGGGGTGGCGAAAGCCCGGTCGGCCAGCAGCCGGCGGCGCAGCTCCCCCTCTTCGTCCAAGATATCCGCCCCGAAAGTCTCGGCCAGCAGGGCCAGGCAGGGAGAGCCCTTTTGCAGGATCTGCCGGCTCAATTCATCCCCGTCGATCACCGGGTACCCTTTTTGGCGCAGCAGCGCCGTCACGCTGGATTTGCCGCAGCCGGAGCGGCCGGTAATTCCGATGGTCTTCACAGTTCCACCACCCGATAGGCTGCGGCCCGAATGAGCCGGTTGTACACCGCCAGGGAGACGCCCTCCTGCCCGGGGCAGCGGGCATACACCTTTTGGGCACCCTTGGCGTCCAACAGGCGCAGGGATGTGAACAGGTCATGGGCCTGGGCGGCGCCGTCGTCCCGGCGGCCGTAGGTGATGCAGGGCAAGGTCAGCTGCCCCTCTTCCCCTTCAAAGCAGAGGCACCACACCCCCGGCTCCCGGTGCTGCTCCACATAAGATTTATATTGCGCAAAGCTGCCTTTCAGGATGGTGACCTCGGCCCGGGGGGCATAGTGCTTGTACTTCATGCCGGGGCTGCGGGCCACCTCCCCCTCTGCCAGCTTCTCGGTGATAGCGTGGTTCAGGAGCACTTCCTCCCCCAGCACCGCCTCCATCTGTTCCTTGGTCACATAGCCCGGCCGCAGGATCATGGGCTTATCCCCCATCACGGCCACCACGGTGGACTCCACCCCCACCTGGCTGGGGCCGCCGTCCAGGATCAGGGGCAGCCGGCCGTCCATATCCTGCCACACATCGGCGGCGTTGGTGGGGCTGGGGCTGCCGGACAGGTTGGCCGAGGGGGTCGCAAAGGGCAGCCCGCTCTGGCGGATGATGGCCTGCACCACCGGGTGGCTGGGCATGCGGATGCCCACCGTGTCCAGCCCGGCGCAGACCGCGTCGCACACCTTGGGGCCCCGGGGCAGGATCATGGTGAGGGGACCCGGCCAGAAGGCCTTGGCCAGTTTCAGGGCCCGGGGCGGCACCTGGCTCACCAGCCCCTCCAGCATCTCCATGCCGGCGATGTGCACGATGAGGGGGTTATCCTGGGGGCGGCCCTTGGCCTTGAAGATCTTGGCCACCGCCTCGTTGCTGGTGGCGTCGGCGGCAATGCCGTACACCGTCTCGGTGGGCAGGGCGATGATCTCCCCCTGGCGCAGCAGCTGCGCGCCCTTGCGGATGCCGGCCTCGTCGGCCGGGCAGAGTTCTGTCTTCATCATTGGTTTCCTTCTTCTTTCGCTGCGTTCAGCTTATCGGTCTCGGCGGCCAGGGCCAGGGCGTCGATCACCTCGTCCAGGTCGCCATTCATCACATTTTCCAGTTTGTTGTAAAGGGTAAGACCGATGCGGTGGTCGGTGAGCCGCCCTTGGGGAAAATTGTAGGTGCGGATCCGCTCGCTTCGGTCCCCCGTGCCCACCTGGCTGCGGCGGAAGGCGTCCTCGGCGCTCTTCTGCTCCTCCTTTTTCTTCTGGAGCAGCCGGCTGCGCAGCACCTTCAGGGCCTTGTCCTTGTTCTTGTACTGGCTGCGCTCATCCTGGCACTCCACCACCATGCCGGTGGGCAGATGGGTCACCCGGATGGCGCTGGAGGTCTTGTTGATGTGCTGGCCGCCCGCCCCCGAGGAGCGGAAGGTGTCGATGCGCAGGTCTGCCGGGTTCAGCTCAAGCTCAACCTCCTGGGCCTCGGGCATCACCGCCACCGTGACGGTGCTGGTGTGGATGCGCCCCTGGGTCTCCGTCTCGGGAACCCTTTGTACTCTGTGTACACCGCTTTCAAATTTCAACCGTCTGTATACGCCAGACCCCTCTATCGAAAAGCTGATCTCCTTGATGCCCCCCAGCTCGGTGGCGTTGAGGGAGAGGCACTCGCACCGCCATCCCCGCTTTTCGGCGTACATGGTGTACATCCGATAGAGGCTGTGGGCAAAGAGGGCGGCCTCCTCGCCGCCGGCCCCGCCCCGGATCTCCATGATCACGCTCTTGTCGTCGTCCTCATCCCGGGGCAGCAGAGCCCGCTTGAGGTTTTGTTCCAGCTCTTCCATTTTCTGCCTGTTTTCGCAGAGCTGCTGCTGTACCATTTCCTTGAAGTCCGGCTCCAGCCCTCCCTCATCCAGGAGGGTCTTGGCCTCCTGCCAGTCCCGGCAGACCGCTTCATACTGGCCTGCCAGGGCGGCCACCGGCTCCAGGGCCTTGTACTCCTTCATCAGCCCGGCCATCTGCTGGGGCTGGCTCAGGACGGCCGGGTCCTGCAAGCGGCAGGTCAGTTCTTCATACCGCTTTTGGGCGGCCTTGATTTTTTCAAGCATCACAGATTCTCCCTTTGCCCAATGAATTTGCTGGCAAGGGAAGGCTATGCGTTCTCCTGGGGCCGGATGACCTTTTTGATGTTCTTTTCGATCTTGGCCCGGGGCAGCATGACTTCGTGCCCGCAGCCGGTGCAGCGGATCTTGAAATCCATGCCCACCCGCAGCACGTCAAACTGGCTGGCGCCGCAGGGATGCGGTTTTTTGGTCTGAATGCGATCTCCCACCCGGATATCCATACCACACGGCTCCTCTCTCATTTTTCTGCCCGCCCGGTGCCCTTCAAAGGGGCGCCCGGGCAGGAACTTCTTACATTATATACGCATTCGGCGGATTTGCAAATATCCCCGCCGCTGCGCGCATATATTTTACCACAACCACCGGCGAGGCCGGCAGGCGGGCAGCCGCCTGAGAATATACAAGGAAACGAGGATGATAAGAATGTTGGAATTTCAAGCGGAAGGCCTGTGCAGGAGCGCGGACCACATGAGCGAGGCGGCCCTGCGCCGGGCCATGGCCGGGCAGGAGATTCTCCAGAGCACCGCCCTGGCCTTTGACACCCAGCGGCGGCTGCACTTCCGGCTGGGGGGCTACACCGCTCTGATGGAGTATGAGGAGTGCGCCGAGGGGGTGGTCCAGGGCACCGTGCGGGACATCGCCATCCTGACCCGGGTGGGCCGGCCCACCTGTTTTCTGATCCAGAGCTGCGAGGCCACTGAGGAGGGACAGCTGATCTTCCACCTCTCCCGCACCGAGGCCCAGCGCCGCTGCCGCGTGGAATATCTGGACGAGCTGCCCCTGGGTTCAGTCATCCACTGCACCGTCACCCACATCGAGCCCTTCGGGGCCTTCTGTGACGTGGGCTGCGGCATCAGTGCCCTTCTGCCCATCGACTGCCTGTCGGTGTCCCGCATTTCCTCCCCTGCCGACCGGGTCTCGGTGGGCCAGCAGCTTCTCTGCGCCGTCAAGAGCCGGGACCCCCAGGGCCGGCTGGTGCTGACGCTGCGGGAATTGCTGGGCACCTGGAGCGAGAACGCCGCCTGTTTTTCCCCCGGCGAGACGGTGGTGGGCATCGTGCGCAGTGTGGAGGACTACGGCGTCTTTATCGAGATCGCCCCCAACCTGGCGGGCCTGGCCGAGAGCACCGAGGGGCTTCGCCCGGGCCAGGCGGTGAGCGTGTACATCAAGAACATCCTGCCCGACAAGATGAAGATCAAGCTGGTGGTGGTGAATCGGAACGTGGGCAGTTCCCTGCGCTTTGAGCCCCGGTATTTCATCCGGGGCGGCCGGCTCCAGCACTGGGTCTACTCCACCCCCCAGAGCCCCAAGCAGATCGAAACATCCTTTGTATAAGCCCGCCGCCTCTCCGGCCCTGGCCGGAGGGGCGGCTTTTCCCTGCCGGGGCCTTGCGGGGGACGGGGAAATTTTTTATAATAAAGTTGTCTGCCCTGCGTCCCGCTTGCGGGAGCCGGGGCCTTTTGTGTCAACAGTCAGAAGAGGAAGTGTGCGTATGCGGCAAGATGTCTACCTGGGCGGCGTCAAAAAAGGCGGCCTCACCAGCAGTACGGAAATTCGGATTCTTCTGTGCTATCTGATCGCCACCGCCACCCCCCTGAGCCGCCAGGCGCTGGAAAACGCCCTGCTGGGGGAGGAGCTGGTCAATTATTTTGAGCTGATGAGCCGGCTGGACGACCTGGTGAAGCAGGGTCTGGCCCGGCAGGAAGGTGAAACATACCTCATCACCGAAAAGGGGCAATCTGTAGCCGATTCTCTGGCCGCCGACCTGCCCCGCTCGGTGCGGGAGAGCGCGGTGCGGGCGGTAGTCCGGGCCCAGAGCTGGCTGCGCAAGGAGGCCCAGCACAAGGCCGAGATCCGGGAAACAGAGGACGGCTTTGAGGTGTGCTGCTTCATTGAGGAGATGGGCCACAACGTGTTCAGCCTGACCTTTTCCATGCCGGACGCACTGAGCGCCGAGATGATCAAAAAACAGTTCATTGCCCGGGGCAGCGAGGTGTACGCCCAGCTGCTCCAGGCTCTGACCCAACCCTTGGAGGAGCCCTGACCATGACCTCTTCCAAAACCCTGCGGGGGATTTTTCTGGCCCTGCTGGCGGGCACCTGCTGGGGATTTTCCGGCACGGCGGGCCAGTTTCTCTTCACCACCCGCCAGGTGGATTCCGGCTGGCTCACGGTGGTGCGGATGCTGGTCTCCGGGCTGATCCTGCTGGTCTGGACCGGGCTGCGGCATCCCCGATCCCTGGCCGCCCCCTGGAAGGACCGGCGGCAAGCCCTCCGCCTCGTGGTCTTTTCCCTGGCGGGGCTGATGGCGGTGCAGTACGCCTACATGGTCGCCATTTTTTACTCCAACGCAGGCACTGCCACCGCCATCCAGTACCTGGGGGATGCGTTCATCCTCCTGTACACCTGTCTCAGCGCCAGGCGGCTGCCCCGCCTGCCCGAGGCGGCGGGACTGGCGCTGGCCCTGGCCGGTGTATTTCTGCTGGCCACCCACGGCCGGCTGGACACCATGGTCCTCTCCTTCCAGGGGCTGTTCTGGGGACTGTGCGCGGCGGTGGCCCTCATGCTCTATACCCTGCTGCCCGCCCCCCTCATCCGGGTACACGGCAGCCGCCCCATCACCGGCTTCGGGATGCTCATCGGCGGGGCCGCTCTGGCCCTGGCCGTCCGCCCCTGGGAGAAGGCCCCGGTACTGGACGGGGCTGTGCTGGCCGGGATGGCCGCCATCATCCTGATCGGCACGGTGCTGGCCTTTACCGCCTATCTGAAAAGCGTGGCTGACCTGGGCGGGGTGAAGGCGGGGCTGCTGGCCTCGGTGGAGACCATTGCCGCCCCCCTCTTTGCGGCCCTCTGGCTGGGCACCCCCTTTGAGGCGGCGGATTTCGCGGGCTTTTTCTGCATACTGGCCATGGTGGTGCTGCTCTCCTTGCCCGGGCTGCGGGAGGAAAAAAAGGCCCTCGCCGGCCGCCCTTGAGGGGCAGGAAAAGAAAAACACAAAGGAAGTGACCCGCCTTTTATGGAGGACGATTATCTCTTGCGGCGCCGGCCTTTGTATGCTCTGGCTGTCTTTGCGCTGCCCATCATCCTGGGCAACTTTTTTCAGCAGACCTACACCCTGGCGGATTCGGCCATTGTGGGCCGGTTTGTGAGCCAGGAGGCCCTGGCGGCGGTGGGGGCCTGCTATGCCCTTACCAACATCTTCATCTGTGTGGCCATCGGGGGCGGCATCGGCGCCTCGGTGGTGGTGAGCCGCCACTTCGGCGCCGGGGAATATGATCGGATGAAGCGGGCGGTGTTCACCGCCCTGTGGGCTTTTCTCGCCCTGAGCCTGGCGCTGGGGGGATTTGGATTTCTGGCCGGGCGGCGGATCATGATCCTCTTGAACACCCCGGCGGACATTTTGGATATGACGGTGGAGTACCTGGGCATCTATTTTCTGGGGCTGCCCTTTCTGTTCATGTACAACGTGCTCTCCTCCATGTTCAACGCCCTGGGCAAATCCCGCATCCCCCTGTATTTTCTGATCTTCTCCTCCCTGTTCAACATCCTGCTGGACGTGGTGCTGGTGACCCGCTTCGGGCTGGGGGTGTCCGGCGTGGCCTGGGCCACCCTCATCGCCCAGGGCATCTCGGCGGTGCTCTCCTTTTTTGTGTTTCTGGGCCAGCTGCGCCGGCTGCCAGGCAGCCCCTCGGCTCTGTTTGACCGGCGGGAGCTGTCCGCCATGACCCGCATTGCTCTGCCCTCCATCCTCCAGCAGTCCACCGTCTCCATCGGGATGCTGCTGGTGCAGTCAGTGGTAAACGGGTTCGGCTCCGAGGCGCTGGCCGGCTTTTCGGCCGCCATGCGGATCGAATCCCTCTGCATTGTGCCCATGACCAGCATCGGCAATGCGCTCTCCTCCTATACGGCCCAGAATCTGGGCGCCCGCCAGCCCGGCCGGGTGGTGCAGGGCTACCGGGCCGCCAACGGGATGGTGATCGGCTGCGCGGTGGTGATCTGCCTGATCCTGGAATGTTTCTCCCGGCCCATCATCCAGCTGTTTTTGGGCCAGGACGGCACCGAGACGGCCCTTTTCACCGGGCAGAGCTGCATCGCCTTTATGGGTTGGTTTTTCTGCCTCATCGGCTTCAAGATGGCGGTGGACGGGCTGCTGCGGGGCTCCGGCGACATGGTGCTGTTCACAGTGGCCAACCTGGCGAATCTGTTTCTCCGGGTCTTTGTGGCGGTGGTCTTTGCCCCCCGGCTGGGCATTGCCTTTGTGTGGTACGCGGTGCCCATCGGCTGGCTGACCAACTGGGCCATCTCCTTTGGCCGATACCGCACCGGCCGCTGGAAGACCCATATTCCCCCTGCCAAAACCTGAAACGGCACAAAGCCGCCCCTCTCCCCCATGGGAGAGGGGCGGCTTTTCTCTTGGGCTGCGCCTTTACAGGATCAGACAGATCAAGCCGCTGCAGCCCTCGTTGATCACCCGCTCCAGGGTCTCTTGCAGCCGGGCCCGGGCCGACTGGGGCATGTGCATCAGCTTGTTCTGAAGCCCCTCGTTCACCAGCTCGTGCAGGCTCTTGCCGAAGATGTTGGACTCCCAGATTCGGATGGGGTCGCTCTCAAAGTCCTGCAAGAGGCTCATCACCAATTCTTCCGACTGCTTTTCGCTGCCCACAATGGGCTGGATCTCGGTCTGGATGGTGGCCTTCATCAGGTGGATGGAGGGGGCGCTGGCCCGCAGCCGCACCCCGTACCGGCCGCCCTGCTTGACGATCTCCGGCTCTTCCAGGTGCAGCTCGTCGATGGTGGGCATCACGATGCCGTAGCCGGAGGCCTCCACCTGCTCCAGGGCGCCCCGGATCTTGTCGTACTCCTTCTTGGCCTTGGCCAGGCCGATGATGCAGGGCATGAGGCTGGCCTCGTCGCAGATCTCCAGCCCGGTGGTCTCCCCCAGCACCTTGTAGAAGATGTCGGGGCCCAGCTCCAGCTCCACCGTCACCCGACCGCAGGCGAAATCCAGGTTCTTCGCCCGGGAGCTCTTCAGGTACTCACAGCTCAGCGGCTCGCCTTCCCGGGCCGCGTCCCGCATCACAGTCACACCCTCGGCAAACTGGCTGGCCGCCCCGTAAATGCCCTCCCGCAGCCAGTGGCCCGGCTCCATAAGGGTGACCCAGCGGGGCATCTCAAAGGCGATCTCCCGCACCTCAAATTCGTACAATACGCTCTGGAGGATCTTTTCCAGGGCGGGCTGATCCAGGGTCTCGCAGTTCACCGGCAGCACCGCCCGGCCATAGTCCGACTCCATCTTCCTTGCCAGGGCCTGGCAGTCGGCGCTTTCGGGCCGGCGGCTGTTCAGCAGGATCACAAAGGGCTTGCCGATCGCCTCAAGCTCTGCCACCACCCGCTGTTCCGCCGGCTCGTACTTGGCCCGGGGAATGTCGCTGATGGTGCCGTCGGTGGTGATCACCAGCCCGATGGTGGAGTGCTCCCGGATCACTTTCTGGGTGCCGGTCTCGGCGGCCTGGTCAAAGGGCACCTCCTGCTCAAACCAGGGGCTTTTCACCATCCGGGGCTTGGCGTTCTCCTCATGTCCTACGGCCCCCTCCACCATGTAGCCCACGCAGTCGATGAGCCGGGCCCGGAAGCTGCCGCCGCCTTCCAATTCCAGCGCCACCGCGGTCTCGGGGATGAACTTGGGCTCGGTGGTCATAATGGTGCGCCCGCCCGCCGACTGGGGCAGTTCATCCCGGGCCCGGGCCTTCAGGGCAGGGTTCTGGATGCGGGGCAGCACCATCAGCTCCATGATTTTTTTGATTAAGGTGCTCTTGCCGGTGCGCACCGGCCCCACCACGCCGATGTAAATGTCGCCGCCGGTGCGGGTGGCAATGTCGCTGTACAATTGATTCTGATTCATGGTATACCTCTCACCTCATCCCTGCGAGGGCACCAGCAGCCGGCGGTCCTCCTCCAGCTGGCTGCCCTCCAGCCCGTTGTCCTCCAGCACCGCCTGGGGCGCCACATGGTACCGCTTGGCGATCTCAAAAATCTCCTCGCCCTTCTTGGCGTAGTAGATCCGCAGGGCCACCGCCGGGTTGGGGTTCTTCAGCTCCTCGCCGCAGGCCGCCCCGCTGAGTACCTGGCTCTGGCGCCGGCGCCACACCAGCCCGTTGACCGCCAGGGTGATCTGAGCCTGCACCTCCCGGCCCTTCTTTTCGGCCCGGGCCGACCGCACCCCGCACCAGCACTCGGCCCGGTAATCGGCTGCGCTGCCGGTGTAGGTACCGGGCAGAGTGTACTCAAAGGCCTTGTCGTAGCAGTCGATCTCCCCCAGGCTGTTCATGCAGAAGATGTGGGCGGTGGCCCGGCCGTGCAGCTCGATCCGGGTGCCGTCCTGGATCAGTTCAGGGGGCGCGGGCACCGCAAAGCACTCCAGCACCTCGGCGTTCTCGTCGGGCAGCGCCCCGCTCACCTGGCAGTCCACATTCTGGTTCAGGGTGTCGGCCAGCTCCTCGCTCTGGACGGTCTGTTCCTCCAGCTGGGTCTCGTAGCGGGTGGAGTAGGCATCGCTCACCGCCTCATACTCCACCGGGCAGAAGGCCCGCAGATGGAGCATGGCCGTCACGGTCACCGCGGCGCTGTTCTCCGAGCCGCTGCCCGCCATGAGGGTGCTGCCCACCAGCTCCACCGAGGCAAAGCAGCGGCAGTTTTCAGGCAGGTCCTCCAGGTCCAGGATCTGATGGAAGGGGAAATCCTTTTCCAGCCGCTCCAGCCGATAGCCCGGCTGGGTGCGGTAGAGTACCTGCACCTCCACCCGGCCCTTCACCACCGCCTTGCCGGAGATCAGCTTGATCTCCTCGGTCTGGCCCAGGCCGGAGATGTCCAGCACCGCCAGGGGCGGGGCCGGGAACTCGATTTCTTCCTCGGCGGTGATCAGCTTATCCAGGCAGGCCGCGTTCTTCATCAGGCTGAGGGTCTCGGTCTTCTGCTGGACTTCGCCCCCCTCCAGCTTGGTGAGGATCTGCTGGGGATGTACAAAGGGCACCCGTACCCGCAGCGCGTAGGCGCCCCGGATATCCACCCGGCGCTGGTTCACTGCCCGGCAGTTCAGGTATTCCACCTCGCCGCTGAGGGCTACCGGCCCCGGCGTGCCCTCCCAGCCCCGGATCTCCAGGCTGCGGGTAAAGGGCAGCTTCTGCTCAGTCTGGCACAGGCTCTGGTCATTGTCCGACTGATAGTAGACCACACAGCGCAGATACCCTTCCAGGGTGACCCGGTCCTCCAGCACCTGCTTGTTCAGGGCCACAAACCAGACCAGGCACTTGACGATCTTAAACACCTGGGGCAGATAGTCCGGGATCAGGATCTCGGTCTCCACAGGCAGTTCGGTTTTCAGCTCACACACGCCCGCCGCGGCAGGCACCTCGTCCTGGAATACCTTCAATTCCATTCTCTTCGCTCCTTTCGCAACGTACTGGTCTATCTATATTCGGCCAGGCCCCCCGCTATGCAAAAACGGCGCCGCTCTTGCCCTTTTGAGGCAAAAGCAGCGCCGCTTGGCGATAGTTCTTCACTTTTTGGGTTTGCGGGAATCCTCAAAATACATGTACAGCTGGCAGGGAATCATGCCGTTGTACAATTTGCGCCGGCGGTTGGCCCGCAGGCCGAAATTTTTCTCAAAATCCCCGTCCGAGGTGATCACCGAGAGGCTCAGGGGCCGGCTGGCCAGAAACCGCTCTCCCAGGATCTTTTCCAGCCGTGCGGCCTCGGTCAGATCCCCCAGCCGCTCCCCGTAGGGGGGATTGGTGATCACCGCGCTCTGGCTGGAGGCGGCAAACTCCCGCACATCGGCCACCTCAAAGCGGCATCGCTCGGCCACACCGGCCAGCTTGGCGTTGTGCTGGGCCAGAGCTACCGCCTGGGGATCAATGTCATAGCCCACTGCCGCAAAGGCCGCGTCCATCCGCACCTCCGAGAGGCATTTTTCCCGCTGACGGGCCCAAGCCTGGGGCGGAATCAGATCGGTATACCGCTCGGCGGCAAACCGGCGGCGGATGCCGGGGGCGATGTTCAGGGCCTTTTGGGCCGCCTCGATCACCATGGTGCCGCTGCCGCAGAAAGGGTCCTCCATCCGGCTGTCCCGCCGGATATGGCTCAGGTCCACAATGGCGGCGGCCAGAGTCTCCTTGATGGGGGCCTCGGTGGCGTTTCGCCGGTAGCCCCGCTTGTGCAGCCCGTCGCCGCTGGTGTCCAGCAGGATCTCGACGTGATTTTTTCGCAGCGCAAACCGCACCTTGTACAGCGCCCCGGTCTCGGGCAGAAGCTGGGTGTGATGGCCCTTTTTCAGCCGCTCCACCATGGCCTTTTTCACAATGCTCTGGCAGGCAGGCACACTGGAGAGGGTGCTGGACAGGGAGGAGCCCTTCACCGGGAACTGGGCGTCGGCGGGCATCAGCTCCTCCCAGGGGATGGAGTAGACCCCGTCGAACAGTTCGTCAAAGGTCTGGGCCGTGTAGCTCTTGAGCAGCAGCAGCACCCGCTCGGCGCTGCGCAGGTTCAGGTTGGCCGCCGCAATGATTTCCTCGTCCCCTTCAAAGGTGACGCGGCCGTCGGTGACCTGGACGTTCTCGGCCCCCAGCCGGCGGGCCTCAAAGGCCGCGGTGGACTCGGTGCCGAAATAGCAGGGCGCGATCATGGTGTATTTCATAGACAATCCTTTCTGTTCGAGGCCCCATCGCAGAAAACGGCCGCCCCTGCCAAGGCACGGGGCGGCCGCCGCAGCCAATGCTGAGCCCTCACCGGCGACGGCTGTACCCGCCGCCCCGGTGGTTTTCGGTGACCCGTTTCAGGTCGCTGATCTTCTCCTCGCTCTGGGTTTTGAAG
Organism: uncultured Oscillospiraceae bacterium; assembly: GCA_949295465.1. Classification (GTDB taxonomy): domain Bacteria; phylum Bacillota; class Clostridia; order Oscillospirales; family Ruminococcaceae; genus JAFBIO01. The sequence goes on from CASFKY010000009.1 coordinate 15,403, forward strand.
CGGGCCATCATGTCTTCAAAACTCATCTCCCCCTGGGGCGCCTGGCGCTTGGGCTGCCATACCCGGGGCGCGTCTGAGCGGGAGCTGCGCCCACCCCGCTGCCCTGCCGGGCGGGCAGGCCGCTCGGGCGGGGGTAGGGTGCGCTTGATGGAAAGGGCGATCTTCCCATCTTCCCCCACATGGATGACCTTTACCTTCACCGTCTGCCCCTCACTGAGCACGGCGGAAAGGTCCTGAATGAACTCATTGGACACCTCGGAAATATGTACCATTCCGGTTTTGCCCTCCGGCAGGGCCACAAAGGCGCCGAATTTCTTCACGCCGGTGACCTTGCCCTCCAGCACGGTTCCTACCTCAAGCTCCAAACGTATTAACCCTCACTTTTTTAATATTTCGCTGCCGCAAGGCAATATTATTTTCCCCCGCCGCCCAATTGGGCAGTCGGAGGGCTTCCCTGGTTGCAGAGGACGCCGGCGCCGCAATGCCGGCACGGCCCTATTTGCCGCTCATGTCCACGAAGACCCTCTCGCTGGGCTTTGCGTATCCCAGCTCATCCCGGGCCACCTGTTCGATGATCTCCTCATCGCTCTCTTCCAACTGACGGCTCAGCTCCTCATTGTCGGCCTGTTGGGCGGCCAGCTGGGTCTGTACGGCGGCAAGCTCCTGACGCTTGGCGCTGATCTGCACCTGATTATAGATCAGCGACCATATCAAATACCCGCCCATCAGCAGGACAAGGCAGGGCGCAAGGAGGGAATTGATCAGACCACGGCGCTTTTTTGCGCGTTTTTTCACGATAATTCGTCCCCCTTGCCCCAAATGTTATATCTAATTAGAATTATACAACATCTTCGAGTTTTTTTGCAACCGTTTCTTGGCCTTTTGGATGCGTTTTTCCTGCCGGCGGCGGCGGCCTTTTTCCCGCCTCTGCCACAGCCAGGCCCCTATGGGCCAAACCAGCCATAAGGCCAGGGCGAAGGGACGGCTCAGCACCCATTTCACCCGCTGTTCCACCGCCCGGGTGAGGGGCGCCACCACCCCGAAATAGCCCAGATCGCCGGCCAGCAGGGCCAGCACCATATACCCCCGCACACTGCCCGCCCAGCTGCGGGAGGCCCCGTAGCTGAACACCAGCACTGCCGCCAGCAAAAAGCCGGCCAGATCCAGCGCCAGCAGGGTCAGCCGGGCCCGGCCCAGCACCGAGCGGGCGGCGTCGTACAGGCAGGCCACCAACAGCCCCTGGCCCAGACAGCACAGCACATCCGGCCAGAGCTGGGCCGCGCCCTGTGCCGCCGCCATCATCGGGCCAGCCGCTTAAAGAAGCCGCCCACCGGCTCTTTGCGGTCGGTATATTGTATGTACTCGATCTTGCCGAAGATCTTCACCTCGCCGGTCTGGACGCTGAGCTCGTTCACCTGGATGCCGCTGCCCCCGATGACCAGACCCCCCTGCTGGGTTTCCAGCGAGGCGCCGCTCTCGTCGCAGCTGAGGATCCGGGTAACCCCTGTGGCCGTGACCGAACTGCGGTTTTCAATGATGAGATTGTGGGGCGCCGGGGCCGGGGCCGGCCGGGGCGCGGGGACACTCTCGGTCCCCGAAGAGAATTTTGCCTGCATATGCTGCACCTGCCTTCCTGGTACAGTATATGCATGTCCCTCTTCGGTTAGCACCTTGTCCGGGCCGGGAAGAAATTTTTACTCGGAAATCACCTCGTACATCTCCCGGGCCACATCCTTGCGCTCCACCCCCTCGGCGCAGAGAACCCGCACCTTTACCGGCCGGTTGCCGAAGGTGATCTCGATGATATCCCCCTCTTTTACCGTATAGCTGGCCTTGACCGCCTTGCCGTTCACCAGAATCCGCCCTGCGTCGGCCACCTCGTTGGCCACGGTGCGCCGCTTGATCAGCCGGCTTACCTTGAGATACTTGTCGATCCGCATACCGTCTTCTCCTTTTTCCGCCCGGCAGGGGTTTTCTCCCGGCCGGGCAATCTTGCAAAAAAGGCAGGCGCAGCCCAGATGCCGCACCTGCCCCTTTTTACCCTGTAAAGCCTTATTTCGCCACGGCGTCCTTCAGGGCCTTGCCGGCCTTGAAACCGGGAACCTTGGCGGCGGCGATGGTCATGGGCTCGCCGGTGCGGGGGTTGCGGCCGGGATGAGCGGCGCGCTCACGAACCTCAAAAACGCCAAAGCCGGCGATGGACACCTTGTCCCCCTCGGCCAGAGCGTTGGAAATAGAGCTCAGAACGGTGTTGACGGCCTGCTCGGCATCCTTACGGGTCAGCTTGGCCTCTTCCGCAACTTTCACAATCAGTTCTGCTTTCGTCATCTATAATACCTCCAAATATATTTCAGCACAGGGGGCTTTGTCCCTCCGGTACTATCCTTGTTACCGCCCGCAGGCCTCGCTCTTTTCAATCTCCTGCCGGGCAAACTCCCGGGTGTATTTTTCCAGCGCCTCTTCGGCACACACACCGTCCAGCCGGGCCGCCTGCACCAGCAAAAACAGCGCCCTGCCATAGGCTTCGGCACTGCTCTCCCCGCCCAGAGCCGCCACCTGGGCGGCCAGCTCCTTCAAGGCATCCGCCTTTTGGGCGGGCTGTGCCCAAAACCGCTCGTCCCGCTTCTGGGTCTTTTCGCAGTACATCAGGGCAGGCAGGGTGGCCGGCACGCTCTCCAGCTCATCCCGCAGGGTTAACCGGCCCTTTTCCTTATCTTTGAGCGCCTGCCAGCTGTTTAAACCTGTGTTGTCCTTTGCCCCCGCGAAAATGTGGGGATGGCGGAAGATCAGCTTGCGGCATACCCCGTCGCAGACATCCTCAAAATTGAAATGCCCCTGCTCGGCCTCCATCTGACTGTGCAGCATCACCTGCATCATCACGTCGCCCAGCTCTTCCTGCAAAAGGTGCGGGTCCTCTTTGTCGATGGCCTCCAGCACCTCATAGGTCTCCTCCACAAAATTTTTGCGGATGGACCGGTGGGTCTGGACTTTATCCCAGGGGCATCCCTCTGCCGGATCCCGCAGGATGCGGATGATGGCCTCAAGATCCCTTGCATCGTATTTTTCTTTTTCGGGATACTCCACTCTCCAAAGCCCCCTCGCCAAGCCCGAAGTCTTAACCATTCTACCAAAGACAGAGGGGCTTTTCAAGTGTTGTTTTGCCCCTTTTTCCCCTCTTAAGGCCGAAAAAAGGGACTTTTGGGCTCTGCGGACGGTTTTTCGGCATTTGTCACCTTTTTTTGCCCGTTTTTCTCTGATTTTTGGCCGGTTTTTGCTTTTTGAAAGGGAAATCTGTTCTTTCGTGCAGATTTTGCGGCCCAGAGATTGAAAAAGGCCGCTTTTTTTGTCATAATAGGTACAACCTATATCGAGAGGATGTATCAGCGTCATGAAATTTTTGGAGGATCGGATCCGTCAGGAGGGCCAGGTGCGGCCCGGCAACATTTTAAAGGTGGACTGTTTTCTGAATCACCAGCTGGACGTGGCCCTTCTGGACGAGATCGGCCGCGCCTTTTATGAAAAATACAAAGACCGGGGCATCACCCGCATCCTGACCATTGAGTCCTCGGGCATTGCCATCGCCTGTATGACCGCCCGGTATTTCGGGGTGCCGGTGGTGTTTGCCAAAAAGGCCAAGAGCAAGAACCTGGACGGAGACGTGTACACCTCGGTAGTCCATTCCTTTACCTACGGGCGGGATTACGACATCACCCTGGCCAAAAAGTTTCTGGGGCCTCAGGACACAGTCCTGCTGGTGGACGATTTCCTGGCGGTGGGCAAGGCCATGAACGGCATGCTGGACATCTGCGGCCAGGCGGGAGCCCGGGTGGCAGGCATCGGCATTGCCATCGAGAAGGGGTTCCAGCCCGGCGGGGCCGCCCTGCGCAAGGCCGGCTACGACCTGACCAGCCTGGCCATTGTGGACGCCATGGGCGACGACGGGAGCATCACCTTCCGGGAAGAAGACTGACTTGGAACTGCAACAGAAAAAGGGGAAGAGCCCGGCCGGGCCCTTCCCCTTTTATTTTTATTTGGATACGGTTTTCATGTTGGGCCAGGTCCACTGGATGAGGGAGTCCGGGTACTGGCTGTCCATAAAGACCTCGATGGAGTTGCGGGGCGCCTGGCCCTCCTGCCGGTCCAGATAGCGCACCATGGCTGCCGCCGAGATGAGCATGTCGGCGCAGAGCAGCACCACCGCCGCCCAGGTGAGCACGGTGCCCGGCACCGGGGGCCACTTCTCGATAAAAGCCGAGAGGAAAGGATAGAGGATCTTGATCCACACCACGCTCAGGATGCCCCAGAACAGCATGAACAGCACATTGGTGCGCCCGCCGATATTCAGTGGCATCTGGCTGTAATCCCAGAATACCGTGCCGAAGACCAGCTCGGTGAGGACGCTGCACATATACTCATAAAAGCCGCCCAGGAAAAAGCCGCCGATAAAGATATATCGGTCATCCCGGCGGGCCAGAGGCTCCAGCAGTACGGTGAGCAGCACCGCCCCAAAGCCCCACACCACGCTGAAGGTGCCGTACAAAAGGCTGGAGCGGCTCATCAGCACCCCGGACACTGCAAAAACATACACCGTCTCGATCCAGTCCCCCAGCAGCGAGCAGATCACAAAGACCCAGATCAGCTTGGGCAGGCAGAGCCCCCGGGCAAACTTCTTTTCCTTGGGCTCGCCGAATCCCTTGCCGGTGGGCTTTGCCTGCCGGAATTCGGGGAAGGCCTTGCACATGCGCTCCCGCAAGAGGCCGTACAGCTTTTGGCCCAGACTTTTTTTGGCAGCCTGGAGCCCCTCCGGCACCCGGCCCTCGGCCAAAAAATCGTCCTGCCGGCTCTTGGTGATGAGGGCAATGGTGGCCGCCATATCCACGGCCCACAACCCCGTCAGGCAGCCCACCAGGATTTTCAGCACAAGGCCCGGGATCAACTGGCTGAGCAGGAACACAAAAGGATGCACCAGGTAAAGCGTCAGCATGGCCAACGCCCCCCACAGACAGGAATACACAAGGCCGTGCCAGCTGTGCAGGGCAATGACCTCCTGGCTGAACCTCTCGAAAGAGCGGCCGGTCATTTTTTCTTCCAGCCAGCCGGTGAAGAATTCCACCACATTGGCCAGCACCATGCAGGCCACCAGCTGTACCGGGATGTTACCCCCCATGTCCCGCAAAAATACCAGGATCAGGCACATGGCCGCCCCGTAGGCCGGGCAGATCGGACCGTTGAACAGCCCTCGGTTGACAAACCGGCCGGTGCGAAAGGCCGCCCAGGCCACCTCCAGCGCCCAGCCCATCAGGGAATAGACAAAGAAGAAAAAGCCCAGCTCCCAGATTGTATAGCTCATGAAAACCTCATCCCGGCTCAGCGGCCGTCTTTTTTGTTGGTTTCGTCCAGAGCGCCGATCCGCTCCAGCACCTCCCGATAGCCGCCGGTGCCGTACTGGATGCACCGATTGATCCGGCTGATGGTGGCAGTGCTGATCTCCACGCTCTTGACGATCTGGTCATAGGTTCTGCCCTCCAGGAGAAGCCGCGCCCCCTCCAGCCGCTGGGCCATATCCCCCAGCTCCTTCATGGTGCACAGATCCTCAAAGAAGGTATAGCAGTCCTCCAGACTCTCCAAAGACAGTATGGCCCGAAACAGACGGTCGGTAGAAGGGTTTTTCAATTGCTTTTTTTCCGCCATAACAGCCAGCTCCCTTTCCGGGGCCAAAGGCCCTCTTTTCCGGCAATTTTTGCCGCTGTAGCACTATATCACTTCACAGTGCAAAAGTGTTCATCTGAAAAAGCAGCCCGCCGCATCCCAAAACGCGGCGGGCTGCCGTCAGCGATTCATGGCTACAGGGAGGCTCAGCCCATCATGCTGGCCACTTCGGCGGCAAAGTTGTCCTGCCGCTTCTCCAGGCCCTCGCCCTTGGCAAAGCGCACAAAGCGGGTGATCTTGATGTCGCCGCCCAGCTCCTTGGCAACCTTCTGGGTGTACTTCTCTACGCTCAGGTCGCCGTCCTTGACGAACTCCTGCTCTACCAGGCAGTTCTCCTTGTAGAACTTGTTCAGCTTGCCCACGATCATCTTCTCTTTGATGGCGTCGGGCTTGTTGGCGGTCTTGGGATCGTTGGCCATCTGAGCCAGCATGATCTCCTTCTCCTTGGCGATCACGTCCTCAGGCACTTCCTCGCGGCACAGGTAGCTGGGGCTGACAGCCGCCACCTGCATGGCGATGTCCTTGCCGTACTCCTCGAACTCGGGCTTGGCAGCGATCTCGTCGCTGGTCTCGAAGTTCACCAGCACCGCATAGACGCCGCCGGCATGGATGTAGGCGGCGCAGACGCCCTCGTAGCGGACGAAGCGGCGGATCTTGATGTTCTCCTTGATGACCAGGATCAGGTCATTCAGGGCGCCCTGCACGGTGGTGTCGCCCATCTTGCAGTTCAGCAGGGCCTCCACGTCGGCGGGGTTCTCCTTCATGACGACGCCGGCCACTTCCTTGACGAAGTTCACGAACTTCTCATTCTTGGCCACGAAGTCGGTCTCGGCGTTCACCTCAACCACAACGCCCACCTTGCACTCGGGGCAGTAATCCGCGTAGACCATGCCCTCGGCAGCAATGCGGCCAGCCTTCTTGGCGGCGGTGGCCAGGCCCTTTTCCCGCAGCAGCTCAATGGCCTTGGTGAAGTCGCCGTCGGCCTCGGTCAGGGCCTTCTTGCACTCCATCATGCCGCAGTCGGTCTGCTTGCGCAGTTCCATTACGTCTTTTGCAGAAATTGCCATGGTTTTATTCCCCTTTCTGGTTCTTTGCTCAGGCCTCGGCGGCTTCTTCCTGAGCGGCCTCTTCGGTCTGCTCGCCCTGCTTGCCCTCCAGCGCAGCGTCAGCCATCGCGCCGGCGATCAGACGGACGGCACGGATGGCGTCATCGTTGCCGGGGATCACGTAGTCGATCTCGTCGGGGTTGCAGTTGGTGTCCACAATGGCCACGATGGGAATGTGCAGCTTGCGGGCCTCGGAGACGGCGATCCGCTCCTTGTGGGGGTCCACAATAAACAGGGCCTTGGGCAGGCTGGCCATGTTCTTCACGCCGCCCAGGAACTTCTCCAGCTTCTCGATCTCCAGCTGCAGCTTGACAACTTCCTTCTTGGGCAGCAGATCGAAGGTGCCGTCCTCGCTCATCTTCTTGAGCTGCTCCAGGCGGTCGATCCGCTTGCGGATGGTGCGGAAGTTGGTGAGCATGCCGCCCAGCCACCGGGCGTTCACATAGTGCATACCGCAGCGGGTAGCCTCATCGCGGATGGACTCCTGAGCCTGCTTCTTGGTACCGACAAACAGGATGTCGCCGCCCTCGGCGGCCACGTCGCGGACAAAGTTATAAGCCTCGTCCAGCTTCTTCACAGTCTTCTGCAGGTCGATGATATAGATGCCGTTGCGCTCGGTGAAGATGTACTTCGCCATTTTGGGGTTCCAGCGGCGGGTCTGATGACCGAAGTGCACGCCGGCTTCCAGAAGCTGCTTCATAGAAACTACTGCCATGATGATTTTCCTCCAAAATATTGTTTTTCCTCCGCATTGCATCCATGCTCCCCAACCCCTTTCAGGGCACAAGAAAGCAAAGCAATGCGTGCGTATTGCCTTGATAGTATAGCACACTGCCCCCCGGGAAAGCAAGGAAAAAATCCGCTTTTGAGCCGGTTTTTGCCAAGTTTTCCCCTTTGCCGGCCCCGGCGGGCCGACAGGGGCCGGTTCTGTGCATTCTGACGGCTATTCTTCCCCTTCCAGAAGATATTCTTGGCCGAAAAGCAGGTCGTATTCCAGCAGCCAGTGGTTTTGGTACCACTCCATCTGCTCATCGGTGAGCTGCTGGGTGATGGTGCCGTCCGGGTCCACGGTGGTGCCCAGGGTCCGGCTGCGGTAGCCCTGGCTCAGCTGCCGGGTGAGATACTCAAAATACAGCGGCTTTTGGAGCCCGTACAGGTCCATCATCACCGGGCTCACCTCGTAGGCGCCAATGGTGCCCAGCTCCACCGGCTGCTGCCAGTAGTTACTCCAGATCAAGAGATCAGTCTGATGCAACTGGGGGTCGTTGCTGTCGGCGCTGGCATAGCCGGTGGAGGTGTAGACCTCGTAGCCGCTGCCGATGGGGTTGTAGTGGTCACCCCAGAATACCAGGATCACCGGCTCGCTCACCCCTGAAAAATACTCGGTCAGCTGGCCCAGCATGGCGTCTGCCTCCCAGCAGCCGGTGGCGAAATCCTCCAGCGCCCCGATGGTCTCGGCGTCCATCCCCTCGGGGTCCTCCAGCACCCGCACCCGCTCATCGTCCGGGTAATTCTTTGCGCTGTAGCTGGTGTGGTTCTGCATGGTCACCGCGTGGAGGAAGAGGGGCCCGTCCCCCTCACGCTCCTCGTAGGCGCTGATGATCTGCCGGGCCATCTCCGCGTCGGTCACCAGCCCGCCCTGCCAGTACTCGGGCCGCTTTTTTTCGGGGTTGACCATGTCCTCCAGCCCGATAAAGGTATCGATGCCCATATTGGGATAGGCGGTGATCCGGCTCCAGAACTTTTTGTAGTAGCCGTGGATGGCCAGGGTCTCGTAGCCGAACTCCTCTTTCAGGTAGGCGGGCAGCGCAAAAGTGGGGCTGGTGACATGCTGCTGGTAAGGCTTGCAGCCGGTGGGCAGGTAGGCGCAGGAGTGGCCGGTGAGGGCCTCGAACTCCACATCGCAGGTGCCCCCGCCGAAGCTGGGGCTGTACACCCGGCCCCAGGCCGAAATCTCCTGCAATTTGTGGAGATTGGGGCAGATCTCCCGGTCAAAGGTGACACCGTAGTCCTCCAGCCGGCTCACATCCCAGAAGGACTCGTCCATCACATAGATGATGGTGGGCTCGTCCACCCCGGTCTGCCCCTGGGCGGCATAGCTGCCCGCAAAGAGGGGGTCCGGCTGGGGCTGGGAGAGCAGCTCTTCCTTCAGGGCCAGCACCGACTCCTCGCTGTAATCCTCAGGCTCGTCGATGTCCAGGTTTTGCAGGTTGGTCATAAAGCCGGTGATCACGCCGTAATAGCGATAATATCGGTCCTGCATCCATTCGTCCGGCACAATGCCCAGGTCCAGGGTGCCCTGGGGCTGCAAATACACCCCGAACACGATGCCCAGCAAAAGGGACACGCTGAGGGCCGCCTCCACCAGCCGCTTTTTCCAGCCGGGGGTGATCTTGGGCAAAAAGGCCGCCAGCACGGTTGCCGCCAGCACCAGGGCCAGGGAAACTTTCATGGATGTCTGCCAGACAAGCCCCGCCTTGCCCACCACCTGGGTGGCTTCCTCAAACTGGGAAAAATCCCAGGGCAGGAAAGGCTCGCCCCGCAGCTGCAATTCAAAGAAGCAGACGGCGGCGGGCAGGCAGCCCAGCACTCCCACCCCCAAAGTGGCCGGCCAGTGCCGCCGGGTGAGAATCAGCAGCACCAGATAGCAGGCCAGCAACAGCAAAAAGGCCAGGTAATAGGCGTTTTTGTGGGGGAAAAAGTAACTTTGCCAGAAATCGTCCAAATCTCCCCGGTGTATCCACTCGGTGAGCACCAGAGTCAGGGCGCTGAAGCAGAAGGGCCAGAGCCACCCTGCCAGCCGCAGGGCCCACCGGGGCCGGGCGGGCCGGAGCGCCGTCTGCCCTTGGCTATGTATCCACACTGTGTTTTCAAAATCCTTTCCGCAAAACCGGCGGTTTGCTCATTGTATTCCTTTGGGTGCCCCGGTGCCGGGAATCGGGGGCCGCCGCAATTTCAAAGGTCCGCAAGACTTCAATACGCTTGATTATACTCCTTCTGTCAAGAAAGCGTAAATTTTTTTGGAGTTATTTGTCAAACCACTTCTGAAAAAAGGGCGGCCGGCCCGCATAGCCGGCGGGAACCTGGGTGCGCACCAATACCACATCCTGCCCCAGCTGGGCAATGTCCTGCCAGGGGATGAACAGGTCCGGCTGGCGGCCCAGCAGCCCGAAGAGCCGGGCCCGGCCAAACAGGATGATCCCCTCCACCTGGGCGGTCTGCTCATTCAGCCGCAGATCATCCGCCCGGCCCAGATTGACGCCGCTCTGCACCTGAATCACGTCCTTTTTCTTCAACTCTGTCAGGGTCATTTTCCCACCTCCCCGAAATAGTATATGCCGCCCTTTGTAAGTTCAGGCCGGATGTTGTATAATAGCCCTATCAAATCTAACCCCCTCTGTAAGGATGGAGCGCCATGTATCAGAATATTGTGTTTGACCTGGGCGGCGTGGTGGTGGAATTCGCCCCCAAAAAGTACCTGCTGGACCTGTTGTGTGACGAAAAGGCCGAGGCGGAGACCGAGGCCATCGTATTCGGCAGCGAGGAGTGGAAACAGCTGGACCTGGGGCTGATGACCCGCCAGGAAGCCAACGAGATCATGCTGGAAAAGGCCCGGGAACAGGGCCGTGCCTTTGAGGTACAGGCTGTGCTGGACGACTGGATGCGGATGCTCAAGCCCATGCACCGCACGCTGGAATTGATCCGTCGGCTGAAAAAGATGGGATATAAGGTCTATTACCTCTCCAACATTGCCCAGGACACCCTGGACTATCTGGGCCAGCAGGAGTTTTTCTCCCTGTTTGAGGGGGGCATCGGCAGCTGCCATCTGCATCTGGCCAAGCCGGATCCCCGGCTTTACAAGGCGCTGATGCTGCACTACAACCTGGACTACGACGAGACCATTTTCATCGATGACAAAAAGGAAAACGCCCAGGCTGCCTATGCCCTGGGCATCACCGGCATCCACTACCGGGGCAATGCTTCTCTTTTGAAAGCCCTCTCCTCCTGCGGCATCCCCATCCGGGAACATCTGCTGTGGTGAGTTTTGCCCAAAACAAAGTTCAAGGCCCGCGCTTTATGGTGCGGGCCTTTTGGTTTACATCTGACTTTTGATCTGGCCGATGGCTCCTTTTTCCAGCCGGCTCACCTGGGCCTGGCTGATGCCGATCTCCCGGGCCACCTCCATCTGGGTCTTGCCCGCCAGATACCGCAGCTCCATGATCCGCCGCTGCCTTGGGCTGAGGGTCTTGACTGTATCCCGGAACTGGATCTGACTGACCCAGGTGTCCTCGCTGTCCGAGGTGCCCAGCTGATCCATCACATACATGGCGTCGCCCCCCTCCCCGTACACCGGCTCGTAGAGACTCACCGGCTCGGCCACCGATTCCAGCGCCAGGGTCACCTCCTCCCGGGGCAGGCCCACCGCCCGGGCCACCTCTCCGATGCGGGGTTCCCGGCCCAGGCTCTTCTGGAGCTGTTCCCTCGCCTGCATGGCCCGGTGGGCCACATCCCGCACCGAGCGGCTGACCCGCACGGCGCTGTTGTCCCGCAGAAAGCGGCGGATCTCCCCCACAATCATGGGCACCCCGTAGGTGGAAAACCGCACGTTCAGGCTGGGGTCGAAGTGGTCGATTGCCTTGATGAGGCCGATGCAGCCCACCTGAAACAGATCGTCCATGGCTTCGCCCCGGTTGGCAAATTTCTGCACCACGCTGAGCACCAGCCGCAGGTTGCCCTGGATCATGGTCTGCCGGGCTTCCTCGTCCCCTTTCTGGATCCGCTCCAGCAGTTCCCTCTTTTCCTTTTCCTTCAATACCGGCAGTTTGGCGGTATTGACGCCGCAAATTTCCACTTTGTTGTAATACATGTTTCACACTCCCCGGGCGGTGATGCCCTTGGGGGAAGTATGGCCCCGGCGGCCCGGCCCAAAACAGAAGGGCCGCTGGCAAAAACTGCACAGCGGCCCGCACCCGAGCATACTATGGCGCAGGAGGTGAGGATGAGGATGCAAGCGATCTTTTTTGTTCCCCTGGGGCTGGGGGTGCTGCTGGTGATCGCCCTGCTGGCAGCCTATATCTGGGCGCTGCGCCGGCCTTCGGGGGAGCCGGTGGAGTATGAGGCCACCGATTTTTCGGCCCCGGCCGGCTTCAATGTGACCACCCTGCCCCAGGACGATATTCTGACCCGGGGACGCAATCTTTTGTGGGACAGCCGGCTGGCCGAGCTGGAATTTTTTGCCGAGCCGGGCTGGAAATTCCTGCTGCGGGTATGCGCCGCCAAGGGGGATATGAAGCTGGAGGACTGGAACACCAGCTACGACCAGCGGACGATACAGTACTATGACCGAATTCGGATCACGTTCCTGCAAAGTCCCGGGGGCTCAGCCCTGGCTTTGTGGAGCAAGAGCGGCTTTGACTACGCGCTGTATTTTGAGAACTACGAGATGGGGCTGCCCACCGGCCTTGTGGATGATTTTGTCCGGGAGACCAACACGGTGGCCGCCTGAACCCTGCCCGCTTTGCAGCCCGGTCCCCGCCGGGCTGCTTTTCATTCCATCTTTTCCAGCTCCTTGCGAAGTCGGCGGATGATTCTCTTTTCCAGCCGGGAGATGTAGCTCTGGGAGATGCCGATGGCGTCGGCCACCTCCTTCTGGGTGCGCTCCACCCCGTCCACCAACCCGAAGCGCATTTGCATGATGGTCTTTTCCCGTCCGTCCAGGGTGTCGATGGCCTGGTGCAGCATGGTGCGCTCCACATCCTGCTCCATCTCGTAGCCCACCTGGTTCTGATCGCTGCTGAGCACGTCGGACAAGAGCAGCTCGTTGCCGTCCCCGTCGGTGTTCAGGGGCTCGTCGATGCTGGCCTCCTGGCGGCGGTTGCTGCTCTTGCGCAGGTACATGAGGATCTCGTTTTCGATGCAGCGGCTGGCGTAGGTGGCCAGCTTGATGTTGCGGGAGGGCACAAAGGTGTTCACCGCCTTGATGAGCCCGATGGTGCCGATGGAGATCACATCCTCCACCGAGACGCCGGGGGCCTCGAACTTCTTGGCGATGTATACCACCAGCCGCAGGTTGTGGGTGATAAGGATGTCCCGGCAACTCTCCCGGCCCTCCTCCAGCCCGGCAAACACCTTTTTCTCCTCCTCCGGCGTCAGGGGGGAGGGCAGGGTGTCCGGCCCGTTTATGTAATAGGAAGAATCCGGCAGCCGCAGCCTGCCCCAGAAATTGTGCCACAGCTGCTCCAGAGAAATTGCCAGTTTCATTGCACATGCCTCCATTTTGTTCAGAGGGCAAAGAACAGCCCGCCCCCGAAGATCGCCTCAAAATTCCCGTCCGCCAGCTTTTCCGGGCAGAAGATCACCGTGGCCCGGGGCAGCGTCCCCTTCCGGCCCGGGCCGGAAAGTTCCAGCCCGCTGGCCGTAACCGCGGGCAGCAGTCCCCTGCCGGCGGCGGTGGCACACTGGATCAGCCGGATGCCGGCCCCGCCGGCGGGCAGCTCTCCTCGGCTGAAATACTCTTCCAGATCACTTTCCAGGCCGGGGGGCAGTTTTTGTTTCAGGGCCGGCAGGGCCGCCAGCAGGGCGGGCGCGCCGGTGTAGGGGTCGCTCACCTCAAAGCCGGTGTCATACAGGGCCCGCAGCCCCCGCACCGGCCGCTGTCCCAGCCGCAGATCCAGCCGGTAGAGGGTGCGCGCCGGCGCCCGGCCAAAAATCAGCGCCAGCAGCCGGGTGAGCAGGTACACCCCCGCCACGCAGCCGGCCAGCAGCGACGGAGAAATGCCCGCGTATACCGACAGGTTGTTGGTCTGCCAGATGCCCCCTGTGCCCTGGCTGCACCGCCAGACCACCGCCCCGGCCAGCAGCAGGTTGAGGCAGAGATACCAGGCCGCCTGGCGGAAAAAGGGCCTTGCCCCCCGCCAGCAGAAGGCCGCCCGCACCACCGCCAGGGCCGAAGCCGCCTGATAGGCCAGCTGGAGCCCGAAGGGCAGGGGCGGCGCCAGCAGCACCAGGGTGGAGGCCGAGGCGGCCAGCGCCCCCAGCAGGTTGCGCCCGAAAGCGGGGGTGCAGCCGGTGAGCAGCCCGGCCCCCCGCAGCAGAAGGTAGCCGATCAGGAAATTCACCAGCAGCAGGGTATCCAGATAGATCACCGTCTTCATGGCGCCGCCCCCCATCAGGGTTTAGTGTAGACCATTCCCCAAAGAAAACCCGTCAAAAAAAGGGTGCAAAAAAGGACGAAGAGAAATTTCTCTTCGTCCTTTTCAGGGGCCGGACAGGGCCGGCTCAGAACATATTCAGGTCCATTTTTTCCGAGAGGAACTCCATGATCTTGAGCCCTCCCACGCTGTTGCCCTTTTCGTCCAGGGCGGGGCCGTAGGCCGCGATGCCGCACTTGCCGATGGGGGCCGCGATGATGCCGCCTCCCACGCCGCTCTTGGAGGGCATGCCCACTGTGGCGGCGTACTCGCCGGAATAGTCGTACATGCCGCAGGTGACCATGAGGGAGCGCACCAGCTTGACCACCCGCAGGGGGATGATGGGCTCCTTGGTGTTGGGGTTCACCCCATTGTTGGCCAGCACCGCCGCAAAGAAGGCCATATCCCGGCAGTTGGCGCTGAGAGAGCAGATGGTGAAGTACAAATCCAGGTGGGGCTCCACCTCCCCGTCGATGATGCCGTTGGCCTTCATCAGGTTGATGATGGCCCTGTTTTTGTGGCCGCTCTCCTTCTCGGAGCGGAACACCTCATAGTCCACATCCAGCTTGGGGTTGCCGGTGAGCTTGCGGGCAAACTCCACACAGCAGTTCTGCCGCTCCTCCAGGCTGCCGCCCCGGATGCAGCTGGCCACCGCGATGGCCCCCGCGTTGATCATGGGGTTGAAGGGCTTTTTCTTGATGAGGCTTTCCAGCCGGACCATGGAGTTGAAGGCGTCGCCGGTGGGCTCCATCCCCACCTTGGTGAATACGTACTCAAAGCCGTTCTGTTCGATGGCCAGAATCAGGCTCATCACCTTGGCGATGCTCTGCATGGTGAACTGCTCGTCGCAGTCCCCCGCGGTCATCATGTTGCCGTCCAAATCGCAGATGGCCACCCCCAGCTTGCCGGGGTCCTTTTTGGCAAGCTCGGGGATGTAATCGGCCGGCTTGCCGTAGCGCACGAACTTGTGCCCGTAGCTGAGAGCCTGGCGGACCAGCTTCTCCTGCTCCACACTTTCCAGGTCTAAGATCATAATTCCGATTCTCCTTTTCCTGCACATAGCCCGCCGGGCGGGCCCGATCTCGGTCGGCGGCCCTGCGGGAGGGCACCACCCCTTCCGCGCCGTCGTTTCACCGAAATTATGACAGAAACTCTGCGTTTCGTCAATTGTTTCTTGTGCATTCCGCCCTTTTGGGCCGGAAGAATCGCCGCGCCTTTATTTCAGCTCCACCACCGTGACGCCGGCCTCGCCCTCGCCGTAGCGTCCCAGCCGGAAGCTCTTCACGTTTTTGTGCCCCTTCAGGTGGGCCTGGATGGCGCTGCGCAGCGCCCCGGTGCCCTTGCCGTGGATGAGGTAGAGTACGTTTTGGTTGGTCATCACCGCATGGTCGATGAACTGATCCACCTCCATGAGGGCCTCCTCCACGGTCATGCCCAGCAGGTTCAGCTCCATGCTGGCCCCCCGCTCGGCCCGGTCCACCGTGGTGCGGGGCGCGGGCCGGGGCTGCATCTTCTTTTTGGTCGGTTTCTGGAATTTATCCGGCGCCCGCAGCCCCTGGAGGGGCACCTTGGTCTTGAGGATGCCGGCCTGCACGGCCACCATCCCGTTTTTGTCCGGCAGGGCGGTGACGGTGGCCAGCTGGTCATACTCGGCGATGACCACCTCCTGCCCCACCCGCACCTCTTTCAGGGGCACATACTCCTTGCGGGCCCGGTGCACCACGTCGCTCTGGTCAAAGAGCTTTTCGGCGTCCCGCCGGGCGATCTGCCGGGCCTGGGCCGCCCGCTGGGCGGCGCTGGTCTTTTCGTCTTTCTGGATCTTGCGCAGCTCCTCGGTGAGGGCGTAGGCTTCGCTCTGCACCTGCTGGATCATCTGGCGTGCCTTGAGCCGGGCCGCTTCCAGCTCGGTCTCGGCCTGCTTTTCCAGGGCGTCGCTTTTCTTTTTGGCCTTTTCCAGGGCCTGGGCCGCCGCGTCCTTCTGGCGCTCGGCCTCCTCCTGGCTGGCCTTCAGCTTCATCTTCAGATCGTCCAGCTGAGCCAGCACGCTGTCCAGCCGCTTGTCGTCCTCGTTCAGGTGCCGGCGGGCAGTCTGGATCACATTCTGGGGCAGGCCCAGCTTTTCGCCGATGAGGAAGGCGTTGGATTTGCCCGGCACCCCCACGCTGAGCTTGTAGGTGGGGCGCAGGCTCTCCAGGTCGAACTCGCAGCTGGCGTTCACCACGCCGGGGGTCTCCAGGGCAAACACCTTCATCTCGGAATAGTGGGTGGTGGCCATGATGAGGGCCCCTTGGCTGCGCAGCTGCTCGATGATGCTCACCGCCAGGGCCGCGCCCTCGGCCGGGTCGGTGCCCGCCCCCAATTCGTCCAGCAGCACCAGGCTGCCCTGACCCGCCTCGGCAAGAATATCGGTGATCTTTTTCATATGGCCGCTGAAGGTGGAGAGGCTCTGCTCAATGCTCTGCTCGTCGCCGATGTCCACCAGGTACTTTCCGAACACACAGACGCTGCTGCTCTCATGGGCAGGAATCAGAAAGCCCATCTGGGCCATGGCGCAGAGCAGACCGGCGGTCTTGAGGCTCACCGTCTTGCCGCCGGTGTTGGGGCCGGTGACCACCAGGGTGTCGTACTCCCTGCCCAGCTCAATATCCACCGGCACCACTTTGGCCAGGTCAATGAGGGGATGCCGGGCCCGCTTGAGGGAAAAGATGCGGTCCTCGGACACGGCGGGCAGATAGGCCTTCTGCTCCAGGGCCAGGCGGGCCTTGGCCAGCAGCACGTCAATGTCCAGCATGGCGTCGTAGCTGTAGCCGAACTGGGGCTCCAGCCCGGCCACCTGGTCGGAAAAGGCCCCCAGGATCCGCTCGATCTCGGCGGTCTCCTGGCTGCGCAGCTGGAGGATGCGGGCGTTGGCCTCCACCACAGCGGTGGGCTCCACAAAGAGGGTGGCCCCGGTGGAGGAGACGTCGTGGATGACGCCGGTGACCTCGCCCCGGTACTCGGCCTTCACCGGCACCACATACCGACCGTTGCGCAGGGAGACCACGTTCTCCTGCAAATACTTGCCGGTGGTCTGGGAGCGGACGATCTGCTCCAGCTTGTCCCGGATGGAGTTCTCGGTGCGCCGGATGGAAGAGCGGATCTCAAAAAGGGTATGGCTGGCGGAATCCGCCATCTCGGTGGGGGACAGGATGGCGTCGGTGATGGATTTTTCCAGGGCGGGCTGGGGGCTCAGGGCATAGAACAGATCGTCGGTGGGCAAAAAGTCGTGCTCGGTCATCCGATACCAGGCCGCCAGGGAGGCAAAATTTCGCAGGGTGGCTGCCACGGTGAGCAGCTCAGCCATGCTCAATACGCCTCCCTTGACCGCCCGGGCCACGATCCCTTTCACCCCGTCCACCCCGGAAAACCGAGGACTGCCGTTTTTCAAGAGCAGGCTGTTTACCGCGTCGGTCTTGCCCAGGGCAAAGCGCACCTCCTCCACGTCGGTGAAGAGCTCCTGCTCCCGCAAAAGGGCCGCCGCCTGGGGACAGGCAGTGTAACCTGCCGCTTTTTCCACGATTTTATCCAATTCAAGGCTTTTCAGATATCCTGTCATAATTCCTTCCCGTCATCTGCTGTGTGGGGGCCTCATCCGGGCCCGGCGGGCCGGCCTTCGCCGCCCGCGGCCTGTCCTAAAATTATAAACCATTCCCCTGCTTTGTCAAACCAGCCGACGGCCAAAATTTCGGGATTTTTCGCTTTTTTTGGTGCCCGTCGCGGCTTTTGTCGCCCCGGCGGTTGAAGGGGCAGCCCTTTCGTGATAAGCTAAAGGAAACATTTTGTGTGAAAGGCGCTTCGCTCCGGCCGGGCCGCCCTTCGCCGGGAGGCTCCTCTTATGAAAAAATCCGACCGTCTCATCCACATTCTGGCCCTGCTGCTGCGCCAGGGCAAGGCCACCGCGCCCCAACTGGCCCGGGAGCTGGGGGTCTCCCGCCGCACCATCGGGCGGGATGTGGAGGCGCTGTGCCAGGCGGGGTTCCCGGTGATGACCGCCCAGGGCCAGAACGGGGGCATCGCCCTGATGGAGGGGTTCCAGCCCGATCCCAAGCTGCTGGCCAGCCCCCGGATGCAGGCCGCGCTGGAGCTGGCCCGAAACGGCGAAGAGCCGGCGTCCCGGTCCTTCCGGCAACTGGCCCGGACCCTGAATCCCGCCGCCAGCCAATACCTGACCCCCGACGACACCTTTCTCATCGATTTTTCCTGCCTGTACCAGGACACCCTGGCCCGCAAGATCGGGGAGCTGCGCACCGCCATCGAGGGCAGTTTTCTGGTGCGGTTCACCTACTGCGGCCCCGAGGGGGAGAGCGCCTGTCGGGTGGAGCCCTACCGGCTGGTGTTCCATCTTTCCAGCTGGTATCTGTGGGGGTTCTGTCTGGCCCGGCAGGAATTCCATCTCTTCAAACTGAATCGGATCGAGGAGCTGAGGGTGACCGGCAACCTCTACCAAAAGCGGCTGGTGCCGCCCCCCGCCCTGGCCCCCGAGGCCATCTTTCCGCCCCGGTACTCGGTGCAGGTGCTCTTTGCGCCGGAATGCCGCTGGCGGCTGGTGGAGGATTTTGGCCGGGAGAGCTTCACGGTCCGGCCGGACGGGCGGCTGCTGTTTTCGGCGGATTTTTCGGACAAGAGCGATCTGTTCGGCTGGCTGCTCACCTTCGGCGGCCGGTTTGAGCTGCTCCAGCCTGAGGAATTGCGGGCCGAGATGGCCTGGATCGGCTGCTCCATCCAGGAAAACCACACCGAGCCTGTCCCGCTGGAGCAGGAAACCTGAACGGTAAGCGCACACCGCCCCCGGTCGGCCTGAAAGGGCTGCCCGGGGGCGGTTTTTGTTTTATGGGGTTTGGGGCGCCAGGTTTTTCCAGAACGCCAGGCTCTTGAGGGGGCGGTCCAGCCGGCGCAGGATATACCCTTCGGTGAGGGTCCCCAGCCTGTGGAGCGACTCCGATTTGAGGGCGAAGGCAAAGATCTTTTTGTCCTCCGACAGGGCGATGTGCCGCAGGGCTGTGAGAGCCGCCTCGTCCAGATTGGGGGCAAGATTTTCCTCCCGGGCGCAGTCGGCGCAGAGCAGACCCCCGGTGTCCACATCAAAATAAAAGGGAATTCCGTCGTACCGATGGCATTGCCGGCAGCCCAGCAGATCCGGCATATAGCCCATGACGCAGGCGGTGCGAAGCTCATACACCGCCTTGATCTGGGCGGGGGGCCTGGTGTTCTTGCACAGCAGATAAAAACTGTTGAGCAGCAGCCGCAGCTGCACGCCGGCCTCCTCCCCCACCGGGGCCAGCACCAGGGCCATCTCGGCCAGGTACATGGCCAGGGCCATGCTCTCCACGTTCTGGCGCAGCTCGAAGAAATTGCTCTGCACCTGGGCCTCGTCCACCGTGTACATGGTGCGCCCCTCAAAGAGAGCAAACTCGGAATAGCAGAACAGCCCGCATCCGCTGAACAGCTTGCTCTTCAGCCGCAGGCAGCCCCGGGCCGACGCCGAGATGAGCCCCTTTTCAGGGGTCAGAATGGTCAGGATGCAGTCCGCTTCCTTCACCTTCGTCTGGCGCAGTACCAGCCCCATCGTCACCATCCGCATGGTCTTCCTCCCGGGGGTCTGCCGCCTGCTGCCGGCTTTTAAAGCGCAGATAATGGAAAATATCGCCGGTAGCTGCAAAATCTTTCCAGTAATCCTTGGGCTCCATGACTGTTTCCTCCGTTATTCCGTACAATGCCCCTATTGTAGGCCTCTATGCCCGGAAATCTTGTCCAGTCATGGCGAAGCGGACCCGAACTCCCCTTTTCTTTTCTTTCCTCTGTCTGTGCGCGGTTCTCAGGGCTGCTGGAACCCGAAATCGTTCAGCAGCTTCTCGCTGTCCCGCCAGTCGTCCTTGATCTTGACCCAGCACTGGAGGTTCACCTTTGCGCCCAAAAAATCCTCGCAGTCCAGCCGGGCCTGGGTGGCGATCTTTTTCAGCATCTGGCCGCCCTTGCCGATGATCATGCCCTTGTGGCTCTTGCGCTCACAGTAAATGTTCACGTCGATGTCGATGAGGTTTTTGTCGGGCCGCTCCTTGAATCGCTCCACCGTCACCGCGATGCCGTGGGGCACCTCGTCGTACAGGTTGAGCAGCATCTTCTCCCGGATGATCTCGCTCACCAGTGCCTTTTCGGGCATGTCCGTATAGGCGTCGTCGGGGAAGTAGTGGGGCCCCTCGTTGCCGTAGGGCTTGAGCAGCTCAAACAGCTCCTCACAGCCCTTGTCCTCCTTCACCGAGATGTCCACCACCTGATCAAAGCGGCCCAGTGCTTTCAGCTGGGCCCGGCGGGCCTCCAGGTCGGCGGGCTGGCGCAGGGTGTCGGTCTTGTTGATGACGGCCAGGGCCGGACAACCGGCCTTTTCCAGCTCCTTCAGAAGCCCCTCTTCGGCCTCGTTCAGTTCGCCGTAGGGCTCAAACAGCATGAGTGCCACGTCCACATCCGCAATGCTGGCCCGGGCGGTCTTGCTCATGCGGGCTCCCAGCTTGTTGCGGGGGATGTGGATGCCGGGGGTGTCCAGCAGCACATACTGCACCGGCCCCCGGGTGACGATGCCGGTGATGCGGGTGCGGGTGGTCTGGGGCTTGGAGGTGACGATGGCCACCTTCTCCCCCACCAGACGGTTGGTGAGGCTGGATTTGCCCACGTTGGGCCGGCCGATGAGGGCCACAAATACCGAGGATGTGTGTTCCAAAATGGCTCCTTACTCTTCAGCGGTGTAGGAAACGGTGCGGGGCAGGCCCAGCTGGATCAGCACGGCCTCTTCTTTCTCCCGCATATGTACGGCTTCCAGCCCTCCGGCCTCGTGGTCGTAGCCCAGCAGATGCAGCATGGAGTGTACCGTCAAAAAGGCCACCTCCCGCTGCAGGGGATGGCCGTACAGCTCGGCCTGCTCCATGGCCCGCTCCATGCTGATGACAATGTCGCCCAAAATTTTGGCGCCGGTGTCCGGGTCCACATCATAGTGCCCGTCCTGCCCCAGAGGGAAGCTGAGCACGTCGGTGGGCATGGGCTTGTTGCGGTACTGGTTGTTCAGCTCGGCAATGCGGGCGTTGTCCACAAAGGTGACACTGATCTCGGCCGGGCCCTCAAACTTTTCAAACTCCAGCACCGCGTTGCAGCTGCGCCGGATCAGGATGCGCAGGCCGGACGGCACTTTCACCGCTTTCTGGTCGTTGGTGATATATACTTTATTGGACATCTCTGTTTGCTCCTTTCCTGTTGTCCGCTCAGGGCCTCTCACCGCTTGTTTCTGGCCGCGGCGGCCCGGTCGTAGGCCTTCACGATCTCCTGCACCAGGCGGTGGCGCACCACGTCCTTTTCGGTAAAGAAGATCCTCTCAATACCCTCTATTCCCTTCAGCACCCGCAATGCGTCCACCAGGCCGCTGCGGCTTTTGTCCGGCAGATCAATCTGGGTCACATCGCCGGTCACCACCACCTTGCTGCCCGTGCCCATACGGGTGAGGAACATTTTCATCTGCTCCGGGCTGGTGTTCTGGGCCTCATCCAAGATGATGAAGGCGTTGTCCAGGGTGCGGCCCCGCATGTAGGCCAGGGGGGCCACCTCGATGATCTGCTTTTCCAGCAGTTTCTGGAAGCTCTCGGCCCCCAGCATATCAAACAGCCCGTCATACAGAGGCCGCAGGTAGGGGTCCACCTTGTCCTGCAAATCCCCCGGCAGAAAGCCCAGCTTTTCACCGGCCTCCACCGCCGGCCGGGTGAGGATGATCCGCTCCACATCCTTGCTCTTGAAGGCCTTCACCGCCATGGCCACCGCCAGGTAGGTCTTGCCGGTGCCGGCCGGGCCCACCCCGAAGGTGATGGGATTTTTCTGGATGGCTTTCAGGTAGGCCTTCTGACCCAGGGTCTTGGGCCGAACCGGCCGCCCCTTGGCAGTGATGGCCACAAAATCTTCGGTGAGCTCCTGCACCCGGGTCTCCTCCCCGGTGCGGGCCAGGCTGATGCAGTAGCGCACCGTCTGCTCCTCCAGGGGAGTGTGATTGTCCAGCAGCGTCAGCATGGCGTCCACCGCATTGGCGGCGCCCTTTACGCCTTCCTCCTCGCCGCTCAGCTTGAGCTGTGTGCCCCGGCAGACCGCCGTGACCGAGAATTCCTGCTCCAGCAGGCGGATGTTCTCGTCGCAGTTGCCGAAAACCGCCGCCGCCAGTTCAATACTGTTGAGTTCGATGAGCTTTTCTGCCATAGGCTATCCTTTCCTGCTGATTTTTCTTCCCCATTGTATCACAAAATTTGTCAATTTAAACTGTTCATTTTGCACAAAATTTAAGAGCTTTCCTCTTCACTCTCTCGGCGGGCAATGTCCGCCTCAAACTGCACGTCCCACTGGATGATGACGCCGGTGTCGGTCCACTCCTGCTTTTCGCTCTGGGTGCGGATTACCGCGTCGGGAAATTCCTGGTACAGAGCCCGGCGGCAGGCATACTGGGCCTGTTGGATGGCCCCGTCGGCGGTGAGGCGGACGGTCTGGGTGGCCAGCTCGGCGCCGAGGGTGCGGCAGACAAGGCCGGGCAGCGCAAACCCGAAGAGGGTCAGGGGGCGGCGGTATTCCCGCACCGTCTCTTCTTCAAAGGGCTGCGGGCCGGCGGGGTTCTCCCATATCCTGCCCAGAATGTTCAGGCTCCAGTCCCGCCGCAGCCGCCCGGTGGGGAAGCTGGCCTCAAACTGGATGGGCTGCTCGCACCGATAGCTCTTTTTGACCAGGGCAATCACGCTGCCCAGCGGGTGGCTGTAGTACAGGTTGCCGTCCCGGTCGGGCCGGGCGGCGCTCACCAGCACCTCTCCCCGGGCCACGGTCTGGCCCGGCTGCTTCAGGCTCAGCCCTTCCTGCACATTCAGCCGCAGGATCACCCCGTCGCTGGCCGCCACCAGGTTTTCGGCCAGGTTTTCCTCCACCGCCGGGGCGCTTCGGGTCTGGTCGGCCTCCACCGTGAGGCAGCCCTTCTCAAAATTCAGGGCAAGCCAGCCAAACTCAGGGGATTCCAGAAAGATCCTGCCCGGGATGCTGTCGAGAATTTGCTGGTTTAAAAAAGCCCCCTGGTAAATATCCATAGAATAAAGCAGCGCCGAGAGCCGGGCCTGCTGTTCCCCGTCCATGCCCTTGTAGCGGATCTCCCACACAAACTGCTGGCTGAACTGGAGCACCAGCGCAAACAGCACCGGCCCGATGAGCAGCCCCCAGCGGCCCCGCAGCCGACGCAGCGAGAAGGCGGCGCCCCGCCGCTTTTGTACCCGCAGCAGGGTGCGGCAGCGGCGGGCAGGGCGGTGCAGCCCCCGGTAATACCGGGCCGGCATCCAGGCGGTGAAGCCCCCGGGCACAGGGCGCACCCCGCTGAGGGGCACCCCCTTTTCCAGGCAGCGGCTCAGAAAGGCCTCAAACCGGCCGCCCCGGGCCAAAAACTGCACCTGGGGCAGCAAAAGGCCGATCCAACGGTTCATAGGCTCCCCTCCCCCGACAAGAATTCCGCTTTCAGCAGGGTGCCCCGCACCAGCAGCACCCGGCCGTTGAGGGCCGACAGCACCAGGCCGTCCCCGTACAGGGCCAGCCGCCGCCGGCCCATATCCACCAGAATCCGATTTTCCTCCAGCTCCAGCACAGCCCGGCAGCCCTGCAGTTCGGTCTGGCCGCCGCAGATGTACACGGCCGGGCGGCGGTAAAAATCGGCGGCAGGCTGTGCAAACCAGCCCTTGATGGTCTCCAGCAGCGGCGGGCGCTGTGTTTTCTTTTTCATGGCAGACCGCTCCTTTCGCCGCGCATTACCCTATATATATTAGGAGGTTGGGAGTGCTTATGATTCCATTGTCTCTTCGTTCCTGGTTTTGGCCGGCCCTGGCGCTGGGGGCGGGCGCGCTGTTTTTTCTGGACCCTGCCGAGGCCTCAGCAGGGGTGGCCCGGGGGCTGGAGCTCTGCACCCAGAGTGTGGTGCCGGCCCTCTTCCCCTATATGGCCATCACCTCCCTGCTCTTGGGCCATCCCGGGGCCGCGGCCCTGCTCAGCCTGCCGCTGCGGCCTCTGGGCCGGCTGATGGGACAGAAGGACCCGCACTTTTCCACCCTGCTGCTGCTCTGCCTGCTGGGGGGCTTTGCCTCGGCGGCCCACTGCATCCGCCTTTCGCTGGAGAGCGGCCGCCTCAGCCGCCGCCAGGCCTGGATTCTCTGCTTCTGCGGCGTGTATGCGAGCCCCGCCTTTGTCTGCAATGTGGCGGGGGCCGCCCTGGGGCCGGGAGTAGGGCCCCTTCTTCTGGGCTGCGGCCTTGGGGCGGGGCTGCTCTGCTGCTTGGCCGCGCCCCGGCTCTGCCCCCTGAAAGAAGAGTCCCCAAAGCCCGCTCTCCCTGCCAAGCAGGAAGGAAGCCTCCAGAGTCCCTCCCAGGCCATCGGCTCCGCCGCCCTGGCCATGGTTCAGATCTGCGGGTTTGTGATCTTCTTTTCCTTTTTGGCGGGGGTCTTTGGCGCCCTTCTGCCCCAGAGCCCAGTGGCCCGGGCTTTGCTGGGCAGCGCGCTGGAAATGACCGGCGGTTGCGAGGCCTGTCTTGCCCTGCCCGGGGTGCTGCCCCTCTACGGCTGCCGGGCTGCCCTGAGCCTGCTGGGGCTGTGCGCCTTTTGCCAGGTGGACGCCCTGCTGCCCGCCGGCCTTTCCCGCCGGCCGGTGTATGGGGGTCGGCTGCTCCACGCCGGGCTTTCGCTCTTATTTTTGCGGCTTTTGCTGCCCCTTTTCCCCCAGACAGCGCCGGCCTATTCCAGCCTGGCGCCCCGGCTTTACACCTACCACCGCATGGAGCCGGACGCCGCCCTGCTGCTGTTTTTGCTGTGCTGCCTGGTGCTGTTCCGGCTGGAAAAGTCCTCCCGCCCCTCCTGAGAGGGCCGCTTTACATTTTGACGGGGCTGCTTATAATAAAAGGAAAAGGACGCTTTTGTCCCAAATCCTTTTGCGGGGCCGCCCGGCCCCGCCCTTTTGAGGTGCAAGCCATGTTCCGCAAAGCTCCCATCTACGGCGCCACCATCTCCCCTGCCTGTGAATATTGCAGCTTTGGCCGCCGGGCCAGCGATCCCCGGATGATTCTGTGCGAAAAGTGCGGGGTGGTCTCCCCCTTTTACCACTGCCGCAAGTTCCAGTATGACCCCCTTTTGCGGGTGCCCCGCCGTCAGCCCAAACTGCCCAGCTTTTCCCCCGAGGATTTCTCGCTGGACTGAGCCCCTGCCCCGGATTTTGCTTGACAGCGGCGGATTATTTGTTATAATGTTAGGGTATCTGAGGGTATTTTTCGCTCTCGCTCCGGCCCTGTCGGTTTGCCCTCAACAGCTTGCTACTGTGGCTCAGTCGGTAGAGCAGCTCACTCGTAATGAGCAGGTCGCCGGTTCGAATCCGGCCAGTAGCTCCAGGCTCAAAAAGCCCGGCCAAAAGGCCGGGCTTTTTTGTGTTCTTTTTGCCCACAGACAAAAAACTCCCCCGAATCCCTGCGGACTCGGGGGAGTTTTGTTTTGATTCTGGTTTTGATGGCGGCAGGCGCAAAGGGTCAGATCTTATAGTTCAGGTCCTGCTCACGCTGGCGGCCAAGGGCCTGGGTGGTAATTTGGATAAAGTCCCGCACATAGCGGGGGATAAATTCATCCTTGCGGTAGCAGGCATAGAAGTGCCGGTTGTTCTCAAAATCTTTCAGGGGGAAGAACTCGGCCTGGCGCTGGTGCACATAGTCGTCCACATAGATGTTGGAGAGGATCATGCAGGCACCCACCTCAATGGCCACCCGGCGGCCCACCTCCAGGGAATCGGTCTCCAGCAGCACCGGGGGCGTATACCCATAGCGGCGGAAGAGCTTGTCCTGGATGATGCGGGAGGAGTGGCCCTTTGCCAGATACACAAAGCTGTCCCCCTGGATCTGCTCCAGAGAAAGCTGCGTGCCGGACACAAACCGCCTGGCGGTGTTGGAATGGCGGCCGGCCAGGATGCCGATGGCCTCCTTTTCAATGAGCTCATAGGCCAGGCTGGTGCTGGTGGACTCCAGCGCCGCCAGGGCCAGGTCAATGCTGCCGTTTTGCAGCAGTTCCTCCAGGGTGGCCGAGCCGCTCTCGGTGAGTTCCAGGGTCACGTCGGGATATTTGGCCGTGAAGGCGGGCAGCACCAGGGGCATGACCTGCAAGGCCCGGGTGACGCTGATGCCCAGACGCAGCCGGCCGGAGTGTTCCTCTCGGATCTCCCGCAGCTGGCTTTCCAGCTCGCTGTTGATGGCCAGGATGCGGTCCACCGCGTTGAGGTATTTCTCCCCCGCATAGGTCAGGCGCAGGGGCGAAATGCTGCGGTCAAACACCGGGGTGCCGATCTCTTTTTCCAGTTGCCGCAGCATCTGGCTCAGGGAAGGCTGGCTGATAAACAGCTTTTTGGCGGCAGCCGTGATGCTGCCGCACTCGGCAATGGTTTTCATGTATTGGGCCCGCTTCAGGTTCACAAAATTCCCCCCCAAAATTAAAAGAAAATACACAAATGTTATTGCCTTTTTCCTAGCTCCATTATAACTTAGCCCTTATGGAAGTCAAGAAAAGTGATAAAATATAGTTTTTCTGTTATGGTAAAAGTCGAAAAAGATATATTTGCCACTAAAGTAAAGGAATAGTAGACTAGGGCCAACGCTGTAAAAGAAATAGGATACATGGAGGCGAACAGGAGAAAATGGAAATCCTCAAATCGGCAACTGCCGGCACCCTGGAATCCAGCGATTGCTTGATTACCGTCGAGCCCGGCACCGGTATCAATCTTGAATTGAGCAGCAGCGTCATGAACCAGTATGGCCGCCAGATCAAGGCCACTGTATTGGAGACGCTGGAGCGGCTGGGCGTGGCCAACGCCCACGTCACCGTGGTGGATAAGGGCGCTTTGGACTGCACCCTCAAAGCCCGGGTGGAATGTGCCGTATATCGCAGCTGCGACGCTTCCGCAGCCAATCTTCCTTGGGGAGGTGTGATCAGATGATTCCCAGACCGAAGCCGGAGCGGTTCCGTTTGCGCCGCACCATGATGTTCATGAACGCCCAGAAGCCGGGCCTCATCAAAGACGCTTATATCTATGGCTGTGACTCCATCATGCTGGACCTGGAGGATGCCGTGGCGGAAAACCAGAAGGATTCCGCCCGTTTCAGCCTTTACCATGCCCTGACCACCATTGACTACGGGGACACCGAGGTCATCGTGCGGATCAACGGCCTGGACACCCCCCACTGGCAGGAGGATATCCGGGTCTGCGTGGCCGCCGGCGCCGACGGCATCCGCATTGCCAAGTGCGAGAGCGCCCAGGACGTGCACACGGTGGAGGCCGCTGTGGAACAGGCCGAGAAGGAATTTGGCGTGGAGGTTGGCCGCACCCTGCTGATGGCCGCCCTGGAGAGCCCCAAGGGCATCCTGAACGCTTACGAGATCTGCTCCGCCTCGGATCGGATGTTCGGCGTGGCCATTTCCGGCGGTGACTTCCGCAAGTGCATGCAGACCGCCTTCCAGCCCGACGGTGTGGACATGCTGGCCGCCCGCGGCCAGATGCTGCTGGCTGCCCGGGCCGCCGGGATCCAGTGCTTCGACACCGTGTTCACCGATCTGGACGACGCCGCCGGCTTTGAGGCCGAGGTGCGCCAGAACAAGGCCATGGGCTTTGACGGCAAGAGCCTCATCAACCCCAAGCAGATCCGGCTGGTACACCAGGTGTTCACCCCCACCGAGAAAGAAGTTCGTCAGGCGGAAAAGATTGTCCGCGCTGTGGAAGAGCAGGCCAAACTGGGCATCGGCGTCTTTACGGTAGACGGCAAGATGCTGGACGTCGCCTTTGTGCCCGGCGCCAAGCGGACGCTCAAGCTGGCCAAGGCCTGTGGTATGTATGAGGGGGATCTGGTATGAAAAACGCAGTAGGACGTGACATTCCCGACTTTCTGCTGAAAGACGGCAAGGAAGTTTATCAGGGAAAAAATTATATGGATGGCAAGTACATCCAGAAGGCTTCCCCCCGCACCCGGCGCTATGAAAAGCCCCAGGAGAGCAAGGTGGTGGCCACTCTGGCCGACGCGCTCCGTCAGTGCGGCGCCAAGAGCGGGATGACCTTCTCTTTCCACCATCACCTGCGCAACGGCGACTATGTGGTGAACATGGTCATGAAGGCCGCCATCGAGGAGTTGGGGCTGGAAAACCTGACCATCGCCGCCACCTCTCTGGGCGACGCCCATGACCCCATTGCCAACTACATCGAGCAGGGCAAGGTTACCGGCATCCAGACCTCCGGCATCCGCGGCCGGATGGGCGAAGTGGTCTCTGCGGGCAAGCTGGCCACCCCGGCCATCATCCGCAGCCACGGCGGCCGTCCCCGCGCCATCGAGAGCGGCGAGCTGCACATCGACATCGCTTTTGTGGCTGCCCCCACCTCTGACTGTGTGGGCAACTGCCGGGGCATCGGCGGCAAAAGCAACTGCGGCAGCCTGGGCTACGCGGTGACCGACTCCCGCTATGCGGACCATGTGGTGGTTGTCACCGACTGCCTGGTGGATTTCCCCAACTTCCCCGCCTCGGTGGAAGCCATCGACGTGGACGCGGTGGTTGTGGTGGATTCCATCGGCGACCCCAAGAAGATCGCCTCCGCTGCGGCCCGCATCAGCCAGAATCCCCGCGACCTGATGATGGCCGAAAATGTGGCCCGGGTCATTGCCTCCACTCCTTACTTCAAGGACGGCTTCTCCTTCCAAACCGGCGTGGGCGGCCCCTCCCTGGCGGCCAACCTCTTCCTGGAAAAGTACATGGACGAGCGGGGCATCAAGATGGGCTGGGCCATCGGCGGCATCTGCGGCCCCATGGTAGAACTGCTCAAGAAGGGCAAGGTCGGCAAGGTCATCGACGTGCAGGATTTTGACCTGGACGCGGTGAACTCCATCAACCAGACTCCCGGCCACTATGAGATGTCTGCCAGCCAGTACGCCAACCCCGCCAACAAGGGCGCTTTTGTAAACAAGCTGGACTTTGTGGTGCTGGCTGCCCTGGAGATTGACACCGACTTCAACGTGAACGTGCTGACCGGCTCGGACGGCGTTCTGCGGGGCGCCCCCGGCGGACATCCCGACACAGCCGCAGGCAGCAAGGTCTGCGTGATCGTCACTCCCCTCACCCGGGGCCGGATGGCCACCGTGTGTGAGAAGGTGGTCACCGTGACCACCCCCGGCGACTGTGTGGATGTGCTGGTGACCGACTACGGCATCGCGGTCAATCCCCTGCGCCCCGACCTGATCGAGTGCCTGGACAATGCGGGGATCCCCCATGTGAGCATCGAGAGCCTGAAGGAGAAGGCCTATTCTCTGGTGGGCCGCCCCGATGACCTGGAATGGGAGGACAAGGTTGTGGCCGTGCTGGAAGCCCGGGACGGCACCATTCTGGACGTGGTTCGTCAGGTCAAGCCTCTGGAACTCTGATCGGCAGGCTGCCCTGTCGCCCGCTTTGGATAAAGAGAAAATAGGTTGACTTGGTGTGAAAAAGTATGGTTCAGCTGCCAAAGCTGACAAAATAAAAAACAAGGGGGAACGAAATCCGTGACAATGACAATTATTGCCTGGGCCATGATCATCGTATTCCTGGCGCTGGTAATGACCAAAAAAATGCAGCCCTTCACTGCCCTGCTGCTGGTACCTCTGGTATTCACGCTGCTGGGCGCATTCCTGGGCCAGTACACCGACCTGGTGGCTGAGGCCAATGGGGTGGATCCCTCCACCGTCACTCTGTGGGACCAGATCAAGATCATCGGCGACTGGACCGTGGACGGCGTTGGCCAGACCTCTTCCACCGGCATCATGCTGCTGTTCGCCATCATGTACTTCGCCATCATGCTGAACGCCGGCCTGTTTGACCCGGTCACCCGCGCCATGATCCGCTTCGCCAAGGGCGATCCCGTCAAGGTGCTGCTGGGCACCGCCATCGTGGCCGCCTGCGTCTCCCTCAACGGCGACGGCACCACCACCACCCTGATCTGCTGCACCGCCTTCATTCCCATCTACAAAAAGCTGCACCTGAAGATGATGAATCTGGGCGTGCTGATCATCCTCATGAACACCATCATGAACCTGCTGCCCTGGGGCGGCCCCACTGCCCGCGTGATCTCGGTGCTGCAGGGTCAGCCCGGCGTGGACGAGCAGACCATCCTGCGGGCCCTGATCCCCGGCATGCTGGTATCCATTGTGTACATGCTGGGCGTGGCCGTTTACCTGGGCATGAAAGAGCGCAAGAGAGTGGGTATCCAGACCCTGAGCGCCGAAGAACTGGCTGCCCTGACTGCCACCGACTCCTCTGAGGGCTCCGACCTGAAGCGGCCCCAGTATGTGTGGATCAATGCCATCATGACCATCGCCATCGTGGTGATGCTGGTGCTGGGCACCTTCCCCTCCATGTTCCTGTTCCTGGTGGGCACCGGCCTGGCCCTGATGATCAACTATCACTCCATCAAGGAGCAGAAGGCCCGGATCTCTGAGAACGCCGGCGACGCCCTCCAGGTGGTTATCCTGGTCTTTGCGGCAGGCATCTTCATGGGCCTGTTCACCAACTCCGGCATGTCTGATGCGCTGGCTTCCAGCCTCATCAAACTCATTCCTCCTCAGCTGGGCGGCTGCTGGGGTCTCATCACCGCTATCGTCTCGGCGCCCGGTACCTTCCTGCTGTCCAACGACGCCTTCTACTATGGCGTGCTGCCCGTCTTTGCCGAGGCCGGCTACTCCTACGGTTTCACTGCCCTGGAGATCGGCACCGCCTCTCTGCTGGGCCAGGCCTTCCACCTGCTCAGCCCCCTGGTGGCCTTCATCTACCTGCTGCTCAACCTGACCGGCCTGGATATGGGCGAGTGGCAGAGAGAGTCCGCCAAATGGGCCATCGGCATCTTCGTGATCTTCATCGCCATGGCTGCCATCACCGGCACTGTGCCCCTTATCAAATAAGAGGGACCTTCGCCGCCCTGGCGTAACCGGCAGGCCTCCATGCCTGCCCTGACGCAAGCAACCTCTTTTTCTTCTATTTTCCCCGGTTTCCCCGAACTGAAATTCAGGGAGGCCGGGGAATTTTTTCTCCCGATTTTCCGCTTTTCCCCTGCGGCCCGGGGCGGGGCACAAAAGGATTTGTTTAAAATTTTTGCGGGATTTGTTATACTAATCCCACAGATACAGTACAAAAAAGGAGCAATGCTATGAGCGACGTGGTGGAATCCATCTCCCCCAAAAGCCGGGATATGGCTCAGGTGGAGGCCCTGCTGCACCAGGAGGGGATCCGGCTGGACCAAAACCTCGATTACACCTGCGGCATCTTTGACGAGGACGGAAAGCTGATCGCCACCGGCAGCTGTTTTGAAAACACCCTGCGGTGCCTGGCGGTATCTTCCGCCCACCAGGGCGAAGGGCTGCTGAGCCAGATCGTCAGCCACCTGACCGAATACCAGGCCGCCCGGGGAAATTTCCGGCTGTTTTTGTACACCAAGGTCAAGTCCGCCAAATTTCTGGCCGACCTGGGCTTTTACGAGATTGCCCGGGTGGAGGACAAGCTGGTGTTTATGGAAAACCGGCGCACCGGCTTCGGGGATTACTGCGCCCGGCTGGCCGCTGCCCGGCGGGAGGGCAGGCGGATCACCTCGGTGGTGATGAACGCCAACCCCTTCACCCTGGGACATCGGTATCTGGTGGAGCAGGCCGCGGCGGAGAACGAT
Source organism: uncultured Oscillospiraceae bacterium (assembly GCA_949295465.1). GTDB lineage: Bacteria > Bacillota > Clostridia > Oscillospirales > Ruminococcaceae > JAFBIO01. The sequence continues at coordinate 47,183 of CASFKY010000009.1, forward strand.
GTGGTGCACCTGTTTGTTCTGAGCCAGGAGGCGGGGCCCATTCCGGCCGCTGTGCGCAAAAAGCTGGTGGTGGAAGGGGTTGCCGACCTGCCCAATGTGATCTGCCACGACTCGGACGCCTATATGATCAGCAGCGCCACCTTCCCCAGCTATTTCCTGAAGGATTCGGACGAAGTGGTGCGCACCCAGGCGGCCCTGGACCTGGAGATCTTTAAAAAGATTGCCGATACCCTGGGCATCCAGAGCCGGTATGTGGGGCAGGAGCCCACCAGCCACACCACCTGCCTGTACAACGAGGTGATGACCGAGAAGATGCCGGGCATGGGGCTGGAATGCAGGATCCTGCCCCGGAAAACGGTGAACGGCCAGGTGATCAGCGCCAGCACCGTGCGCCAGGCCATCCACGACGGAAAGCTGGAGTCGGTGCGGGCCATGCTGCCCGACACCACCTATCGGTATTTTGCGGGGCCCGAGGGCGCCCAAACAGTGGCTGCCCTGCAGGCGGCCGAAAACCTCATCCACCACTGAAGGAGGCCTTCCATGGAAGTCACATTGCCCCAGATGCTGGAAGCCCGGGAGCGCCGGGCCACCCTCCAGCAGGAACTGCTGCGGGCCCACGGTCTGCCCCTGGTCTGCTTCACCATGAACATTGCCGGCCCCCTCAAGGATACGCCCCTGATCCGCCGGGGCTTTGAGGCGGGGTGCGCCCAGTTGGAGGAAGCCCTGCACCAGAGCCGCATCCAGATCGTGGAACAGCGCCGGATCACCGAACCCACCGGCTGCGAGGCCTACTATGTGGTGCGGGAAAAGGGCCAGAGAGTAAAAGCCCTCTGCGCCCGCATTGAGGACGCCTCCCCCCTGGGCCGGCTCTTCGACATGGACGTGCTGAACGAAAAGGGGGATCAGCTGCGCCGGGAACAGGTGGGGGGTGATGCCCGCAACTGCATCGTCTGCGGCGCGCCGGGGCGGGGCTGCGCCTCCCGCCGGCTCCACACGGTGGAACAATTGCAGCAGGCCACCCGCCGCATCCTGTCCGACCATTTCCAGGAGGAAGACCGGCACAGGATCGCCTCGCTGGCCCTGCAAAGCCTGCTGGACGAGGTGTGCGTCACCCCCAAGCCCGGCTTGGTGGACCGGGCCAACAGCGGCAGCCACCGGGATATGGACATCTTCACCTTTACCGCCAGCGCCGCGGCCCTGGCCCCCTACCTGGACCGCTGTGTGGCCCTGGGCCAGCAGACCCGCCAGCAGCAGCCAGAGGATACTTTCGCTGCCCTGCGCCGGGCCGGCATCCAGGCAGAGCGGGAGATGTTCCGGGCCACAAGGGGGATCAACACCCACAAGGGCGCCATCTTCACCATGGGCACCCTCTGCGGGGCGGTGGGGCGGCTCTGGTCTGCCCCGCAGCCCTGCCGGGAGCCGGAGCCCATCCTGGCCATGTGCGCCCAGATGACCCGCCAGGCAGTGGAGGAGGACTTTGCCGCCATGCGGGCCTCGGGGGAGGAAAAGACCGTGGGCCAGCGGCTCTATCTGCGCCACGGGCTGACCGGCATCCGGGGCGAGGTGGCCTCGGGTCTGCCCTCGGTGAGCCAGATCGGGCTGCCGGCCCTGCGCCGGGCCCTGGAGGCCGGCAAGAGCCGCAACGACGCTGCCGCCATCACCCTGCTCTACCTGATTGCCGGTGTGACGGACACCAACATGATTGCCCGGGGCGGGCCGGAAAAGGCCGACCGGGCCCGGGCCGGGGTGCAGGAGCTGCTGGAAAAGGACCCTCTGCCGGATATACAGACCATCTGCCGGCTGGATCAGGACTTTATCCGTCAGAATCTCTCCCCCGGGGGCTGCGCCGACCTTTTGGCCGTGACCCTGTTTCTGGACAGCTGGTGCACCCTCCCATAAGACCATCAGACAGGCATCTGCCCCGGCCCCGGGCCGCGGCGGGTGCCTGTTTTTGTGTGCGGGCCTTTTGGCCCAAGATTTGGGAAAACTTTTTGGGGAACTTTTGAAACAAACAGTGCCCCTGCTGCGAATATACACAGAGAAAGGCGGTGAGAGGGTGGAAGAACAGTGGATCCGGGAGATCCTGCAAAAGGGTTCCCGGCAGGCGGCCGATCAACTGATCCGGGCCCACTACGACGAGATCTATCGGTTTGTCTACCGGCAGACCGGCCACAAGGAGGACGCCATGGACCTGACCCAGTCCATTTTCCTGGCCATGCTGCGGGCCCTTGCCACCTACCGGCCGGAGCGGGGTTCCTTCCGGGTCTGGCTCTATCGGATCGCCGCCAACAAGGTGATCGATGTCCGCCGCCGGGCCCGGCTGACGCCCCTGCCTCTGGAGGAGATTCTGGTGCCCGAAGGGGAGGATTTTGCCGCCCGCATCCAGGACCGGGCCCTGCTGGCCCAGATCGAGGCCTATGTCTCGGGGCTGGACCCTCTCACCCAGGGAGTGTTCCGGCTGCGGCTGTATGGCGAGCGGCCTTTTAAAGAGATCGCCGACGCCCTGGGCCAGCCGGAAGCCGCCCTCAAATCCCGCTATTACCGCCTGCTGGCCCAGCTGAGAAAGGAGTTTGACCCTCATGGATGACTGGAATGAAATTCCTCTGCCCACCCCGGCAGAAAAGGACGCCGCCGTGGCCCGGATCCTGCGGGAGGGGATGCCCGAAAGGCAGGGACTCTGGCCCATGCTGGCCCGCACCGCCCGGGCTGCCGGGGTGCGCACCCTGTTTTTCGGCTCCTGGGACTGTCTGTTTTTGTCAGCGCTCTTCTTGCTGCTCTGTTTTCTGCCCGCGGCTGCCGCGGCAGCCCGGCAGGGTCCGCTGGGGCCGGCTCTCTTCCTGCTCTCGCCGGCGCTGTATGCCTGCCTTCACCTGCTCACCAGCTGGAAAGAGGCCCAGTCCGGCACGCTGGAATGGCGCCAGAGCTGCCGGCTCTCCCTGCGCACCTTGAGCGCCCTGCGGATGCTGGTATTCGGCGGGGTATCGGTGCTGGTGTGGGTACCGGCCAACTTCCTTTTGTGGCGGCTGGCGGGCGGCAGGGTGCTGCTGCCCTGGATGCTGGCTCTCTCCCTCTCGGGTCTGTGCCTGTACGGGCTGCTGGCCCTGTACTGCCTGCGGCTGCGGGGGGCTTTGGGGCTGCTGGTTGCGCCGGCTGTCTGGACAGCCGTGGGGCTGGTGCCCCTGATGTGGGACAGGGCCGCCCGCTGGCTGGAGCAGGTCCCCACCCTTCTGTTCTGGTGCCTGGCCGCCGCCGCCCTGGCCCTGTATTTTGCCGAACTGCGCCGCTTTTGCCTGCGATGCACCGAAGGAGGTACTCTCTATGCTCTCGGTTGAACATGTCACCAAACAATACGGAAATTTCACCGCCCTGGAGGACATCTCCCTGAGCCTTTCCCCCGGCGTCTACGGTCTGCTGGGACCCAACGGGGCCGGAAAGACCACCTTTCTGAAGATGCTGGCCACCCTGCTCTTCCCCACCCGGGGACAGATCCTCTGGGACGGGGAGGACATTCTGGCCCTGGGCGCCCGGTACCGGGGAATCCTGGGATATCTGCCCCAGCAGTTCGGCTACTACCCCGGCTGTACGCCCCGCCAGTTTCTGGGCTACGGGGCGGCTCTTCAGTGCATCCCCAAGGAAGAGGCCGCCCCCCGCATCCGCCGCCTTTTGGAACTGGTTGGGCTGGAAGGCCAGGAAAATCAGAAGATGTGCAAATTTTCCGGCGGCATGCTCCAGCGGGTGGGCATTGCCTGTGCCCTGCTCAACGATCCCCGGCTGCTGATCCTGGATGAGCCCACCGCCGGGCTGGACCCCCGGGAGCGGGTGCGGTTCCGCAACCTGATCCACTCCCTGGCGGGGGAGAGGATCGTGCTGCTTTCCACCCATATCGTGGCCGACGTGGAGGCCATTGCCGGCCAGATCATCCTGTTCCAGGATCACCGCCTTCTCTGCTGCGACACTCCCGCCCGCATCTGTGCCCGGCTGCAGGGCCGGGTCTTTCAGGTGCCGGCGGGCACTCCGCTGGGCCCAGGCCAGTACCTGCTCAGCGAGGCCCAGGGCGAAGCGGGGCCGGTGCTGCGCCTGCTGTCAGACACCCCTCCGGCCGGGGCCCGGCCCGTGGCCCCCAGCCTGGAGGACGCCTTCCTCTCCATTTACCGGGAGGGGCAGGTATGAGGCGCTGGGCGTGGGAGTGGCGCAAACTCTTTTGTCTGCCGGCATTGTGGGTGTTCTGGGGGCTGAGCCTTCTTTGCAACGGGCTGTTGATCCTGAGCGTCTCGGGGCCGGACCGGGATTTTCTCAACGGCACTTCCCGGGATGCGGCCCTGCTGGGGCAGCGGGTGGACTCTGTTTTTTTGGAGCAGCTGGACGCCCTGCCCTCCACCCAAAATCGGACCCTGCTGCTGTACTCGGCCCGCGGGATGGAGAACATCTTCCAGGATTATGACACCGGCCGGCTGAGAGAATTTTACCAGGACGTGGTCGGTGCCTCTCCCACCGCCTCGGCCTGGATGGGCCGGAAATACAGCCTGCTGGCAGATCGGACCGCCCACCTGGCCCAAACCGGCGCCGCAATGGACCTGTATGCCGGCCCCCTCACCCAAAAATCCCACTCGTTTTTGTTCGGCACCCTGCTGCGGGCCATCCTGGCCCAGGCGGCCCTGGCCTCCATGCTGGGGGCGCTGCATCTTTTGGGCTATGAGGAACTGCACGGCACCCAGGGCTTTGTCTGCGCCTGCCGCGCCGGGCGGCGATTGTACCGCACCAAGGTGCTGGCGGCTCTGGCGGCCTCTCCCCTGTTTTTTGCCCTCATCGCTCTGCCCTCGCTGGGGCTGTATTTTGCCCTTTTCGACTATAGCGGCATCTGGGGAGCCAGTGTTTCCAGCCAGTTCAACTTTCTCACCGACCTGATGCTCACAAGGCCCTTTCTCACCTGGGCGGATTTTACGGTGGCGGAGTATCTGGCGGCATTCCTGGCGCTGGGGGCGGCGCTGACTGCTGCCTTTGCCCTGCTGGCTGCCCTCTGCGGGCTGCTGGTGCGCAGCCCTTACCTGGCGGCCATGGTTTTGGCTCTTCTCTGCCTGGGCGGGCTGGGCCTCACCGCCGCTTTGGGGGAGGCCAAATGCTGGGTGGGATACCTGCTTTTCTGTTTTCAGCCTGCCATTGTCTGGCTGTACTGTCAGGGATGGTTCACCGAGCTGGGGCTGAACGGGGTACTGCCCTTCCAGGAGACTGCTGCCGTGGCCGCCGACCTGCTGCTTTTGGGGCTTGGCGTCCGCTGGGCACTGGGCAAATTCACACGAAAGGATGTGAGCTCATGAATCTTTTGGGCTGGGAACTGCGGAAAATCTTCCATCCCGCTATTCTGGCGGCGCTTTTGCTGCTGGGGGTGGTGTATTACTGGCTCTTCCCCAAATTTTATATGGACTATTTCTCCAACGGATCGGACATAGAGGCCCAGTACGCTCTGGCCTGCCAGTGGGTGGAGGAATACGGCCCCACCCTGGAACCCGAAGAGCGGGCCGAAACGGACAGTCAGCTCCAGGAGGAGATTGCCGCCTTTGATCGGCAGATTGCCTCCATCCCGGAGGCGGCGGCCGCCGGCTGGGAGGACTATGCCGCCTTCTGTGCTTTCCGGGAGGATTACTACCAGGATGCCCTTCAGCAGGACAGCGAGGCCGATATGGACACGGAGGCCCTGCTCTGGCGGGTCTACAGCGGCACCAACTGGTTTCGCATCCAGGCCATCACCCGATACCAGGAATATTACGACGGCCTGCCTGCCCTGCGCCGGCAGACCCTCACCCGGCCGGCGCAGGACTGGAGGGATTTCACCCCTGCCATGATCCGGCGGGAGCAGACCCTGGCCGCCGATATGTCCCCTTCCTATGCGCCCTTATTGGAGGGGATGCTCTCCTCCACCCGGGAATATGCCAGGGACCTGGCCGTCTGGTGTGTGCTGAGCGTGGTCATCCTGCTCTGCCCCACCCTGGTGCGGGACCGGCTGCGCCGGACCCGGGCCCTCCAGTGGTCTTCCCGCCGGGGTCGGGGTGTGCTGGGCATCCAGATGGGGGCGGCGTTTCTCTCGGCCCTGGCGCTGACGCTCTGCAACCTGCTGCTCTATGCCGTGCCTTTTCTGAATCAGGGTGTGCTGCAATTCCGGGCCTGCCGGATGGAGGCCATTTTGCAGGAGAGCACCTTCTGGTTCGGGTGGAGCTATGGCGCTTATCTGCTGGCGCTGGCGGGGCTGATTTTGGCATTGTCCCTGGCGGCGGCAGGCCTGAGCCTGTTTTTGTCCTGGCACAGCGGCAATTTCATCTCTTTGCTGCTCAAGGCCCTGCCTCTCTTTGTGGCGTTGGGTGTGGTGCTGGGCAGCTGGCTGCTGGATATGCCCTTTTCCTTCCGCCGGCTGGGGCAAAATGGCCCCTGGCTGCCCCGGGGCGTCGAGGGGGCGGCAGCCGCGGTGCTTTTGATATCCAGCCTGCTGCTCTGTATTCTCTGCTTTCTGCGCCAGAAAAGGCAGGAACTGGCGTGACAACCCATTAAAAGGGCCCGGGAGAAAAGTTTCTCCCGGGCCCTTTGGCTTCAACTTTTTCCTGCCTTGGCCGTATTTGCTCTCCCGGCGGTGGATAGCCGCCGCCTCTTCTTTTCTTGGGCGCCGCCGTATGGTACAATGGCGCCAGGCCCCCTCTTTCGCATTGCGCCGGCGGCCTTTTTTAGGCCTGCAAGGGCGCGGCGCTGTCTTGGGCCCGCCAAACCTATGTCATCGGACAGGAGGTTTTTGTATGGACTGCACTCTTCGCCCCTGGCTTCTGGCCGACGCCGGAGACCTTGCCGCGGCGCTGAACGACCGGCAGGTACTGGACAACCTGCGGGACGGTCTGCCCTTTCCCTATACCCCGGCAGACGCCCGGGCCTTTATCTCCGCCATGCTGGCGGCGGACCCTCGCCGCACCTTTGCCTTTGCCATCGTGGCAGAAGGCCGGGCTGTGGGCGGCATGGGGGTTTTCCGGCAGGAAAACATCCATTTCCGCACCGCCGAGATGGGCTACTACATTGCCCGCCCTTACTGGGGGCGGGGTCTGGCCACCAGCGCAGTGCGGCAGGCCTGTGAACATATCTTCCAGACCACCGACATCCTGCGCATCTTCGCCCAGCCCCTGGCCCGCAACACCGCCTCCTGCCGGGTGCTGGAAAAGGCAGGATTTTCTCTGGAGGGCGTGCTGCGGCAGAATGCCGTAAAAAACGGCCAGGTGCAGGATATGAAGCTGTACGCCCGGCTGCGTCAAGGCGGCTGAAGAGCCGCATGGCGAAAATGTATCTGTCAAGAGCTTTTGAAACGGCATCTGCCAGACAGGAGGGAAGCATCGTGTATCGAAAAGCCACTTTTCAGGACTGGCCGGCTGTGCATCGGCTGATCTGTGAGATGGAAGAGAAAGAGCTGCCTCAGGCCGAGTTCTGCCAAATATTCCGGGCCCAGACGCAGGACGACCGCTATTACTGCCTGCTGTGGGAACAGGATGGGCAGGTGACAGGGATGCTGAACCTGCGCTTTGAGGGACAGCTGCACCATGCCGAACGCATTGCCGAGATCCTGGAATTTTCGGTAGCCGCCCCCTGCCGGAATCAGGGCACAGGGCGGGCGCTCTTTGCGCAGGCATGCCAGATCGCCAGACAAAAGGGGTGTGCCCAGCTTGAGGTGGCCTGCAACCAACTGCGCACCAACACCCACCGGTTTTACCGGCGAGAGGGCATGCATGAATTCCACTTTAAATTTTCCAAACGGCTTTTGGGGCAGGATTTTTCCGAAAATGCGCTGGGACGCTGAATCGGAAAGCCTCATTCGGCAACAATCAAAAACGGCGCGGGCTTTTGCAGGGCCCGCGCCGTTTTCTTTACTTTTCTTTTGCCAGTGCGTGCACGAACTGGTGGAATTTTTCCATGGAGCGTCGGTCCGGCAGGCAGACGATGTACATCTGATCTCCCATGCACTCGGCCAGAACCGGCGGCAGGCGGCTCTCCAGCTTCATCACCTTGCCGTACTTTTCCCGGATCTCCTGATGGGAGTGGAGGTAGCGCACCCCGTCCCGCCGGCTGGCACAGACACAGTAACTGGAAGGCTTGGGGCAGGGATGTTTCGCCTCTCCCCAGCAGACCATATCCGCCCAGATCTGGTACAGGTCCATCCCGGCGGCAAAGTCCATCATGTCCACCGTAAAGCCGCCCGCCGGGCGCATATTCACTTCCAGCCCCACAATGTCGCCCTTCTTGCCCAGGCCCTCCTGGTCCCGCAGAAGGCGGAAAAATTCCAGGTGGAAAAACCGGCTGCGGGCCTCAAAAGCGGCCAGCACCGCCTCCCCTGCCCTTTGAAGGGCGGGCGAGATGGTCTTGTCCACATAATACCAAAGGGGCTTGCCCTCGTTGACCATGTCCATGATGGAGCCGGGGGTCACATGGCTCATGGCGCACAGGGGCTTTGCGTCCGGGCCGCTCACGCCGTCAAAGGTGACGATCTCCCCATCCACGAATTCTTCCAGGATGTAGGGAATGTCCCGCCGGTCGGCAAAGAATTCATCCAGCCTGGCCTCATTCTCGATCTTCCAGGTGTCCCCAGCGCCCACGCCCTTGTCCGGCTTGATCACCACGGGCCAGCCGGTCTTCTGGATAAAAGCCAGAGCCGAGGCCTTGTCCCGCACCAGTTCCCAACGGGCCGTGGGCACCCCTGCCTTCTGGTAGTACTCTTTCATGCGGGATTTGCTCTTGTACCGCTCGATCTCATCGGATTTGAGGCCGGTGGTCACATTAAAATCGGTGCGCAGCCGGGCATCTAGCTCCATCCAGTACTCGTTGTTGCTTTCGATCCAGTCGATCTTGCCGTACTGGTGGGTGAAATATCCCAGCGCCCGCAATACCTGGTCATAATCCTCCAGGTCATCCACCCGATAATATTCGGTCAGGCTGTCCCTCAGCTCCTGGCGCAGGGTGTCATAGGGGGCATCCCCCACCCCCAGCACCTGCACCCCGTTGCGGTGCAGCCGCTCGCAGAAATTCCAGTAGTTCTGGGGAAAATGGGGGGAAATAAACACAAAATTCATCCGTATACCTCTCTTTCTTCTGTTGGGGGGCCATCCCGTCCCTGCCAAATGCCGCAAAAAACCGGCCGCCTTTTTCAAAAGGCAGCCGGTTTTCAAAAGGTTATGCTTCGGCGTTCTCCGGCTCCTCTTCGGTGGGCAAGGGCTGCCGGTCGATTGCCTCGCCCCGCTCGTCGATGCCCTTCTGTTCCAGCTGACTGTTCACAAATTCCCGGAACAGGGAGAAAATCACCGCAAAGGCCGGCACGCCGATGATCATGCCCACCACGCCGAACAGGCCCTGGCCCACAATGATGGCCACCAGTACCCACAGCGCAGGCAGGCCGGTGCTGTCGCCCAGAATCCGGGGCCCGATCACGTTGCCGTCCAGCTGCTGGAGCACCAGGATAAACACCAGAAACTCCAGCGCGTTGATGGGATTGACGATGAGCAGGATAAAAAAGCTGGGGATGGCGCCGATGAAGGGCCCGAAAAAGGGGATCACATTGGTCACCCCCACGATCACGCTGATGAGCAGCGCATAGGGGAAGCGGAGCAGGGCCAGGCCCACAAAGCAGAGCACCCCGATGATGGCGCTGTCCAGGATCTTGCCGATGATGAAGCCGCCGAATGTCTCGTTGGCGTCCCGGCAGATGGCCAGGAACTTTCTGGCCGTGGGCAGGGGCAGCAGCGCATAGGTGACTTTTTTCATCTGGCGCAGCAGCAATTCCTTGCTGAGCAGCATATACACCGAGGAAATCAGCGCCGTGATGGCAGTGATCACGCCGCTGCCGATGGCCACACTGTAGCTGAACACCTGGGGCAGCATCTTGCTGAGCAAATTGGTCACCTTGCTGACCAGGTCCTCATAGGAGCCCAGCAGATTGTTGAGGGTTTCGGTCTCCATCTCATATTTTGCGGCCATTTCCATGGCAAACTGGCTCAGGCTGTCCATATAGGCCGGCACATTGCTGATCAGGCCCATCACGCTCTGCACCAGCTGGGGAATCACGATCCGCAGCAGCAAAAACAGCAGCACAATGGCGATGACGTAGGACACCAGCACCGGCAGCACCCGGTTTTTGCCGGTTTTGAACACCTTCTGCTCAAAGAAGCGGACAGCCCCATCCAGCAGGTAGGCCAGCACCAGGCCCCAGATAAAGGGAGAGATGATGCCCACCACCTGGTGGAAGACCCCCATGACCTTGTCAAAATGGGAGAGGGCAAGATAAAAGGCTACCCCTGAAAATACCACAATGAGATTAGACGCCACCCGCTGGGTCACACGCCAGATATTGCGATGCATACAGGCTCCTTCCTCTTTGCCGCTCCTTCGCCCGATTTTCCGTCGCTTTTATTGTATCGGATTTTGCCGTTCAAGTCCAGAGGGCTTTTATTCCACCGTGACGCTCTTGGCCAGGTTGCGGGGTTTATCCACATCACAGCCCCGCAGCACACTCATATAATAGGCAAACAGCTGAAGGGGCACAATGAGCAGCAGAGGCATGAAAATATCCTCGTACTCCGGCAGGCGGATCACATAGTCCGCCACATTTTCCGGCACCACCGACTGCTCCCGGCAGAACAGGATCACCCGGGCGCCCCGGCTGCGGGTCTCTTTCACATTGGAGATGGTCTTTTCGTACACATCCCGCTGGGTGGCCAGGGCCACCACCGGCGTACCGTTGCTGATGAGGGCAATGGTGCCGTGCTTCAGCTCGCCCGCCGCGTAAGCGTCGGAATGGATGTAGCTGATCTCCTTCAGCTTCAAACTGCCCTCCAGGCTGAGGGAATAGTCAAAGCCCCGGCCCAAAAAGAACAGGTCGCTGCTGTTCATGAACCGGCTGGCCAGGAACTTGATGTCCTCGCACTTGTCCAGCAGAGGCTGGATCTGATCTGCCGTGCCCATGAGCTGGGCGGTGAGCTGGCGGGTGCGCTCCTCGGTCAGCTTGCCCCGGGCATAGGCCAGGCGCAGCGCAAACAGATACAGCGCGCAGAGCTGCACCGTGTAGGCCTTGGTGGAGGCCACGGCGATCTCAGGCCCTGCATAGGTGTACAGCACATAGTCGGCCTCCCGGGCAATGGAGGACCCCAGCACGTTCACAACGGCCAATACCTTCACCCCATGGGCTTTGGCCAGCCGAAGGGCCGCCAGGGTGTCGCTGGTCTCGCCGCTCTGGCTGATGATGATGACCAGGTCTTCGGGCCGCAGGATGGGGTCCCGATAGCGGAACTCGCTGGCAATATCCACCAGGGCCGGCACCCGGGCCAGCTTTTCGATGACCGCCTTGCCCACCATGCCTGCGTGCATGGCGGTGCCGCAGCCCACCAGGTGGATGGTGCCGATGCTTTTCAGCGCCTCATCGCTCAGCTCCGGGATTTTCAGGTCCGGCATGCCGTCCTCCATGCGGGGCCCCACCGTGGCCCGGATGGATTTGGGCTGCTCGTTGATCTCCTTGAGCATGAAGTGGGGATAGCCGCCCTTTTCCGCGGCCTCCATATCCCAATCGGCGGTGAGCACCTCTTTCTGGATGGGGTGACCAAACTCGTCATAGAACTTGATGCCGTCCTTTTTCAGAACCGCAATGTCCCCCTCGTCCAGGATGCTGTACCGGCGGGTATATTTGAGCAGGGCCGGGATGTCGCTGGCCACAAAGTTTTCGCCCTCCCCGTGGCCCACGATGAGGGGGCTCTCCTTACGGGCGGAGAAAATGGTGTCGGGGAAATCCGAGAACAGCACGGCCAGGCCGTAGCTGCCCCGCACCTTGGAGAGCGCATCGATCATGGCGGCCAGGGGATCGCCGTGATAGCAGGAATCGATGAGCTTGGCCAGCACCTCGGTGTCGGTGTCGCTCTCAAAGGTGTAACCCTGCTTGAGGAGATTTTCCTTCAGTTTGCCGTAATTTTCCACAATGCCGTTGTGCACGATGGTCACCCGGCCGCTGGTGTGAGGATGGCTGTTCACATCGCTGGGTTCTCCGTGGGTGGCCCAGCGGGTGTGGCCGATGCCGCAGTGGCAGACCGGCAGGTTCTGCTCCTCAATCTTCTTTTTCAGGACCGCCAGGCGGCCCTTGGCCTTGATGATCCGAATCTCATTGCTGATGGTGAGAGCCACGCCGGCCGAGTCATAGCCCCGGTATTCCAGCTTGGAAAGCCCTTCCATCAGCACATCCGTGCCGTTGCGGCTGCCAATATAACCAACTATACCACACATAATTTTATCCTCTCTTGGGGCAAAGGCGCACTTTCCCAGGGAAATGTGTCCGCCCCCTCTATCCAAAAAACATGAAAACGTCAATTTTGTACACCCTGTGCGGGAAAAGTCTGTTGCGGCATTGCTGCCCCTTTTTCTCTTCCTGCTTTTGGCGGCCGGGCTGCCCGCCAGAAGGATATCCGCCGAATCTTTCGATGATCCTTCTCCTCGTCACCCGCACGTTCGCCCTGCAAGGGCGCGCCGAGCTCTCCATGCTCGGCCTGCGTGGGGCCAGGCGCTTTTCTGTCCGCTCTGAGGATCTTCACCTTCCTTTTTTGAATTCTTTTTCTGAAGCTCAGCCTTTCCGATGGAACCTGCCCCGCAGCTTTTGGTTGTAGAGCCACACCACCCGCACCAGAGCCAGGTCATACACCCAAAAGGTCAGGTTGCCCAGCGCCAGCAGCACAAGCCACAGCACCCGGGCCATCCCCGGGTCTTCGGCCTGCGGCAGCGGGAACAGCAGCGCCAGCAGCCCATAGGCCAGCCCGATGCCCCCGTTGAAAACAGCCGCTTTCAGCAGCCACCGCAGGGGGCGGGGCCTCACCCGTTCCAGTCGGATTTTCAGCAGCGGGTAATATCCCAGGAAAAAGACAAATACAAAGGCCGTCTCCCGCTCCGGCACCAGCAAAAAGCTCAGCGCCGCCACCGCCAGGTAGAGCAGCCACCCCTGCCCCACACCGCACTCGCTGGCCCCGATCAGGATCAGGATGCCGCTGAGGGCGGGCGCACAGAAGGTAGCTGCGGGGATCAGCCCGCCCAGACTCAGCACCACCAGGGACAGGGCCCCCAGCAAACCGCAAAGCGCCACGTTTTTCGAAGTTTTCCCGTTCATTCCCGCGCCTTCCCGCTTGTAGGGGCCTGTTTGCCATCGGATTCTGAGCTGTAAAAGGGGCTTTTCCCCTGGCTTTCAGAAAAAGTTACAAATATCATACACTACTTTTGTCTATATTACAATGCACATTTCATGTTTGCCCTTTATTTTTCTTCCTTTTCCAGCTCCTGCACCCGGCAGAACTGGTATTCTTTCTCCCGGAACCACTGGATGATGTCCGGCAGGGCCTCCGCAGTGGTGCCGGTGGCTTTGGTGTCGTGCATCAGCACCACACAGGTGTGTTTATCCTCCACATCCCGGGTCACGTTCCGCAAAATCTCCTCCGCGTCCGGGTGCGTGCCCCGGGCATCCTCGGCGCAGAGGTTCCAGTCCACATAGTGATAGCCGGCCTGCTCGGCCTGATTTTTGAGGGTTTTCATGATGCCACTTCCCCCGTAGCGCCGGCTCACCGTGTTGGTGCTTCCCCCGGGAAAGCGCAGCCAGGTGAGGGCGTCCGGGTCCACATAGGGCTCCAGTTTCTCCTTCAGCTCCTTGATGTCTTTCCAAAAAGCTTCCGGGCTCTGATAGATCCGGCTGTAATCATGGCTGCAGCTGTGCAGGGCGATCTGGTGCCCCTCGGCAGCCGTGCGCGCCAGAATGGGGAGATATTGCTCATTGTTTTCCGCCGCCACCACAAAAAAGGTGGCCGGCACCTGCTCTTCCTTTAAAATATCCAGGATCTTCTCGGTGGTGGGGCTGGGGCCGTCATCAAAGGTGAGGAAGACCCGCTTTGAAATTTCCGGCTCTCCCTCCACCACCGACTCGGTAAAAAAGCTGTCGTCCGGGATGCAGCGGCTGTCCCAGTCGGCGCCGGTGCTCTGAGTGCCGCCGGTGCCCAGCCACAGCGCCGCCCCAAAGCCCAGGATCAGGCAGCAGCCCAAGCCCACCACTCTTTTGAGATTTTTTCTTGGTTCCATACTCCTTCGCCTCCGCTTGATTTTTTCAAACGCCCTCATTATACTGAGGTATTGTATTTTCATTCCTATGTGATCCGGGGCCCAGTTATCCCCCCGACAGGAGGCTTTATGGAACTTGCCACTCTTCTCTTGGCCCTGCTGGCCTTTTTGTGCAGCCTGGCTTCCCTTCTCCGCCGCCGGGAGGGGCTGACCGGCGAGGATCTGGAGCAGGTGCGCCAGAATCTTCTGGCCGAGATTCGCTCGGCCCGGCAGGAGCTAGCCTCCTCCTTCAGCCAGCAGCTGAGCGCGGCCGGCCAGCAGCAGGCCCTGGCCCAGAAGCAGACCGGGGAGATGCAGGACCGCCACCTCCAGGAGGCCAGCCAGCAGCTGGGACGGCTGCTGGCCACCCAGCTGAGCCAGATGAACGAACAGCTCCACTCCAGCGCGGTGCAAAGTGAGCAGAAGCTGGAAAACCTGCGCCAGGCCACCGAGCGGCGGCTGAGCGCCCTCCAGCAGGAAAACGACCGCCAGCTCACCGAGATGCGCCGCACCGTGGACGAAACTCTGCAAAAGACGCTGGAGGACAAGCTGAACAACAGTTTCCGCCAGGTGACCGAGCAGCTGGAGAGTGTGTACAAGGGGCTGGGAGAAATGCAGAACCTGGCCGCCGGGGTGGGAGACCTGAAAAAGGTGCTCAGCAATGTGAAGACCCGGGGTATTTTGGGAGAGACCCAGCTGAAGGCCATCCTGGAGCAGCTGCTCACCCGGGACCAGTATGCCGAGAACGTAGCCACCCGCCCCCGCAGCACCGAGCGGGTGGAATTTGCCCTGCGGCTGCCCGGCGACGGCCAGGCGCCGGTGTGGCTGCCCATTGACGCCAAGTTTCCCTCCGATTCCTATGCGGCCCTCATGGACGCCTGCGACCAGGGAGATCCCGCCGCCGTGGAGGCCGCCGCCAAGGAGCTGGAACGCCGGGTGCGCAGTTTTGCCAAGGACATTCACGACAAGTACATTGAGCCCCCCTACACCACCGATTTCGGGGTGATGTTCCTGCCGGTGGAGGGGTTGTACGCCGAGGTGGTGCGCCGGGGCATCTCAGAAAAGATCCAGCGGGAGTTCCGCATCATCGTGACCGGCCCCACCACCATGTCCGCCCTTCTGAACAGCTTGCAGATGGGGTTCCGCACCCTGGCCATCCAGAAGCGGAGCAGCGAGGTGTGGGCGGTGCTGGGCAGCGTGCGCAGCGAGTTCCAGAACTTCACCGCCGCCCTGGCCCAGACCCAGAGCCGCATCACCCAGGCCGGCGACGAGCTGGAAAAACTGGTGGGGGTGCGCAGCCGGCAGATGCAGCGCCGGCTGGACGCCGTGACCCGCCTGGCTCCCCAGAATACGGACAGCCCTGCCCCGCCCTCTCTGGACGAGGGCAAGGCGCCCTGAAAATCCCCACCCACAAATCCCCAAAACACCTTGACTTTTGCCCCGCAGATATGATAGAATACATTTTGCAGTTTAAATGTATCGTTTGAGCTGTGAAATATGCGGAAGTGCTGGAATCGGCAGACAGGCACGTTTGAGGTGCGTGTGTCCATGACGTGTGGGTTCAAGTCCCATCTTCCGCACCAAGTAAAAGAGCGTCAAACCGTTTGGTTTGGCGCTCTTTTTTTGCAAAGCACACACTGTTTGCCCTGCCGGCAGGCAGCTTGCCCGACACAGACACGGCCTTTTCCCTTTCAATACCGGCGGCCGGTGGGGTCCGCATCCAGACGAACCTCCGAGAGCTGGTTTTTTCGGCAGAGTTCCCGGGTGTCATGGTACACCACCAGGGCGCAGTTCACATAAATGCGCACCATCTTGCGGATATAGGGGACGGTATAGGAACATTCCAGCACCGCGCATCGGTGGATGCTGTACAGGTAAGCCAGCATCCCCGCCTCGTAGCAGTCCTCATATTCTGCCTGCCGGGAGCGAAGCTGGAAATGCCGGAACAGAACGGCCCGGATCAGCCGGTCGCCGCACTCCTCAAAGGGATAGGCCCGCAGATAGGCCTCCACCCTCTCCGGGATCAGGGCCTTGATCCGCTCGATGCTGCGATAGGCATATTCGGTCAGCAGACGGCGGCAGATCTCCAGGCGGTTTTCCATGTAATACTGGTGCCGGGCCAGCCGACGGGCCTCCGCCTTCCGGGCCGCCAGGGCGGCAGCCTTGGCCAGGCGACGCTCCTTGTCCCGCTGGTTCAGCTCCCGCACATAGTTGGGATTTTCGGCCTTTTTGCGGCGGTAATATTCCCGGGCATAGGCATGCCGTTCCTCCCGGTGCTGCCGATTGTACTCCCGGCTGTAGGCTTTGCGCTTTTCCTGGTTCCGCTTGTAAAATTCCCGACCGTAGCGGCGGGTCTGTTCCGGGTGAGCGATGGCCCACTGCCGCCTCTGGGCCGCTCTCTTCGCCTCATAGGCTGCCTGCTCCTGCGGGGTTTTCTCTTTTTTCATGTCATCCGATTTCCTTTCTGTCCTTTTGCAAAAAGCGCCTGCCTGTGCAACCGATGTTTCACAGACAGGCGCTTTGTCCAATCTTTCATTGAGGGGCCGGCTCCGGGGCTGCCCGGGCACACAGGCGGACAAACTCCTTCATCTCCTGGGTGATCCATTTTTCCTTGTGGGAGAAGATCTGGCCATACATCACCGACCTCAGATCCTCCATCTCCACCACACTCAGCCGCCCCTGGCGCACCCGCTCCTCCACCAAAAAGCGGGGCAGGTAGGAGAGTCCCTCGGTGGTCTCCAGCACTTGCAGCAAAAAAGAAGCATAGCTGCTCTCCAGCGCCGGGGTCACCGAGCGGCCCCGGGCGGCCAGACGCCGGTCCAGAAAGCGGCGGTAGTTGGCGTCCCTCTCGGTGAGATAAAAGGGGCAGTCCATCAGCTGCTCCAGGGTGTGCTTGCCCGGCCCCAATACCCGGCCCAGGGCCGGCGAAGCCACCATCACGATCTCCTCTTTCTCCTCCATCAGCTTGTTCCAGCTGTTGGAATAGAGGGGGTCGTCCAGGATGTAAATCAGGTCCACTTCGCCCCGGTCCATCTTGCCGATCAGTTCCTCCGGGATGCCCACGGTGATTTGCAGGTTCACCTTGGGATAAAGGGTGCGAAACTGGCGCACAATACCGGGCAGGCGGGCATAGCACAGGGATTCCAGCGTGCCCACATGGAGCTGGCCGCTCAGTTCCCCCTCCACCGACAGGGACAGGGCCGCGTGGTTCACCTCCTGGATGATGTTGTAGGCACATTCCAGAAATTTGCGCCCCTGGCCGGTGAGGGATACCCGCTTGTACATCCGATCAAACAGGCGCACGTTCAACTCTTCCTCCAGAAGGCGGATCTGTACTGTCACCGCCGACTGGGAATACCCCAGACTGGCCGCCGCCTTGGAAAAACTCTCAAACTGGGCCACCCGGATGAAGGTGCTGATCTGGCGCAGTTCCATTTCCTCGCCTCCCTTGCCGACCATCCCCGAACTATTATGAATTTTTTTAATCGAAATCATCAAATTCGTTCATTTGATTAAATCTTATGGTCATGATACACTAATGTTATCAGGAAGTCAACAAAGATTTTAAGGAAATCCACGATGTTGATTTCACACAACCTGTCTGCAATGGGAGGAATAATCATGGCAGAGAAAAAGTTTCGGTTGGGGCTTATCCCAAAGCTCATCATCGCCATTATCGTGGGTATTCTCTTCGGCAGCTTCATGCCGGAATGGTTTAACCGGGTAGTGGTCACCCTGTCCTCTATCTTCAGCACCTTCCTTTCCTTCATCATCCCTCTGATGATCGTCGCCTATGTGACCATGGGCATCGCGAACCTGCGCAGCGGAGCAGGCAAGCTGCTGGTGATCACAGTGGCTCTCTCCTACTTCTCCACCCTGGTGGCCGGCTCGGCCTCCTACCTGGTGTCCTCCAGCCTGTTCCCCTCCTTTATGAGTGAGGGCGCGCTGGACCAGATCGCCGCCACCGCCGACGTCTCGCTGGAAAGCTACTTCTCCCTCTCCATTCCGCCCCTGCTGGACACTCTCTCCGCCGTGACCCTGGCCTTTGTGCTGGGCCTGTGCCTGTCCACCATGCGGGGCAAGACCATCGGTGACAGCCTGTACCACGGTATGGAGGACTTCTCCACCATCATTGACAAGGTGCTGCACACTGTCATCATCCCCCTGCTGCCCCTGTACATCTGCGGCACTTTCACCAACATGACCTACTCCGGCAAGACCTTCGCCATCCTGAGCATCCTGTGGAAGGTGTTCCTGGTGGTCATCGCCATGCACCTGATCTACATCGTCATCCAGTTCCTGGTGGCAGGCGCTGTCTCCGGCAAGAATCCCTTCGTCCTTTTGCGCAACCAGATCCCCGGCTATGCCACCGCCATCGGCACCCAGTCCTCGGCGGCCACCATCCCCGTCAACCTGGAGTGCGCCCGCAAGGACGGCATCCTGGATGAGATCCGCAACTTCGTGGTTCCCCTGTGCGCCAACATCCACATGGCCGGCTCCATGATCACCATCACTGCCTGCGCCACCGCGGTCTGCCTGATGTACCAGCTGCCCATCGGCCTGCACACCGTGGTGCCCTTCATCATGACCCTGGGCATCGCCATGGTGGCCTCTCCCGGCGCCCCCGGCGGCTCCATCATGACCGCCCTGCCCTTCCTGTACATGGTGTTCGGCGTGGAGGCCGGCGACGTGAACGGCCCCATCTGCGCCATCATGGTGGCCCTGTACATCACCCAGGATTCCTTCGGCACCGCCTGCAATGTGTCCGGCGACAACGCCATCGGCACCATTGTGGATACCATTTACAGAAAGTTTATCAACAAGAAAGCTGTACCTGAGGTATAAAAAATGTCCTTCATCAGCGTGTTTGACGTGCTGGGGCCCAACATGATCGGGCCCTCCAGCTCCCACACTGCCGGTGCGGCGGTGATTGCCGGGCTGGCACAGAAGATGCTGGCCCCGCCCCTCACCCGGGTAGAGTTCACCCTCTACGGCTCTTTTGCCAAGACCTACCGGGGCCACGGCACCGACCGGGCCCTGCTGGGCGGCATTCTGGGCTTTGCCACCGATGACCGTCATATCCGGGATTCCTTTGAGATCGCCCGGCAGCGGGGGCTGGACTTCACCTTCACCCCCAACGAGACCGAGACCGACCTGCATCCCAACACGGTGGATATCCAGATGGAGAACGCTGCCGGCCAGACCCTGAAGGTTCGGGGTGTCTCTTTGGGCGGCGGCAAGGTGAAGATCGTGGGTATCAACGGGGTGGAGGTGGACTTCACCGGCGAATACTCGGCGGTGATTGCCGTCCACCAGGACAAGCCCGGCGTGGTGGCCCACATCACCAAGGTGCTCAGCGACCGGGGCGTGAATCTGGCCTTCATGCGGCTGTTCCGGGAGAGCAAGGGCCACACGGCCTACAGCATCATCGAGTCCGACGGGCGGCTGCCTGAGGGGATCACCGAGGAGTTGAAGACCAACCCCTATATCCACGACGTGATGATCGTCCAGTCATAAGGAGGCGGCAAGATGGAGTTTCGAAACGGAGCAGAGCTGCTGGAGCTGTGTGCCCAGGAGGGCTGCCTCATCTCCCAGGTGATGCGCCGCCGGGAATGTGAAGAGGGCGAGACGGCTCCCGACCGGGTGGAATCCCGGATGGCCCGCGCCCTGGAGATCATGCGGGAATCCGCCACCCAGCCCCTGAAAACGCCGGTGCGGTCCATGGGCGGGCTGATCGGCGGAGAGGCCAAGCGGCTGGCCACCCATGCCGCCAAAAAGAAAGCCCTCTGCGGGCCGGTACTTCAGCGGGCCATCACCTACGCCATGGCCGTACTGGAAGTGAACGCCTCCATGGGCCTGATCGTGGCCGCCCCCACCGCCGGTTCTTCCGGGGTGGTGCCCGGGCTGCTGCTGGCCTTACAGGAGGAATACCGCATCTCGGACGAGAGGCTGCTGGACGGGCTGTTCAACGCCGGCGCGGTGGGCTACCTGGCCATGCGCAACGCCACGGTGGCCGGCGCGGTGGGCGGCTGCCAGGCCGAAGTGGGCGTGGCCGCCGCCATGGCGGCCTCGGCCGCGGTGGAACTGATGGGCGGCACGCCTCAGCAATCCCTGGACGCAGCCTCCACCGTCATGATGAACATGCTGGGCCTGGTGTGCGACCCGGTGGGCGGGCTGGTGGAATACCCCTGCCAGAGCCGGAACGCCGCCGGGGTGGCCAACGCCCTGGTGGCCGCCGAGATGGCCCTCAGCGGTGTGCCCCAGCTCATCCCCTTTGACGAGATGCTGGCCGCCATGTACAACGTGGGGCGCCGTCTGCCCGCTGAGCTGCGGGAGACCGCCCTTGGCGGCTGCGCCGTCACCCCCGCTGCCTGCGCCCGCTGCGGCGGATGCGGATAAACGCTTTTGCCATTTCCCCTTACACAAAAAGCAGAGAGCCCCGGCACTCAAGGCCGGGGCTCTCTGCTTTTTGTCTTACTTGCGCTGGCCGGTCATGGTCCGCTGGACGATGTCCTCCATGATCTCCAGGTCGATGGCGCCGGCCACATAGCCGAACAGGTTGCCCTCGGCGTCGATCATAAAGGTGGTGGGGAAGGCGCTGATGCCGTAATCCGCCAGCACCTGGCCGGTCTCATCCATCATCACCGGGAAGGTATAGCCGTTGTCAGAGAGGAAGGCCTCCACCTCTTCCCGGCTCTTGTCGACGTTGCCGGGGGCCTCGTCGGTGACGGGGTTTGCCACCCCCAGCACCACCAGGTCCTCCTCATTGAGCCCGTGCTCCTCATACAGCTGCTGGATCTCGGGCATCTCGCTCTGGCAGGGGCCGCACCAGGTGGCCCAGAAGTTCAGGAACACCACCTTGCCCTTGTAGTCCGACAGGGTGTGGGTGTTGCCGTACTGGTCGGTGAGGGTGAAATCCGGCGCAGGATATACCTCCTCCTGCGGGGCCTGGGAAGAAGTGCTCTCCGAATCACTCCCGCCCTGCGCCTGGGAGGACGCCTCAGAAGAAGGGTCGGCGCTCTGGCTCTGGGAGGGAGTGCTCTCCTGGCCCAGAGAGGCCATCAGGGAGGAAAACCGCCCCATCATGCCTCCCAGGGTCATCAGACCCATAAGGATCAGCAGCACACCTCCTGCCTTGACGGTATAGCGCACCACCTGCACATGCTGGCGGAAGAAGTCCAGCACCTGGCCGGTAAAAAGCCCCACTGCCAAAAAGGGGATCACAAAGCCCAGGGTGTACACCCCCACCAGCACAAAGCCCGCCCCGCCGGAGGCCGAGGAGGCCATGAGCAGCACACTGCTGAGGGTGGGCCCCACACAGGGGGTCCAGGCAAAGCTGAAGGTGAAGCCCAGCACCAGGGCCGTGAGGGGATTCATGGCCCACCGATCCAGCCGGAAGGGCAGCCGGTGCTCCCCGGCCAGGGCCCGGCTCTGGCCGAACACCCCCAGCTGGTACAGGCCGAACAGGATCATGATGAGGCCGGCCGCCCGGGTAAACCAGACCTTGCCGCCGGTGAAAAAGCGTCCCAGCGCCGTGAAGCCCAGCCCCAGCAGGAAAAAGGCAAAACTGATGCCCACCACAAAAAAGAAGGTGTTGATCAGCACTTTTTTGTGGGGATAGCGGCTGACACCGTCCTCCCCTGTTACCCGGGCGCCGCCTGCCAGATAGCTGATGTACAGGGGCACCAGCGGCAGCACGCAGGGGGAAAAGAAACTGAGCAGCCCCTGAATGAATACGGTGAGAGCCGGTACGCTCGCCTCCACAGAAAATCCCATTCGTCCTCTCCTTTATAATAAAGTAATCATTTCGGCCCGCCCCCGGCAGGCCGGATAGCCGCTCACTGCTTTTCGGCCCGGATCTTCTCCACAAAGGCCCCCAGCAGCTCCACCGCCCGGCGCAGGTTTTCCATACTGTTGGCGGCGGAAAGCCGGATATGCCCCTTGCCGTAGATGCCGAAGGCGCTGCCCGCCAGGGCCGCCACGCCTCCCTCATTCAGCAGCCGGTCCGCAAATTCCTTGTCGTCCACCCCCAGCTTTTCGATGGAGGGGAAGGCGTAGAAGGAACCGCCGGGCATCAGGCACTCCATCCCTTCGATCTGGTTCAGGGCCCCGGTGAGGTACTCCAGCCGCTCCTGGTAGGCCCGGCGCATCCGCTCCACACTGTCCTGGGGGCCCCGGATGGCCTCAATGGCCGCCACCTGGGTGAAGTTGGCGGCGCAGGAGTTGGAGTTCACCATCAGAAGGGTCACCTTCTCAGCCATCTCCCGGTTCATGATGCCGTACCCCAGCCGCCAGCCGGTCATGGCGTAGGTCTTGGAAAAGCCGTTCAGGATAATGGTGCGCTCCTTCATGTCCGGGATGGAGGCGATGCTGAAGGGCTTCTGGCCGGTGAAGATCAGCCGATCGTAGATCTCGTCGCTCATCACCATGGCGTTGGTGGTGCGCACCACCTGGGCAATGGCCTCCACGTCCTCCCTGTCCAGCACGCCGCCGGTGGGGTTGCCCGGGCTGTTCAGGATGATCAGCTTGGTCTTTTCGCTCACCTGGGCCTTCATCCGCTCCACATCCACCTTGAAGCCGTTCTCCTGCAAAATGGGCATGGGCACCGGGATGCCCCCCGCAAAGCGGATGCAGGACTCATAGATGGGGAATCCGGGGTCCGGGTAGAGCACCTCATCCCCGGGCTCAATGAGGGCCAGCATGGTGAAGAACATGATGGGCTTGCCCCCGGGCACCACCACCACCTCGTCGGCGCTGGCGGGCACGTTCCGCTCGGCGGCATAATACTCGGCGATGGCCTGGCGGAGTTCCGGGATGCCCTGGGTGGTGGTGTAGCCGGTGCAGCCGTCCAGCATGGCCTTGTAGGCCGCCTGGATGATGTTGTCCGGGGTGGTGAAGTCGGGCTGGCCGATCTCCAGATGGACCACCTCTTTCCCGGCGGCTTCCAGTTCATTGGCCTTCTTCAGCACCTCAAAGGCCGACTCGGTGCCCAGGCGGCTCATGCGCTGGGCAAACATTTCCCGCATTTCCATGGCATTTTCTCTCCTTTTCCTTTTCTCCTGCCGGCAAAAGCGCCGGACATATTTTCATTATAGGGGAAGGGGGAACTCCGCACAAGATTTTTCTCTCCGAGTGGGGCAAACGCCCGAATAAGTCATACTATTTATTGTGCAACCTGCTGCCCTTTTTCCCCTATATCTTGTGAAAGGCCACAAAAACCCCCGGGAAAGTTCGCCGCCTCTGTCGCTTTGGCCAAAAATCTTTTGGCGGGCGGGGAATGGTATTGATTTTTACTTTTTTCTGCCTTACTATAGAAGTAACAGCAAGAGCGGCCAGGCCGGGAAGGAGCGGATTTGTCTTGACCAAAGAATCGTATCAAGGTTCTATTTTCCTTCGCGTTCACAAGCAGGGCACCCGTGTATCTTCCTTTTACAAGGCCGCGCGCTTGTCTTTCTTTTTCGTGCCGGAATCCTTTTAAAGGCCGTGGTGCATCTTTTTTGCCCACTGCCTTTTTTGTTTGTCCGGGTCCAAGAGAAGTTCCCCCGCCCCTGCGGAGGATGAAGGAGAAGGAGAGTTATCTATGGAAAACCGCAAGAAGGTCGCCGTCATCATGGGCAGCGACAGTGACTGGCCGGTGGTGAAGGCCGCCTGCGCCGAACTGAAAAAGTTTGAAATTCCCTGTGAGGCCCACATTCTCAGCGCCCACCGCACCCCCGCCCAGGCGGCGGAGTTTGCCCGCAGCGCCCGGGCCAACGGGTTCGGGGCCATCATCTGCGCCGCCGGCATGGCGGCCCACCTGGCCGGCGCCTTTGCCGCCAACACCACCCTGCCGGTGATCGGCATCCCCATGAAGGGCGGCGCCCTGGACGGGCTGGACGCCCTGCTGGCCACCGTGCAGATGCCCAGCGGCATTCCCGTGGCCACCGTGGCCCTGAACGGCGCCAAGAATGCGGCGGTGCTGGCCGCTCAGATCCTGGCGGTGAGCGACGAGGAGCTGGCCAAAAAGCTGGATGAGGCCCGGGTAGAGATGGGCCGTCAGATTGCCCAGAAAGAGGCCGCGCTCCAGGCCGAACTGTCCTGAATATCCCTTGTAAGAAGACATAAAAATCAAAAGGAAAGAGGAAACGATCATGAAAATTCTGGACCAGATGTACGAAGGCAAAGCCAAGCAGGTTTTCGCCACCGAGGACCCCTCCATCGTGATGGTGCACTACAAGGATGACGCCACCGCCGGCGACGGCGCCAAGAAGGGCACCATCCGGGACAAAGGCATCGTGAACAACAAGCTCAGCAACGCCCTGATGCAGAAGCTGGAAAAAGAGGGCATCCCCACCCACTATGTGGAGGAGCTGAACGACCGGGACACCCTGGTCAAGAAGGTGCAGATCGTTCCCCTGGAGGTCATCATCCGCAACGTGGCCGCCGGCAGCTTCTCCAAGCGGCTGGGCGTGAAGGAGGGCACTCCCCTGAAGGCCCCCACCCTGGAGTTCAGCTACAAGAACGACGACCTGCATGACCCCCTCATCAACCACTACCATGCCCTGGCCCTGGGCCTGGCCACCCAGGAGGAGATCGACACCATCTCCGACTACGCCTTCAAGATCAACGAGATCCTCAAGAAGATCCTGCTGGAGGCCAACATCCGCCTGATCGACTTCAAGCTGGAGTTTGGCCGCCTGGCCGACGGCACCATCATCCTGGCCGACGAGATCAGCCCCGACACCTGCCGTTTCTGGGATGCCACCACCAACGCTCACCTGGACAAGGATCTGTTCCGCCGGGATCTGGGCGGCGAGGCCGACGCTTACCAGGAGGTCATGAAGCGGCTGCTGGGCTAAAAAATTTGCAATTTTATCCGACTGAGTCCCGCGCAGCGGGCCGCTCCTTCCCCTTTTTGGGGGAGGGTACGGCACGCGGCGCTTTGGCCGTTTAAAAGGGAAGTTTTATGTGTGATATGAATGTTTCGGGTCTGCATGAGGAATGCGGCGTTTTCGGTATCTATGACAAGACCGGGGCCACCGACATGATCTCGGCCACCTACTCGGCGCTCTACGCGCTGCAGCACCGGGGCCAGGAGAGCTGCGGCATCGCCCTGAATGTGGACGGCGTCATCTCCGGCCACCGGGACCTGGGGCTGGTGAACGAGGTGTTCACCCCTTCGGTGCTGGCCGGGCTGCCCCAGGGCGCCAAGATGGCCACCGGCCATGTGCGCTATGCCACCAGCGGCAGCCGGGTGCGGGCCAACGCCCAGCCCATGGTGGTGCGCCACTGCAAGGGCTCCATGGCCCTGTGCCACAACGGCAACCTGGTGAACGCCGCCGTCCTGCGCCATGAACTGGAGATGAACGGCGCCATTTTCCACGGCTCCTCCGACACCGAGGTGATCAGCTATGTGCTTACCAACAACCGGCTGAAAGCCCCCAGCATCGAGGCCGCCCTCAGCATGACCATGGATCAGATCAAGGGCGCCTACAGCCTGGTGATCATGAGCCCCACCAAGCTGCTGGCCGCCCGGGACCCCAACGGGTTCCGGCCCCTGTGCATCGGCGAGCTTCCCGACGGCAGCGGCTGGGCCTTTGCCAGTGAGAGCTGCGCGCTGGACGCGGTGGGCGCCACCTTTGTGCGGGATGTGAAGCCCGGCGAGATCGTGGTGGCCGACCGCAGCGGCCTGCGCAGCCTGGAGGAGCACTGCGGCACCGCTCCCCACACCATCTGTGTCTTTGAGTATGTCTATTTTGCCCGGCCCGACAGCGTGCTGGAGGGCACCTGCGTCCATGAGGCCCGCAAGCAGGCCGGTCGTTTTCTGGCCCAGGAGCACCCGGTGGAGGCCGATGTGGTCATCGGTGCGCCGGATTCCGGGCTGGACGCGGCCCTGGGCTATGCGGAGGAGAGCGGCATCCCCTACGGGGTGGGCTTTATCAAGAACAAGTACATCGGCCGCACCTTCATCCAGGGCAGCCAGAAGCAGCGGGAGAGCAGCGTGCGCCTCAAACTGAACGTGATTGCCTCCACCGTACGGGGCAAGCGGGTGGTGCTGGTGGACGACAGCGTGGTGCGCGGCACCACCAGTACCCGCACCATCAAGCTGCTGCGGGACGCCGGCGCCAAGGAGGTCCACTATCGGATCTCGGCGCCCCCCTTCACCCATCCCTGCTATTTCGGCACCGACATTCCCGACCAGAAGCTGCTGATCGCCACCGGGCGCACCATCGAGCAGATCAACGAGATCATCGGGGCCGACACCCTGGGCTACCTGAGCGTGGAACATGTGCAGCAGCTGGCCATTCACTCCCACTGCGGGTTCTGCACCGGCTGCTTCACCGGCAAGTACCCGGTGCCCGCCCCGGAAGAGCCCCTGGAAGACCCCTTCAGTATCCCCCTGAGCCAGACCAACAAGAACAAAAGCCTGTAACCCCCCGGTCCGTGGCCGGACCCAATCTTGAGAGGAGACAGTAATCATGGAAAAGAGCTATTCTGCCAGCTATGCCGCCGCCGGCGTGGACATCACCGCCGGCTATCGCGCTGTGGAACTGATGAAGGGCTATGTGGCCCGCACCACCACCCCCGGCTGTATCGGCGGGCTGGGCGGCTTCGGCGGCCTGTTTGAACTGGACTGCACCGATATGCCCCACCCGGTGCTCATCAGCGGCACCGACGGGGTGGGCACCAAACTGCGGATTGCCTTTTTGATGGACAAGCACGACACCGTGGGCATCGACTGTGTGGCCATGTGCGTCAACGACGTGATCTGCGCCGGCGCCAAGCCCCTGGTCTTTCTGGATTACATCGCCTGCGGCAAAAACGTGCCTGAGCGGATCGCCGAGCTGGTGAAGGGCGTGGCCGAGGGCTGCGTGCAGGCGGGGGCTGCCCTGGTGGGCGGCGAGACCGCCGAGATGCCCGGCTTCTACCCGGAGGACGAGTACGACCTGGCCGGCTTTACGGTGGGCGCGGTGGACAAGAGCCGCATCCTCTCCAACGAGGACATGAAGCCCGGGGACGCGATCATTGCCCTGCCCTCTTCGGGCGTCCACTCCAACGGCTTCAGCCTGGTGCGCAAGATTTTCGACCTGGAGGCCCACCCCGAAAACGTCAAGGTCTACTATGACGAGCTGGGCTGCACCCTGGGCGAGGCCCTGCTGCGGCCCACCTGCATCTACGTCAAGCCGGTTCTGGCCCTGATGGACCAGGTGAAGGTGAAGGGCGTCAGCCACATCACCGGCGGCGGATTCTATGAGAACATCCCCCGCAGCCTGAAGAAGGGCTGCGCCGCCCGCATCCAAAAGAGCGACGTGCGCACCCCCGCCATCTTCGGTCTTTTGCAGAAGACCGGCAACATCCCCGAGCGGGATATGTTCAACACCTTCAACATGGGCGTGGGCATGGTGCTCACCGTGGCCGCCGAGGACGCAAACAAGGCCCTGGAAGTGCTGAAGGCCAACGGCCAAGACGCCTACATCCTGGGCGAGATTGTGGAAGGCGAAGGTGTGGAGCTGTGCTGAAGATCGCGGTACTGGTAAGCGGCGGCGGCACCAACCTGCAGGCCTTGCTGGACAGCCAGGCCCGGGGAGAAAACCCCGACGGCCGGATCTGTCTGGTGGTCTCCTCCAAGCCGGGGGTCTATGCCCTGGAGCGGGCGGCCAAGGCCGGCGTGGAGAGCTGCGTGGTGAACCGCAAGGAATATGCCGACGGGGCCCAGTTTGACGAGGCCATCCTGGAGGCGCTCCAGAGCCACCAGATCGACCTGGTGGTGCTGGCGGGCTTTCTGTCGGTGCTGGGGCCCCGGATCATCCAGGCCTATCCCCGGCGGATCCTCAACGTGCACCCGGCCCTCATCCCCAGCTTCTGCGGCCCCGGCATGTACGGGCTGCGGCCCCATCAGGCCGCCCTGGCCCGGGGCTGCAAGGTCACCGGCGCCACCGTGCATTTTGTGAATGAGGAGTGCGACGGGGGGCCCATCCTGTTGCAGAAGGCGGTGGACATCCTGCCCAACGACACCCCCGAGACTTTGCAGCGGCGGGTGATGGAGCAGGCCGAGTGGAAGCTGCTGCCCAAGGCGGTGGCCATGGTGTGCAGCGGCGAGATCCGCTGAAACAGGATCTTTCGTCAAAGATGGAGGTATTGCTATGAAAAAGAATCTGTATAAATATCTGGCGGCCAACGAGTACCCCGGCCGGGGCATCTGCATCGGCCTTTCCCCCGACGGCAAAAAGGCCATGGTGGCCTATTTCATCATGGGCCGCAGCGCCAACAGCCGCAACCGGGTGTTCAGCGTCATTGAGGGCGGCATCCAGACCCTGGCCGCCGACCCGGCCAAGATGGAGGACCCCCATCTCATCATCTACAACCCGGTGCTGACCATCGGCGATACCACCATCGTCACCAACGGCGACCAGACCAACACCATCTACGATTTTCTCAAGGCCGGCTGCTGGCCCGGCTACGACTTCGAGGCCGCCCTGGCCACCCGCACCTTTGAGGACGACGGCCCCAACTGGACCCCCCGCATCAGCGGCGTGGTGAGCATGAAAAAGGGCGGCTACAAGCTGAGCATCCTCAAGAGCAACGACGGCAACGGGGAGAGCGTGCTGCGCCAGACCTTCGATTATCCCCAGCCGGTGGCCGGGGAGGGGCACTTCCTCAGCACCTACAAGACCAACGGCAATCCCCTGCCCAGCTTTGCGGGGGAGCCCATCCGGGTGCCGGTGGACGAGTCGGACCCCAACGAGTGGGCCGGCAAGCTGTGGGAAGCCCTGAATGAGGAGAACAAGGTCAGCCTGTTTGTGCGGGCCATTGAGCTGGACAGCGGTGACTATGAGGATGTGATTCTGAACAAATACACCGCCGTGCCCGGCAAGAAAAAGAAAAAGTGAGCACTGTCTCGGAAAGGAACGGAATCGGAATATGAACGAACTGGCATTGAAATATGGCTGCAATCCCAATCAGAAGCCTGCGCGGATCTTTATGGCCGACGGCAGCGACCTGCCCGTGACCGTGCTGAACGGCAAGCCCGGCTACATCAATTTCCTGGATGCGCTCAACAGCATCCAGCTGGTATGGGAGCTGAAGAAGGCCACCGGCATCTGCGCGGCCGCCTCCTTCAAGCATGTCTCCCCCGCCGGCGCCGCCCTGGGCCTGCCCCTGGACGATGTGCTGCGCCAGATGTACCACATTGCCCCGGATATGGAACTGAGCCCCCTGGCCTGCGCCTACGCCCGGGCCCGGGGCGCCGATCGGATGAGCAGCTTCGGCGACTGGATCGCCCTGTCCGACGTGTGCGACGAGCCCACCGCCCAGATCATCAAGCATGAGGTGAGCGACGGCATCATCGCCCCCGGCTACGAGCCCGAAGCCCTGGAGATCCTCAAGACCAAGAAGAAGGGCAACTACAACATCGTGGCCATTGATCCGGCCTACCGGCCCGATCCCATCGAGCACAAGCAGGTGTACGGCATCACCTTCGAGCAGGGCCGCAACGAGCTGGAGATCAACGCAGAGACCATGCTCTCCAACATCGTCACCGAGAACAAGACTCTCACCGAGGCCCAGAAGCGGGACCTGGTGATCAGCCTCATCACCCTGAAATACACCCAGTCCAACAGCGTGTGCTATGTGCAGGACGGCCAGACCATCGGCGTGGGCGCCGGCCAGCAGAGCCGGATCCACTGCACCCGCCTGGCCGGCAACAAGGCCGACTTCTGGCAGCTGCGCCATCACCCCAAGGTGCTGGGCCTGCCCTTCCGGGAGGACGTGACCAAGCCCAATATGGACAATGCCATCGACGTGTACCTGGGCGAGACCCCCGAGGATGTGATCGGGGACGAGGTGTGGGCCGAGACCTTCACCCGTCAGCCCGAGCCCCTCACCGCCCAGGAAAAGAAGGAATGGCTGGGCAAGGTGAGCGGCGTGGCCCTGGGCAGCGACGCCTTCTTCCCCTTCGGCGACAACATCCAGCGGGCCCGCCGCAGCGGCGTCACCGCCATCGTGGAGCCCGGCGGCTCCATCCGTGATCAGAACGTGATCGATACCTGCAACCGCTACGGCATCGTCATGGCCTTCTGCGGGCTGCGTCTGTTCCATCATTGAGCCGAGGAGAAACAGCATGAAAATCTTGGTTGTAGGCGGCGGCGGGCGTGAACACGCCATCATCCGCGCGCTGAAAAAGAGCCCCCTGTGCGGGGAGATCTGGTGCGCCCCCGGCAACGGCGGCATCAGCTACGACGCCAAATGCAAGCCCATCAAGGCCACCGATGTGGATGCCATGGTGGAGTTTGCCAAGCAGGAAGCCTTCGACTATGTGGTGGTGGCCCAGGACGATCCCCTGGCCCTGGGCATGGTGGACAAGCTGGCCGCGGTGGGTATCCCCGCCTTCGGCCCCAACGCCGCCGCGGCCCGCATCGAGGCCAGCAAGGTGTTCAGCAAGGACCTGATGAAGAAATACTGCATCCCCACCGCCGAGTACGAGGTCTTTGACGACCCCGCCCGTGCCATGGAGTACATCCGCGGCCGGGACAAGTACCCGGTGGTGGTGAAGGCCGATGGGCTGGCCCTGGGCAAGGGCGTGCTCATCTGCCAGAACGAGGCCGAGGCCCGGGATGCCCTGAAAGAGATCATGGAGGACAAGAAGTTCGGTGCCTCCGGCAACCAGGTGGTGGTGGAGGAATTCCTCACCGGCCCTGAGGTGAGCGTGCTCAGCTTCACCGACGGCACCGTCCTCAAGCCCATGGTCTCCAGCATGGACCACAAGCGGGCGCTGGACGGGGACCAGGGCCTGAACACCGGCGGCATGGGCACCGTGGCCCCCAACCCCTACTACACCCCCGAGATCGCATCCCAGTGCATGGAGACCATCTTCCTGCCCACCATCCGGGCCATGCAGGCCGAGGGCTGCCCCTTCAAGGGCTGCCTCTACTTCGGCCTGATGCTGACCCCCCAGGGCCCCAAGGTCATTGAGTACAACTGCCGCTTCGGCGACCCGGAGACCCAGGTGGTGCTGCCCCTGTTGGAGAGCGACCTGCTCCAGATCATGCTGGCCACCACCAAGGGCGGCCTGAAGGACGTGGAGGTGCGCTTCAGCAAGGGCGCGGCGGCCTGCGTGGTGCTGGCCAGCGGCGGATACCCGGTGGCCTACGAAAAGGGCAAGGAGATCACTGGCCTGGAAAACGGCCAGCTGCCCGACGGCAGCGCGGTGGTCTACCATGCGGGAGACGCCTTGCAGGACGGCCGCCTTGTCACCAGCGGCGGCCGGGTACTGGGCGTCACCGCCACAGCCCCCACCCTGCCCCAGGCCCTGAAAAAAGCCTATGCGGCCTGCGACGAGATCTCTTTTGAAAAAATGCACCGGCGGAGCGACATTGGCGCCCGCGCCCTGGCCGCTCTGGGCCAATAAGGAGGACACCAGTCATGGTTTATCGCATTTATGTGGAAAAGAAGCCGGGCTTCGACGTGGAAGCCCAGCAGCTGAAAAACGAATTGTGCACCATCCTGGGCATCAAGGGCCTCACCGGCCTGCGCCTTGTGAACCGCTACGACGTGGAGGGCATCAGCCGGGAGCTGTTTGAGCACTGCGTGCCCACCGTGTTCAGCGAGCCCCAGGTGGACATCGCCAGCGAAGAGCCCCCCCAGGGCCAGATCCTCTTTGCGGTGGAGTATCTGCCCGGCCAGTTTGACCAGCGGGCCGATTCGGCCAGCGAGTGCATCCAGCTCATCAGCCAGGGCGAGCGGCCCGAGGTGCGCAGCGCCAAGGTCTATGTGCTCAGCGGCCAGGTGAGCGAGGAGGAAGTGGCCGAGATCAAGAAATACGTCATCAACCCGGTGGAGGCCCGGGAGGCCAGCCTGGAACCCAAGACCACCCTGCAGATGACCCATCCCGTGCCCGGCGCCGTGGAGGTGCTGGAAGGCTTCAACCAACTGGACGAAAAGGGTCTGGCGGACTTTGTGGCCGAAAAAGGCCTGGCCATGGACCTGGCCGACATCCAGTTCTGCCAGGAGTATTTCCGGGGCGAAAAGCGGGAGCCCACCATCACCGAAATCCGAATGATCGACACCTATTGGAGCGATCACTGCCGCCACACCACCTTCGGCACCATCCTGCAAAACGTGCAGATCGACGACGAGGTGGTGAAGAAGGCCTTTGAGGAGTATCTGGCCATGCGCCAGGAGCTGGGCCGGGAGAACAAGCCCCTCTGCCTCATGGATATGGCCACCATCGGCGCCAAATACCTCAAATCCAAGGGCATCCTGAAAAACCTGGACGAGAGCGAGGAGATCAACGCCTGCACCGTCAAGATCAAGTGCGACGTGAACGGCAAGGAGGAGGACTGGCTCTTCCTGTTCAAGAACGAGACCCACAACCATCCCACCGAGATCGAGCCCTTCGGCGGCGCGGCCACCTGCATCGGCGGCGCCATCCGGGACCCCCTGTCGGGCCGCAGCTATGTGTACCAGGCCATGCGGGTTACCGGCGCGGGCGATCCCCTGGTGCCGGTGAGCCAGACCCTGAAAGGCAAGCTGCCCCAGCGCAAGCTGGTCACCACCGCCGCCGCCGGCTATTCCAGCTATGGCAACCAGATCGGCCTGGCCACCGGCCAGGTGGATGAGCTCTACCACCCCGGCTATGTGGCCAAGCGGATGGAGATCGGCGCTGTGGTGGGCGCCACCCCCGTCAGCCATGTGCGCCGGGAAGAGCCCGCCCCCGGTGATAAGATCGTATTGCTGGGCGGCCGCACCGGCCGGGACGGCATCGGCGGGGCCACCGGCTCCAGCAAGGCCCACAACCTGGAGAGCCTGGAGACCTGCGGCGCCGAGGTGCAGAAGGGCAACGCCCCCATCGAGCGCAAATTGCAGCGGCTGTTCCGCCGGGAGGACGCCTGCCGGATGATCAAACGCTGCAACGACTTCGGCGCCGGCGGCGTGAGCGTGGCCATCGGCGAGCTGGCCGACGGGCTGTACATCGACCTGAACCAGGTGCCCAAGAAGTATGATGGCCTGGACGGCACCGAACTGGCCATCAGTGAGAGCCAGGAGCGGATGGCCGTGGCTCTGGCCCCCGAGGATGTGGACAAATTCATTGCCCTGGCCCATGAAGAGAACCTGGAGGCCACCCCCGTGGCCACCGTCACCCAGGAAAAGCGGCTGAAAATGGTCTGGAACGGGGCCACCATCGTGGACATCAGCCGGGAGTTTCTCTCCTCCAACGGCGCGCCCAAGCATGTGAGCGTCCGGGTGGAAAAGGGCGGCAGCTACCAGCCCTCCTGGCCCGGCAGTACCCTGAAAGAGAAAATGACCGCCCTGGTGAGCGATCTGAACGTCTGCTCCAAGAAGGGGCTGTCCGAGCGGTTTGACTCCACCATCGGGGCCGCCACCGTGCTGATGCCCTTCGGCGGCAAGTATCAGCTCACCCCCAGCATGGCCATGGCCGCCAAGCTGCCGGTGGACGGCGAGACCACCACCTGCAGCGGCATGGCCTGGGGCTTCAACCCCTATCTGATGGAAAAGAACCAGTACGAGGGCGCCTACCTGGCCGTGGTGGAGAGCATCAGCCGGCTGGTGTCGGCGGGCTTCCGTTATGAGGACGCCTACCTCACCTTCCAGGAATATTTTGAGCGGCTGGGCAACGTGCCCGAGCGGTGGGGCAAGCCGGTGGCGGCCCTGCTGGGCGCCCTGAAAGCCCAGACCGACCTGGGTGTGGGGGCCATCGGCGGCAAGGACAGCATGTCCGGCAGCTTTGAGGACCTGGACGTGCCCCCTACCCTGGTGAGCTTTGCCACCGCCATTGGCTCGGTGGACAAGGTACACAGCCCCGAATTCAAAAAGCCCGGCAGCCAGGTGGTGCTGCTGCGGCCCAACTACCTGGAGGGCAGCCTGATGCCCGAGCCGGACAGTCTGAAGGCGGTCTTCAAGCAGGTGGAGCGGCTGATCAGCGAGGGCCGGGTTCTGAGCCTGGCCACCCCCGGCTACGGCTGCCTGGCGGAGGCACTCTTCAAGATGTGCCTGGGCAACCGCATCGGCCTGAGCCTGATCCCCGGGGTGGAGCAGGAACTGTTCCGCCCTGCTTACGGCAGCTTTGTGCTGGAGCTGGGCGACAGCTCCTCGGTGGGCGAACTGCTGGGTGAGACCATTGTGGACTACACCTTCAAGGCCGGCGGGGAGGATCTCTCCCTGGCCGAATTGCAGGAGGCCTGGGAGTCCAAGCTGGAGCCGGTGATGCCCTACCGGGCCAAGGGCGAGGCCGTGGAGGCCATCCGCTATACCCAGGGCAAGCGCACCGGCGCCGCCGTGCGGCTGGCCAAGCCCCGGGTCGTGATCCCGGTCTTCCCCGGCACCAACTGCGAGTACGACTCGGCCCGGGCCTTTGAGCGGGCCGGCGCCCAGGTGAAGGTGCTGGTCATCAACAACCTGAGCCCTGCCGCGGTGGCCGAGAGCTGCCAGGCTCTCTGCCAGGAGATCCAGAACAGCCAGATCGTGATGCTGCCCGGCGGCTTCTCCGGCGGCGACGAGCCGGACGGCAGCGCCAAGTTCATCACTGCCTTCTTCCGGGCCCCCGCTGTCACCGAGGCGGTGCGGGATCTGCTGCAGCACCGGGACGGCCTGATGCTGGGCATCTGCAACGGCTTCCAGGCCCTGGTCAAGCTGGGCCTGGTTCCCTACGGGGACATCCGGGACATGGACGAGAGCTGCCCCACCCTCACCTTCAACACCATCGGCCGCCATCAGAGCAAGCTGGTGCGCACCAAGGTCTGCTCCAACCTGAGCCCCTGGTTCAGCCGCTGCGAGGTGGGCGACGAGTACACCATCGCCATCAGCCACGGCGAGGGCCGCTTTGTGGCCTCGCCCCAGCTGCTGGAGGAGCTGAAGGCCAAGGGCCAGATCGCCAGCCAGTATGTGGACCTGACCGGCACCCCCACCATGGACCTCTCCTACAACCCCAACGGCAGCGTGCTGGCCATCGAGGCCATCACCAGCCCGGACGGGCGGATCCTGGGCAAGATGGGCCACACCGAGCGCAGCGGCTACGGCCTGTACAAGAATGTGCCCGGCGACACCTATCAGCCCCTGTTTGAGGGCGGCGTGCGGTACTTTACCCTGTAAGCTGTTCCCCCCTTACTTCTCCTTTGTAAAAAAGAGCGCCTTCGGCCAATTTAAGGCCGGAGGCGCTCTTTATTTGCGGCACATGGGTATTTCAGAAACAAAAAACAGCCCCCGGCCAAAAGCCGGGGGCTGCGTGTTTTGGAATCAGGTGTTGGGGTTGTTCTTCAGGATCACGTCGTGGCTGCCGCCCTCCACAATGCTGGTGGAGGAAACCACAGTCAGGCGGGCCTTTTCCTGCAATTCGGGGATGGAGAGAGCTCCGCAGTTGCACATGGTGCTACGCACCTTGTACAGGGTGGTGGTGACGCCGTCGGCCAGACTGCCGGCGTAGGGCACATAGCTGTCCACGCCCTCCTCAAAGCTCAGCTTCTCGGCGCCGCCCAGGTCATACCGCTGCCAGTTGCGGGCCCGGTTGGAACCTTCGCCCCAGTACTCCTTTACATAGCTGCCGTTGATGCGCAGCTTGTTGGTGGGGCTCTCGTCAAAGCGGGCAAAGTAGCGGCCCAGCATCACAAAGTCGGCGCCCATGGCCAGGGCCAGGGTGATGTGGTAGTCGTGGACGATGCCGCCGTCGGAGCAGATGGGCACATAGATGCCGGTCTCCTTGTAGTACTCATCCCGGGCCTTGGCCACCTCGATGACTGCCGTGGCCTGGCCGCGGCCGATGCCCTTGGTCTCCCGGGTGATGCAGATGGAGCCGCCGCCGATGCCCACCTTGACAAAGTCGGCCCCGGCCTCAGCCAGGAAACGGAAGCCGTCCCGGTCCACCACGTTGCCGGCGCCCACCTTTACGGTGTCCCCGTACTTCTGGCGGATCCAGGTGAGGGTGCGCTTCTGCCACTCACTGAATCCCTCGGAGGAGTCGATGCACAGCACGTCCACCCCGGCATCCACCAGAGCAGGCACCCGCTCGGCATAGTCCCGGGTGTTGATGCCGGCGCCCACCACATAGCTCTTGTTGGCGTCCAGCAACTCGTTCACGTTCTCATGATGGCTGTCGTAGTCCTTGCGGAAGACCATGTACATCAGGTTGCCCTCTTCGTCCAACA
Source organism: uncultured Oscillospiraceae bacterium (assembly GCA_949295465.1). GTDB lineage: Bacteria > Bacillota > Clostridia > Oscillospirales > Ruminococcaceae > JAFBIO01. Next base: position 83,443 of record CASFKY010000009.1, read on the forward strand.
GGGGCAGAGAGTTGATCTTGTTGTCCCAGATGATGTCGTTGGCCTCTTTGAGGGTGGTGGTGGCAGGGGCGGTGACCAGCTTTTCCAGCGGGGTCATGAACTCGCTCACCTTCATGTCGGTGCTCATCCGGCTGACCCGGTAGTCCCGGCTGGCCACGATGCCCAGCAGCCGGCCGTTGGCGGTGCCGTCGTGAGTGATGGCCACGGTGGAGTGGCCGGTCTTGGCCTTGAGGGCCAGCACATCGGCCAGGGTGGCGTCGGGAGAAAGGTTGGAATCGCTGGTGACAAAGCCCTTTTTATAGCTCTTGACCCGGGCCACCATGGCGGCCTCGTCCTCAATGCTCTGGCTGCCGTAGATGAAGGAGATGCCGCCCTGCTTGGCCAGGGCAATGGCCAGCTTTTCGCCGCTGACTGCCTGCATGATGGCGCTGGTCATGGGGATGTTCATGGTCAGGGGGCATTCTTCCTGGCCCTTTCTATATTTCACAAGAGGGGTCTTGAGGCTGACCGCGTCGGGGATGCACTGGGACGAGGAATAGCCCGGAACCAAAAGATATTCGCCAAAGGTGCGGGAGGGTTCTTCAAAATAGTACGCCATATCTCTTTTCTCCTGTTCTTCTCGAAATCTCGAGAGCCAAAAAAGTCCTTTTTTCTTACTTGTTCTATGCTTTCTTTTTATTTTTTCTATAGTACCATATTTTCGGGGGGAATACAAAATGCGCCCCCCACAAACTTTTGCCGCAAGAAGCCGGAAAAAGGATGCAAACTGACAAAGCAGGCCCGGATAAGTATGACTTTGCCGGCATATTCCTTTATTTATCGCCTTTTTTGCTCTGATTCTTCCTGCTGGCCGGGGGTGTGCCTGCCCCGGACGCCGGCCCTGGAAAGGATAGGCTGCCCCGGAAAAGAGATACCCCCGGAAAGGAAAGGCCTGCCGCTGCCGAGAATCCCCTATTTCTGTGCCCGGCGCAAAACAAAAAGCCCTGCCGGAGGGACGGCAGGACTTTTTGTTTGAAGGGAAATTTGCATCTTGCCCGGGGTAAACCCGCGCGGGAAAACGCGGTAAGGAGGAAAAGCCCGGGTTTTGAGAAACACATGAAAAAGAGTCTGTAACTTTCTTGCAATTAAATTGTAACCAAATTGAAATTAGTTGTCAATACCTTTTTTCTCTTTTCGCAAATTTTTCTTATTTGGAAACCCAGACACCAAAAGGGCCGCCCGGGTTTCCGGGCGGCCCGCTTTCTTTTTGAGTGCTGTTTTCCCGGGGCAGCTCAGGGGTTGAGCCAGACGGTGCCCTCCACGCAGCACAGACCGTCCCGCTCGCCGCACAGATACCACACCCCCGGCCCTGCCTGGCCCCGGCGCAAAGAAAAACTCTGGCCCAGAGGGGTCTCCCGGTGGTAGTAGAGGGTGATCTGCCGCACCCCCGAGGGCTTGATCGCCCCGGCGGGCAGCGCGTCCAGAAACAGGTCCGCATAGCGGGTGTTGTTCAGATGTCCGTTCTCGTCGCAGAGGGTGTAACCGGCGGTGCGCTGGCCGCAGTCCTCCATCTGCTCCGCCCGGCAGAGCTTCAGGTCCAGCTCCGGGTATTCCACCCGCTCGGGCCACTGCACCGCCCGAAACTCCTCCGGCTCCCGCCGCAGGATCCGCTTGGTCTCGGTATCCACCAGCATCCAGACGCTGTCCAAACAGGCTACCTGCTCCCCTTTTTCGTTGAGCACCCGGGTATAGCGGCGATAAGAGGCCCGCTTCATCCCGCTGGGATGGGTGGAGAGGGTGTATTCCCCCGCCGCCGGCACCGGCGCCTGGAACACCAGGGTCTGCCTTGCCATCAAAAAGGCGGTGTGAGTTCTCTGATAAAAGGCGGTGTCCAGCCCAAAACGGGTGCACTGGTCGATGGCCACCTGCTGGGCAAAGCGGAGGATCGCGCCGGGCTGCAAGTTGTAAAAAGCGTCCCCGTCGTAGCTGTATGCCCGGAATTTTTCACTGTATTGCGCTGTACTTTCCACTGTTTTTCCTCTCAATACTCATTTCTCAGTTTCCGCCGCACCCGGCGCCAGATGTTGAAGACCGAGATGGCCAGGGCCAGAATCAAAAACACCAGCACCATCCAGCCGCTGCCGCCCTCGTCATAGCTCTTCATATCGCTCCAGGCGGTGTCCAGGGCGCTGTTCACCTCGGCGCTGAGGGTGGTGAAAGCCTCGGCCTTGTCCAGCACCTCGTCGCTGGGGTAGGCGATCTCGCTGTATTTCAGGTCGTCGTCCAGCCGTTCCCACACCTCCTGAATGGGGGTGGAGTAGCCGATGAACTCACAGTTGGCAAACCCCACGTCCGGCTCGCACATGTAGTTCAGGAACATCTCAGCGGCTTCCTTGTTTTTGCAATTGGCGGGGATGCACAGGCTGTCCACAAAGAAGTTGACCCCCTCTTTGGGGAAAACAAAGGCCAGGTCCGGGTTATCCTGGATCATGGTGATGGCATCCCCCGCGTAGTAGGGGGCCAGCGCGGCCTCGCCGCCCTCCATCTTGTCAAAGATCTCGTCCATCACATAGGCCTGCACCACGCTTTTCTGGGCTTTCAGCTCCTCGATCACCCGGTCCACCTCCTCTACCGAGGAGGGGTTCAGGCTCATGCCCAGCTTTTTGGCGGCCACCGCATAGGCGTCCCGGCTGTTGTTGAACATCAGCACATTGCCGGTGTACTGCACATCCCACATGTCCGCCCAGGAGTCGGGGGCCTCCTGCACCATGGTGGTGTTGTAGATGAGGCCGGTGGTGCCCCACATGTAGGGCACACTGTAGGTATTGTCCGCGTCAAAGGGCCAGCCCAGATATTCCTGACCGATGCCCGAAACGTTGGGAATGTTGGCGTAGTCCAGAGGAGCCAGCATCCCCTCTTCGATCATCCGGCCGATCATGTAGTCGGAGGGGATGATCACGTCATAGCTCACCCCGCCGGACTTGATCTTGGCGTACAGGCTCTCGTTGGAGTCGAAGGTGGTGTAATTCACCTTGATGCCGGTGAGGTCCTCAAAGGCGCTGATCACATCCACGCTGTCCTCCGAGCCGTCGGAGATGTAGAGGCCCCAGTTGTATACATTCAGGGTGATGCCCTGGCCCTCAAAACGCTTCCAGTCGTAATCGCCGCTCACCGAGATATCCTCGTTCACCTGGATCTTGTCCGCGGCCTGGGCCCCGGGCGCTGCCGTCAGGCCCAAAGCCAACACCGCGGCGGCGCAGGCCCACGGGCGAAGTGTTCTCCTCATCTGCGCTCACCTGCCTTTCCCAGGCTCTGTTCCCGCTTGTAGCGGCGGCTGTCCAGCGCGTTGGAGATGAGAATGATGGCCAGGATCACCAGGAAGATGATGGTGGACAGCGCATTGATCTCGGGGCTGACCTTTTTGCGGGTCATGCTGTAGATGGCGATGGGCAGAGTTTGCAGGGTGCCGCAGTTGAAGTAGGAGATGATAAAGTCATCGATGGAATAGGTCAGGCAGATGAGGAAGGCTGACAGGATGGCGGGGGTCAGCTCCGGCAATACCACCTTGAAAAAGGCCTGCCGGGGAGTGCAGCCCAGATCCAGCGCCGCCTCATAGATCCGGCTGTCCATCTGGCGCAGCTTGGGGCTCACGTTGAAGATCACATAGGGCAGATTGAAGGTGATGTGGGCGATGAGCAGGGTGGGCAGCCCGAAGAAGGCGTCCGGCAGCGCCTCAAAGCGGGAGGCACAGTTCTGCAAAAACACAAACAGCAGCATCAGGCTGACGCCGGTGATGATCTCCGGGTTGACCACCGGCATATAGCTGATGTTGTTGATGAGCAGCTGGCTTTTGCGGCCCATGGCGCTGATGCCCACCGTGGCCATGGTGCCCACCACGGTGGCCACCACCGCCGAGACCAAGGCCACCACCAGGCTGAGGGCCAGGGCCGACAGGATCATCCGATTGGTGAAGAGGCTGCGGTACCAGTCCAGCGTAAAGCCGGTGAAGACGGTGCGGCTCTTGCTCTCGTTGAAGCTGAACACCGCCAGCACCAGGATGGGCAGATACATGACACAGAAGATCAGCACCACATAGGTGCGCTGCAACAGGCGAAGATGACGGCTTTTCATCACATCACCCCTTCCATTTCCTGCTCGTCAAAGCTGGAGGTGAAGCTCATGCAGAGCAGCACGATCACCATCAGCACCAGGCTCATGGCGCTGCCCATGTTGAAGTTGTAGCTGTTGCCCAAAAATTGCAGCTCGATCAGGTCGCCGATGAGCAGGTTGGCTCCGCCGCCCAGCATCCGGCTGATGATGAAGGTGGAGACGCTGGGCACAAAGACCATGGTGATGCCGGTGGCAATGCCCGGGCCGGAGAGGGGCAGCAGCACCCGGGTGAAGGTGCCCAGGGTGGAGGCCCCCAAATCCTGGGCGGCCTCGATGATGCTGTCGTCAATCTTGGTCATGGCGGTGTACAGAGGCAGGATCATGTAGGGCAGGTAGTTGTACACCATGCCCAGCACCACCGCCCCGGCGGTGTTGATCATACGGAAGGGTCCCAGACCGAAAAAGCCCAGCACCGTGTTGATGATGCCGTTGTTTTCCAACAGGCTCATCCAGGCGTAGGTGCGCAGCAGAAAGTTCATCCACATGGGCAGCATCACCAGCATCAGCATGATGTGCTGCTTGGAGGCCCGCAGCCGGGAGAGGAAATACCCCACCGGGAAGGCCAGCACCAGGCAGATGGCCGTGGCCTCGGCGGCCAGCAGCAGGCTGCGGGCAAACACGCTGGAATACCGGCCGATGGCCATGATGTTGGCCAGGGTGAAGCTGCCCGAAGCGTCGGTAAAGGCGTAGTAGGCCACGATGAGCAGCGGGGCCACAATGAAGATGACCATCCACACCAGATAGGGCGAGGCGGCCGCCTTGCTTTTGATCATTCCTCACTCCTCCATTCTGGCCATGATGTGGATCTCGTCCGGGCCGATGTTCATGCCGATGGCCTCCCCCTGGCGGCAGGCCTGGGTGGAGTGGATGAGCCACTCCTTGCCGTCGCAGTCCACATGCATCTCAAAGTGGACCCCCTTGAAGATCACGTCCTCCACCACGCCGGTGAGCATCCCCTGCCCCGCCGGCACCACCTTGATGTCCTCGGGGCGGATGACCACCTGCACCGGCTGATTGCGGGCAAAGCCTTTGTCTACACAGGCGAACTCCCGGCCGGAGAACTCGGCCCGGTAATCGGCCAGCATCACCCCGTCCAGGATGTTGGAGGCCCCGATAAAATCGGCCACAAAGGCGTTCTGGGGCTCGTTGTAGATATCCTCGGGGCTGCCGATCTGCTGGATGCGGCCCTGATTCATGACCACCACCGTGTCGGACATGGTGAGGGCCTCCTCCTGGTCGTGGGTCACATAGATAAAGGTGATGTCCATCTCCCGCTGAAGCCGTTTGAGCTCCAGCTGCATCTCCTTGCGCAGTTTCAGGTCCAAAGCGCCCAGGGGCTCGTCCAGCAAGAGCACCCGGGGCTGGTTCACCAGCCCCCGGGCAATGGCCACCCGCTGCTGCTGGCCGCCGGACATCTGGGTCACGGCCCGGCGCTCAAAGCCCTTGAGGCCCACCACCTCCAGCATCTCCAGCACCCGGCGGCGGATCTCCTTTTCGTCCAGCTTTTTCAGCCGCAGCCCGAAGGCCACGTTTTCAAACACGTTCAGATGGGGGAACAGGGCGTATTTCTGGAACACCGTGTTCACCTGACGGCGATAGGGAGGAAGATCGGTGATGTCCTTGCCGTCGAACAGCACTACCCCGCTCTTGGGCTCCACAAAGCCGCCCACCACCCGCAGCGTGGTGGTTTTGCCGCAGCCGGAAGGGCCCAGAAAGGTCACAAAGCCCTTGTCCGGGATGTCCAGCGAGAGCTTGTCCAGCACCTTTTCCCCGTCGTACTCCACCACAATGTCTTTCAGGGAGACGATCACGTTCTGCTCCATCTCGTTCCTCCTCTTTTTGGCTCTCAAAAGGCCGTTTGCCCGCCCCGCCCGGCGTCAAACGGCCTTTTTTGAGAGATTTCGATACCACTATATAGCCCCCCGGCCCCCTTGTCAACCATCTTTTTCCCCTGCCCGGGGAGAGGGGGCTCAGCGGGAGGCCACCAGTTTTTTCAGAGCCTTTTCCAGATTTTTCACCGTGAGGGTGTACATGTCAAACTCGTGGCGGATGGCGTCATAGGTCTGGCTGATGCCCCAATAGGAATCCCCGGTGCCCGGGTTGAGCCAGACCACATGGGAGAAATGCTCCCGGATGGTGAGCAGCCAGTCCATGCCGCTCTTGCGCTTTGCGTACTGGCCGCCCCACAGCTCATAGGGGGCCATCTCCGCGTCTCCCACAAAGATCACCTTGTAATCCCGGCCCAGTGTGTTCAGCACGCTCTCGGTGGTGACCCACTTGGTGGGGTTGCAGGTGGGCTCGGTGTACAGGTGGCTGTAGACGCAGTTGTGGAAATAGTAGATCTTCAGGTCCTTGAAATGGTTGGATTTGCGCACTGCCTGAAACAGCGCCGTGCACAGCCCGGAATAATAGTCCATGCTGCCGCCCGAATCCATCAGCATCAGCACCTTGACGGTGTTGACGCGGGGCCGCTCATACACCAGGGTGAGAGTGCCGCCGTTGTCACAGGTGGCATCCACCGTGGCGTCCGGGTTCAGCTCGGTTTTGGGGGCGTCGGTCTTGGCGGAATACTGGCGCAGCCGCCGCAGCGCCACCTGGAACTGGCGGGTGTCCAGCACCGTGTCCCCGGTGAAATCCCGGAACCGGCGCTCTCCCGCCACCCGGAACGCCCGGTGGTGGATGCTCTGGCCCCCCACCCGGATGCCGGTGGGGCTGTTGCCCGCATTGCCGAAGGTGGACATGCCCCCGGTGCCCACCCAGTAGCTGCCCCCGTTGTGCTGCTCGTGCTGCTCTTTGAGCCGCTGGGCCAGCATCTCCTCGATCTGCTCAGGGGTGAGCAGGCTGTTGAGCTGGGCGATCTCCTCGTCGTAGTTGCCGGGGGTGGAGGCGGGCTTGTTGAGCCATTCCATCAGCTGAGGCGGGATCTCCTCTGAGGCCTCGGCGATGGTGCGGAAATACCGCACAAAGGCCGAGTCAAACTTGTCGTAATCGGCCTCGCTCTTGATGAGCACCGCCCGGCACAGCTCATAAAAGCGAGTGAAGCTGGCCCCCGCCAGCCCCTTGTCCAGCGCCTCACAGAGGGTGAGCCACTCCTGCAGGGACACCGCCAGCCCCTGGCTGCGCAAATAGTAAAAGAACTCTGTAAACATCGGCTTTTTCCTTTATCTTCTGCCCGGTCCCCTCAGAACCGGCGCCGCGCCTTGGCCTTTTCCAGGTTTTCCAGGTCCTCATTCTTTTTCAGCAGCACGCCCGCAAAGGGAATGTCCCGCTGGATCTTTTCCATAGGGATGCCGCTGAAGGTGAGGGCCCGGATCCAGTCGATGAGCTCGCTGGTGCTGGGCTTTTTTTGCAGGCTGGGCAGGCTGCGCACCCAGTAAAAAGCCGCGATGGCCTGGTCCAGCAGGTGCTGCTCCAGGTTGGGGTAGTGCACCCCGATGATCTTCCGCATGAGGGGTTCATCCGGGAAAGAAATGTAGTGGAAGATGCACCGGCGCAGGAAAGCGTCCGGCAATTCTTTTTCCGCATTGGAAGTGATGAGGATCACCGGCCGGTGCTTGGCCTTGACGGTGCGGCCGGTCTGGGGGATGGTGAACTCCATCTGGTCCAGCTCCCACAGCAGGTCGTTGGGGAACTCCAGATCGGCCTTGTCGATCTCGTCGATGAGCAGCACCGCCCGCTCCTCACTCTCGAAGGCCTCGCCCACCTGGCCCAGGTGGACATACTTTTCGATGTCGTCCACCCCTTCGCCGCCGAACTGGCTGTCGTACAGCCGCTGCACCACATCGTACACATACAGCCCGTCCTGGGCCTTGGTGGTGGATTTGATGTTCCAGATATACAGGGGCGCGTTCAGGGACGAGGCAATGGACCGGGCCAGCATGGTCTTGCCGGTGCCGGGCTCGCCCTTGAGCAGCAGGGGCTTTTGCAGGGTCATTGCGATGTTCACGGCGCTGAGCAGTTCCTCCGAGGCCACATAGTCCTGGCTGCCAGCAAAGGTTTTTGCTTCCATAATTCTTTCCTCTCTGTATTATTTATGTCTTATTATACTTTTTGTGCCTGGAATTTTGGCTTTTGAGACGCAAAAAGGCTGTGCCGAATACCGGCACAGCCCCACAAAATCTTCTGCGGTTTTCGCCAGATCTCTCTCTGTCCCCCGCTTTTCCGGTGGGGCTTCGCCGCCTTTGGCGCCCTACAGAATCTATTATAAAAGGTCCGGCATCGGATGGCAACCACTTCTGCGCCAGGGCACTCAGGCGCTGCCCATCCTGCGGGCCAATGCCTGGCCCAGGGCCACTCCCGCCAGGCACCCCGCCACGCTGAGCAGGATGTACAGCCCTGCCGGGCCGGGCTTGCCCTTTTGCAGCAGGGTCAGGCTCTCCAGCGAAAAGGTGGAAAAGGTGGTGAAGCCGCCGCAGACGCCGGTCTTCCAGAAAAGCAGCCTTCCCTGGCTCCAGCCCGCCTGACCGGCCAGGCCCACCACCAGCCCGATGAGCAGCGCCCCCAGCAGGTTGGTAAAAAGGGTCAGCACCGGGAAATTCCCCTTGGCGGGCAGCAGGCTCAGCCCGTAGCGGGCCGAAGCCCCGAGGGCTCCCCCCAGGGCCACAAAGATCAGATTTTCGGCTCTCATCGGTTTTGTTCCTCCGTGTTCAGATCTTCTGGCCGGTCCACGTCCCAGAGTTCCCCTGCGCTCTCGGCAGGGATGCGCAGACACCGGCCCCCGCAGCCCTCCAGCACCTTCCGGCCGCCCTCATCGCCCTCCAGTTCCATCAGCTGCCCCCGCAGAGAGGCCGAAAAGAGGGTGGGGCTGCCGGGGTGGTCCCCCAGCCAGAGGGTGGCGGCCAGGGCGCCCCGGTCCGCGGCCTCCAGCAGCCGGGCCACCGTCCGCCCCGAGAGGCCGGGCTGGTCCGCCACCGCAAAGAGGTAATAATCTTCTTCCCGGGCGGGCAGGCTCTCCAGCGCCGCCCGGATGGTGAAGGAAAGGCCTTCCCCGCTGCGGGGGCTCTCCACCGCAAGGCAGCCCCTGGCCCGGGCCTCAGCCAGAATTTCGGGCCAGCGGGAGACCACCACCGCCCGGCAGTCCTCGCGGCCGACCGTGGCCTCCTCCAGGGCTGAGAGCCCCCAGACAAAGAGGGGCCGCCCCTGCCAGAGGGCCAGCAGCTTGTTGGAACCAAAGCGGCGGGCAGAGCCCGCCGCCAGATAGATCAGGTAATTCATTTTTCTTCCATGCCCATCAGGATCTTCTCCGGGGTGATGGGCAGCCGCCGGTGCCACACGCCGGTGGCCCGGTAGATGGCGTGGGCCAGGGCCGGGGCCGGGGTGTTGATGACGATCTCCCCGATGGATTTGGCCCCAAAGGGGCCGGTCTTTTCATAGCTGGACTCAAACTCAACCCGCAGCCTGCCCATATCCAGCCGGGTGGGGATCTTGTACTGCATGAAGGAGTCCTCCAGGATTTTCCCCTGGGGGGTATAGGTTACGCCCTCATAGAGGGCCATGCCGATGCCCTGCACCAGGCCGCCCTCGGTCTGCACCCGGGCCAGGTTGGGATTGATGGGGGTGCCGCAGTCCACCACGGCCACATAGTTCAGCGGGCGCACCGAGCCGGTCTCCCTGTCCAGCTCAATCTCCACCATACCCACCATGAAGGGGGGCGGCGAAATGGGCGAGGAGTGGGAGCAGGTGGCCTGCAAGGCCAGCCCGTTGCCGCACATGGACCGATCGGCGATCTGGGCCAGGCTCACCTCGCCCTTGCCGTCCAGCCGGCGCACGGCCCGGCCGGCGAACTCCACTTGCTCAGGCTGGCAGCCCAGCATCCCGGCGGCCAGGGCACAGATCTTTTCTTTCAGCTCCAGGCAGGCCTTTTCCACCGCCTTGCCGGTGACATAGGTGGTGGAGGAGGCGTAGGAGCCGGAATCATAGGGGGAGGCGTCGGTGTCCGCGCCGAACACCGCCACATCTTCCAAACGGCAGTCCATGCACTCGGCCACCATCTGGGCCAGGATGGTATCACAGCCGGTACCCATGTCGGCGGCGCCGATGGTCAGGTTGTAGAAGCCGTCGTCGCTGAGCTTGACGGTGGCAGAACCCACGTCCACCCCGGAAATGCCGGAGCCCTGCATGGCCATGGCCACGCCGGCCGCCCGCACCTTGCCGTCGCCCATCTCCCGCACCGGGAATTTTTTCTCCCAGTCAAACAACTGGGCGCACCGATCCATACACCGGTCCAGAGCGCAGGCCCCGGCCACCTCATTGTAATAGGCGGGCATGGTCTGGCCCTCCCGCACCATATTTTTTTTGCGCAGTTCCACCGGGTCCATCTCCAGCCGGGCCGCCAGCTCGTTCACCGCCGACTCCACCGCAAAGATGCCCTGGGTGGCCCCGTAGCCCCGGTATGCGCCGGCGGCCTGCACGTTGGTGTACACCACGTCATAACTGAATCGATAAGCCTCGAGCCCGCCGGTGTACAGGGGAATGGACTTGTGGCCGGAGAGCCCCACCGTGGTGGGCCCATGCTCCCCGTAGGCGCCGGTGTTGGAGAGGGTGTACACATCCAGCGCCCGGATGGAGCCGTCCCGCATGGCGCCCAGCCGCACCCGCACCTCCATCTCATGGCGGGGGGAGCCGGCAGTCTGGCACTCCTGCCGGGTATAGATCATCTTGGCGGGGCGGCCGGTCTTCCAGGTGACCAAGGCCGGGTACACCTCGGCCACCACCGTCTGCTTGGCCCCGAAGCCGCCGCCGATGCGGGGCTTTTCCACATGGATGCGGGAGCGGGGGATGTCCAGGGCGTTGGCCAGGATCCGCCGCAGATGAAAAACGATCTGGGTGGAGCTGACCACATGGAGCCGCCCGTAGGGGTCCATCTCGGTATAGGTGCGGAAGGTCTCCATCATGGCCTGCTGGCAGGCCTGGGTGCGGTAGGTGTGTTCCACCACCTCGTCGCAGCCGGCCAGCACCGCCTCCACATCCCCGTCGCCGCTGGTCTCACTGGCACAGAGATTGCGCTTGTTGTCGGACCCCACCGGGCAGAGGCTGCGCCAGTTCTCCTCCGGGTGGACCAGGATGGGGTTGTCCTTGGCGGTGTGCATGTCCAACACCGGCTCCAGCACCTGATAGCGCACCTTCACCAGCTTGATGGCCTTGTTCACCGCCGCCTCGCTCTCTCCTGCCAGGATGGCCACCGCGTCCCCCACAAAGCGCACCCGCTTGTCCAGGATGAGACGGTCATAGGGGGAGGGCTCGGGCGCGGTCTGCCCCGCCATGGTAAACCGCTTCTGGGGCACATCCCGGTAGGTGTACACCGCCACCATTCCCGGCACCTTCAGGGCCACCGAGGCGTCGATCTCCTCAATGAGGGCGTGGGCGTAGGGGCTGCGCAGCACCTTCACCACCAGACAGTCCCGGGGGGTCACGTCGTCCAGATAGGCGGGCTTGCCCAGCAACAGGGCCATGGCGTCCTTTTTGCGCAGAGGCTGGCCCACGGTCTTGAAATTCTTATTCTCCACAGTCGGCCCCTCCCCTCTTTTTCCAGTCCAGATAGGCCCGGATGCCCCGCAGCTGCCCCTCGTAGCCGGAGCAGCGGCAGAGATTGCCTGCCAGGAAGGCCCGGATCTCATCGTCGGTGGGGTCCGGGTTTTGGCGCAGAAGGGCGATGGTGTTCATCACAAAGCCCGGGTTGCAAAAACCGCACTGCTCAGCCCCCTGGTCGGCGATGAAGCCCACAAACTCCTCCGCCTCGCTCTGCAGCCCCTCCAAGGTTTGCACCTGGTGGCCCGCCGCCCGGGCCGCCAGCACCCCGCAGGAGAGCACCGGCTTTTCGTCCAGAAAAACCGTGCACAGCCCGCAGTTGGAGGTCTCACAGCCCCGCTTGACACTGAGGCAGCCCTGCTGGCGCAAAAAGTCCAGCAGCAGGGTGTCGGGGGCGATCTGCGCCCGGATGTTTTTTCCGTTCAATGTGAGGGTGATCTCCATCCTTACACCTCCTTGGCCAGTTCCAGCAGAGCCCGCCGGGCCAATACTTCACAGATTTTGCGGCGATATTCCGCCCCGGCCCGCAGGTCGCTGCCGAAGGGAACCTGCCCCGCCAGCCACTGCCCGAAACGCCGGGCGCTGTCCGGGTTGATGCCGCCGGCGAGAATTTTCTCTTCGTCCCAAAAGAGTTTTGCCTTCCCCGGGCGGGCCCCCACGGCGCAGGCCAGCCCCCCAGGCCGGCACACCGCGGCAAAGGTGAGCACCGGGAAATCGGTGGCGGTGTTGCGCTGGGAGAGGTACACGGCCCCCTGCGCCTCCTTGGGCAGGATCACCCGCACCAGGATGTCCCGCTCATAGGGCAGAGCCGCGAACTCTTCCAGGCTCACTACGCCCCGGTGGTACAGCTCCACTCGGGCCCCCAGGGCCAGCAGCAGGGTGAGCGGGTCGGAAAAGCCGAACCGCCCGTACAAACTGCCCCCGATGGTGGCCAGATTGCGGAACTGTACCCCCACGATGGAGCCCAGGCACCGGGCCATGGCTCCCCGAGTGTAAGCGGCCAGGCCCGGGTGGGTCTCCAGCGCCCGCAGGCTGGTCATGGCGCCGATGCGGAATTCTTCCTCGGTCTCCTCAATGCCCTCCAGCCCCAGCTCGCACAGGTCGATGGCCGTGCCCACGGTGCGGTCCTGCATTTTCAGCCAGAGCATGCCCCCCAGCACCACGCTGCTCTTTTTCTGGCAGAGGGTGTAGGCTTCCTCCAGGCTCTGGGCCCTGACATATTGTCCGATGCTCAGCACGTTGGTTCCTCCCTTTCCCCGGACTTCCCGGCGGTGGTATGGCTTGCTTTGCCGCCCGGCCGAGGCCGCCGGCAAAAGAACGACTATTTCTATCTGTAGTATATCATGTTCCCTACGGAAAACAAAGTTCTTTCAATACATACAGTAAATAGGCGGCAGAATTTTCCATTTTGGAAATTTCTGCCGCCCGGAATTTTTTCGATTATTCGGCTTTTTTCTCTTTGGGCAGCAGCAGGTTCAGCAGGATGGCCACAAAGGCAGCGGGCACGATGCCGGAGCCGCCGAAGATGAGCTGCACCGCCTGGGGCAGGCCGGAGAGCACCGCGCTGTTGGCGCCCAGGCCATAGCCCAGGCCCAGAGCCACCGACACGATGGTCATGCTGCGGGTGTTCAGGGGCTCGCTGGTGATGAGCTGGATGCCGCTCATCACAATGGAGGAGAACATGATGACCGCCGCGCCTCCCAGCACGCTCTGGGGCATGATGGAGATGAGGGCCGCCAGCTTGGGGAAGAGCCCGCACAGCACCAGGAACACCGCACCGCAGGCCAGGGCAAAGCGGTTGACGATCTTGGTCATGGTCACCAGGCCCACATTCTGGCTGAAAGAAGTGTTGGGCAGCACCCCAAAGAGGGCGGCGAAGCTGGAGCCCAGCCCGTCGCACATGATGCCGCCGGACAGCTCGGTATCGGTTGCCTCCCGGCCCATGCCGCCCTCGGTGACGCCGGAGATGTCGCCCACCGTCTCCACGGCGGTGACGATGAACATGATGCCCACCGGCAGGATAGCCCGCAGATCAAACACCGGCTTGACCGGCATCAGCTGCGGGATGGAAAACCAGGACGCCTGGGCCACTTTGTCCCAGTTGAGCACCCAGGCCTTGGTGTACTCCACCCCGTCGGCGGTGACGCCGGTGGTGGACCAGACAAAGGGCAGCACCATGCACAGGATATACCCGAACAGGATGCCGAACAGGATGCAGGAGGAACTGGCCAGCCCCTTGGCCCCGTGCTTGAGGGCCAGGATCACCACCATCACCAGCAAGCCGATGAGGAGGTTTTCGGCCGAGCCGTAGTCGGCCGCGCCGCTACCGCCCCCAAAGGAGGCCACGCCCACGCTGATGAGGGAGAGGCCGATGGACATGACCACCGTGCCGGTGACCACCGCCGGGAAAAACCGGCGCAGAGGTTTGAGGAAGACCCCCAGCACCGTCTCGAACAGGCCGCCCACGATGGAAGCCCCCATCATGGCGCCGTAAGCCAGGATGCCGCCGCCCATGCTCTGGGCCACGCCCTGGAACACCCCGATAAAGCCGGAGCTGGTGCCCATAATGATGGGCACCTGGCCGCCCACCGGCCCGATGGCAAAGAGCTGCACCAGGGTGACCAGCCCCGCCACCAGCATGGCGTTCTGCAAAAGGGCCACCTGCACCGCCGCCAGCTCCTCAGCGCCGCTGCCCACCGAGCAGGCCCCGGTGATGATGAGGATAGGGGTGAGATTGCCCACAAACATGGCCAGCACATGCTGGAGCCCCAGGGGGATGGCCTGCTTTAAGGGCAGCCGGCCCTTGAAATCATAGGGTGTCACAACGCGTTTTTCTTCCATACTTCTCTTCCGTCCTTGCCTTGGTTTTGACTGTATTCTCACGAATTTCTCGAATTGCCGCCCCTTATTATAGCAAAAACCCCCGGCCGGTTCGACAAAAAACCGGCCGGGGGCCTGTATTTCTCTTTTTTAGGCAAGAAGCGAGTAAAACAACCCGGTTTCTTTGTCCTTTTTTACCAAGATTTGCGGCCAGATCCCGCCCAAAAAGTCCTGCAATTGTTGAGGGGTGGCCTCGGCCGGGCAGATGCCCCCGCTGAGGATGCCTTTCTCCATACAAAAAAGCCGGTCGCCCCAGCGCAGGGCCAGGGCCGGGTCGTGTACCACGGCCAGGGCTGCCTTGTTCCGGCTTTGGGTGAGAAGGCGCAGATGGCGAAACAAAAGGTGGGCGTTTTCCGGGTCCAGGGCGCTGCTGGGCTCATCCAGCAAGAGCAGGGGCGCATCCTGGGCCAGGGCCCGGGCAAGCTGCACCAGCTGGCGCTGCCCCTCGCTGAGAAGGGCGCAGTCCCGCCCCCACAGCTCCTCGATGCCCAGGCTCCGGGCCGCCTGACGGGCCAGCTCTTCCTGCCGGGGGTCGTCAGAGCAAAAGGGGCTGCCGTGAACATACCGCCCCATTTGGATCACTTCTCCCGCCCGCAGTCCCCGGGGCAGCGGGCTGCGCTGGGGCAGCAGAGCCAGATGCCGGGCCAGGCGCCGGGCGGGCAGGCCCAGACACTCCTGGCCGTTCACCTGCACGCTGCCCCCGTACACCCGGGCCGAACCGCAGATGCCCCGCAAGAGAGTGGTCTTGCCGCTGCCGTTCCTCCCCAGGATCACCCCGATCTGGCCCGCCGCCAGGGAGAGGCTGGCCCCGCGCACCACCGGGGAGGCATAGCCCACGGTGAGGTTCTGCACTCTAAGCATCCCCGTCCCCTCCTTCCCGCCTGCCGCAGAGCAGGGCGATGAGCACCGGCACCGCAAACAGCACCGTGAAGATGCTCAGGGGCAGCTCCGCCCCCGGCGAGAGGCTGCGGGCCAGCAGATCGGCCGCCAGCAGCAGGTCCGCCCCGGTGAGGGCCGACAGGATCAGGTAGGGCCCGGCCCGCCGCCCCAACAGCCGGAAGGCAATGTGGGGGGCGATGAGCCCCACAAAGGCGATGACCCCAGTGACCGACACCAGCGCCGACACCATCAGGGTGGTGAGCCCCAGCAGCACCGCCCGCCAGCGGCGGGGCTCCAGCCCCAGGCTGCGGGCGGTCTCATCCCCCAAAAACAGGATGGCCGCCTGCCGCCGGAACAGAAGCAAAAGCGACAGGGGCAGGACCACCACCGGGGCCAGCATCCCCAGCTTGGCGGCGGTCACCGTCGCCAGGCTGCCCATGGTCCAGAACTCGATGGCGGCCAGTTCCCGCTCCGGGTCGGCCAGCACCTTCAGGGCCATAAGGGCCGCGTCTGCCGCCGAGGAGACGATCACCCCCGCCAGCACATAGGTGACGGTGTACTCCATGCGGGCAGCCTTCACCAGGGCCAGCACCAGCACCAGGCTGGCCAGCCCCGCCCCAAAAGCCCCCGCCATGAGGGCCAGGGTACTGCCGGAGCCCAGCACAATGGCGCAGGCTGCCCCCAGCGAGGCCCCGCTGGCCACGCCGGTGAGGTCGGGAGAGGCCAGCGGATTGCGGAAAACCGTCTGGTACACGCCCCCGGCCAGCCCCAGCCCCAGCCCTGCCAGCAGCCCCACCGCAGTGCGGGGCACCCGCAGGGTCCAGAACACCCGGGCGGGCAGTTGGCCTGCCAGCTGCCCCTGCAGGATCCGGCCGATCTGGTCAAGAGAAAGAGGGAAGCTGCCCACGCAGAGAGACACCGCGCACAGAACCAGCAGCAGCCCGCAGGCCGCCCCCGTCATCCACGCGCTCCTCTCCCGTTTCATGGGCCTCTCCCCTCTTGATGGGTCTTGTTTTTGCTCAGGCGGTCAGCAGCTGGGCGTCCAGCTCAAAACCGTAGAACTCCCGGTAAAAGTCCTGGGCATCCGCCACAAATTCCTCCTGGCTGTAGCTGTCGGGGTGCAGGACGCTGGTGAGCCAGAGCGCCCCCAGAATGCCGGAGGGCACCGGGGAATCCCATTCCTCCACCTGGCCGGGCATCTGATACACCCGGCCCTCTTCCACCGCGGGCACCCCCGCCAGCTGGGCGTCGTTCAATACATCCTCCACTGTGTAGGAGGCGGCGGAGGGCAGGATGATCACCTCCGGGGCCATGGCCAGCAGGGACTCATAGGACACCTCGGTCCAGTAATCCCCCTCCAGGTCGGCAGCCGCGTTCCGGCCGCCGGCCAGAGCGATCAGGCTGCCCTGGTACATGGCGTCGGTGGCCGTCTCCAGGTAGGAGGAGTTGCCGCCCATGTACACCAGGGGGCTTTCCTGCCCTTCGGTGAGCTGGGCCATCCGATCCTCCTGCTCATGGTAGTAGTCGATCAGGCTCTGGGCCCGGTCCTCCACACCGCAGGCCTGGCCGATGAGGGTGAGCATCTCCTCCAGACGGTCCTGGTCCTCCGGGTCCACCACCAATACCGGGATGCCCAGCTGGGTAAGGGCGTCCACATAGTCCATCAGCTTGACGGGCATCAGCACCAGGTCCGGCTCCAGGGCCGCGGCAGCCTCCACGTCAAACTCCTTCAGGGTGCCCAGCTGGGGCTTTTCCAGCAGGGAGGGGTCGGCCATCTGGTAGACAGGCCGGGTCTCGGCCTTCTTTTCCAGCCCCACCACCCGGTCGGACACGCCCAGAGCCAGGGTGGCATAGGTGGTGATGTAATAGCAGCTCACCAGGCTTTGGGCAGGTGCCTCCAGCTCTACATCCCGGCCCGCCTGATCGGTGAGCCGGATGGGCCCCTGGGCCTCGCTGGAAGCCGCGCTGGAAACCGCCGCGCTGGAGGCAGGCTGGCTGGTCGCCTGGGACGAGCTGGCCGCAGACTGGCCGCAGCCCGCCAGGGACACCGCCATGCTCAGGGCCAGCACCAGGGCCCCGGCCCGCTGCAAAAACCTGGTGTTTTTCATGATATGTTCTCCTGCTTTCTTTAAAAGGTATTCTCGTTACAGGGCCGGGCAAAAGCTTTTTTCGCTTGCCGGCCCGCGTTATTCTAACATGAGAATATCGCTTTGTAAAGCAGTTTCGCTTCTTTGGGCCATTTTAGGGGGTGCGGGGCCCGAAATCCCCGAAATTCTCCTCAAAGGCCTGCCGGGCCGCCTGCTCCACCGCCTCCAGCATCCGCCGGTATCGCCCGGCCAGCTCCCGCCCCTCCGGGGTTAGGGCCGAGCCGCCGCCCCCTGCCCCGCCGGGGCGGCTTTCCAGCACCGCGAAGCCCCACTGGGCCTCCACACGCTGCAGCAGTTTCCATGCCTTGGAATAGGCCATCCCCATCTCGGCGGCGGCCCGGTGGAGCGAGCCGGTGCGCTCCACCCCTTCCAGCAGCCCCAGCGGGCCGGGGCCAAAGCTCTTGTCCGCCCCCTGGTACAGCCGCAGCGCCAGCCCCCAGTGGAGGGACGGCAGTTCCGGCTCCAGGGCCTCGCGGGCCTCTTGGGGGCTGATCTGGTCCAGGTCCAGCAAAAGGGCTCCCTCCAGCCTTTGCCATTCTTCCAGGTAAGGCAGCGGCTCTTTTTTGAGCACGGCCACCACGATCTTTTCGCTGTGGAGCACCCGGTCGATCTCCCTTAAAAAGGCAGGGCAACCCTGCTCAAACCGGCCGATCTCGTCCAGCAGCACCAGAGGCTCCGGCCCTTCCAGGGCTCTTTTGAGGCAGGCGACACCCAGCCCCTCAAAGCCGTCGGGGGCGGGGCGGATGGCCCCCTCCTCCCAGCGGGAGATGGGGGCGGCCTGGCCGCCGGGGCAGGCGTGCAGGGCAAAGAGCGGACCCGCCGGGCACCGCCCGGCCAAAAGGGTGCGGTAACCGGCCCAGGGCCGGCCCAGCCGCCCCAGTACCCAGCGGGCCAGGGTGGATTTGCCGGCTCCCGGCCGGCCTGTGATGAGGATCTTGGTGTGCATCTTCCGCTCTCCCCTCCCGATTTTATAGTTTTATTATAGCATCAGGGTCATCGCCGGGCCAGACCCGCAAAATGCCCCGCCCTTTGGGGCTACTTAGAGGAAAGCAATTTTTTCAAAATGGCACCTGCAACGGTAGAATTGTTTCCAAACTTTTGGTATGATCCAGGTATGGAGCAAACCATAAACTGGATTTTGGCAGGGAGGATGGGCATTGTGATGAAATGGCTAAGCATCTTTGCAGCAATCGCAGTTCTTATGGTTCTTAAAAAATTTTTTCCACAGACACTGAGGCGTTTGCAGCTGCCAATGAATATTGTTGTCAGCGTCCTGAGCCTATTTCTGGTCGTATGTACTGTTATCGGCTCCTGTCAGGTTGTGAACAGTGATATGGACATAACAGGTAAATTGTTGTTTGTGCTGTTTGCAATCGCCTATGTTTCTGTCTTTGTGTGGTCGAATTATCGTTTTTGGAAGGAATGGTTCAGAAAAGACAAATCTGATTAATAAATCCCCATTCTGGTGGGCGGAACAAAATGGGTGGGACACCATTCAGTTGAAGCTGCCGTCCCAGGTGGGCAGTTCGGTGAGATATTCCTCCGACACAGCGGGCACATAGTAGGCGCCGTAGGTGTTGAGGCCGTCCTCCCGCTTTTCCTGGGGCAGCTGGGCATAAAAGCGGTAATAGGGCATAAAGACTTCTTCCCGGGTGCCGGTGCGGTAGATCAGCTCCACCCTGCGGATATACTCCTCGCCGGGCATCTCATAGGGCACACTGGTGAGGTAATGCCCCTCCGCCAGCAGCTCCCGGGCCTCCCCGGCGGTGATAACGGGATAGTCCCCCATTTTCCGGGAGAGGTCCGGCTGCCAGCTCCGTATCAGGCATAGTCCCCCCTTCTCGTCGCAGTAGAAGGCGGTGGGGGCAAAGTTGTAGTGGAGGATCTGTTCCACCTCACTGCCGGCCCCCTCAAAGAATTCCAGGCGGTACAGCTGCCGTCCGTAAATATCGTAATCGCCTCCATACAGGTTGAGCCGGGGCTCCTCCATCCCCAGCAGCTCCCCATACTGGATTTTGAGATATTCTGCCGCATTCTCCAGCTCCTTATAGGCGCTGTAGTGGGTGAAGGTGTATTCGCTTGGCAGGGAGAGGGCGGGCTCAAAGGAGATCTCGGCGGTGAGGTGGATGTCCACCTGAATCTCGGTGTCCCCCGACCGGGCCATCAGCCGGGTGGGACGGAAATACCCCTCGGGCACCGGGACCCCCGCCCCCTCCATCTTGCTCTCGATCTGGGCCCGGGTCTCCTCGTCCGGGCTGTCGTCGGTGAGGATGAGCGAATCCCCGTCCAGCCCCAGCCGGTCGGCAGTCTGCCGCAAAAGCGCCTCCATCCTCTCAAAATCGGTGCCGGAAGGCAGATGGTAAGGCTCTTCATAGGTGACCGGGTTGCGGTAGACCGGCAGGCTGGTAAGATTCATCTCCTCCCGCCAGGGGTTGGCGCTCACCAGTTCCGAAATGTCATAGGCCATATACCCCTCAAAGCCCATTCCGCCGCCAAAATCCTCCGCCACCGAGAGCAGGGGCAGGGCCGGCTGGCCCTCAGGGGACGCGCTTTTTGGGAAAAGGACCCGCAGCCCCGCATACCCCAGCAGCGCCAGGCAGGCAGCCGCCGCCCCCAGGGCCAGCCAGCGGGGCAATCTGGAAGTGCGGGCATTCTCCGCTGCCTCCAGGTAGACCGGGTCGATTCCTTCCAGTTTGTCGAGCAATTCTTCTCCTCTCACAGCTCGATCCCCTCCCTTTCCAGATATTCCCGCAAACTCTGCCTGCATCGGAACAGGGTGGTGCGCACATTGTTTTCTGACATACCGAACCGCCGGGAAAGCGCCCGCACCGAATCCAGATACCAATACCGGCGGATGAAGAGGTTCCGCTTTTTCTCCCCCAGAGTGGCCAGAAAGCCGTTCAGAGCCTCGGCCAGGGCCAGGGCATCCAGCCGGCAGGCCGTGTCGTCCGGGGCGGGGATGCACTGCTCCAGTTCGGCGCTGAGCTGGCACAAAAATGCCTCCCGCTTGAGCCGGCTGCGCCGCCGGCAGCAATCCAGGGAGAGGTGGCGGGTGATGCGGGCCAAAAAGGCATAGAGGTATTCCCGGGGCTCGTGGGGCGGGATGGAGTTCCAAGCTTTCAGATATGTATCGTTTTCGCACTCCTCGGCGGTCTGCCAGTCCTCGGTGATACCCCAGGCCAGGGCCCGCAGCCGCCCGCCGAACTTCTCGCAGGTACACTGAATCGCGGCCTCGTCCCGGCCAAGATACAGCTCCACGATCTTGTGGTCCTCCAAAAATCTCCTCCTCCTTTCTTTGGATGCGGAAACCGCTTCTTCTGCCCCTGTAAGCGATTTTTGGCCCCGGAATGTTACAGGTTTTTATAAAAATCTTTTCTTTACTATATCATATTTCGGGGCCCTGCCCACAGCAAAAGGGAGAGGCACGGCTTTGCGGCCGTGCCTCCCCCTTTTGTTCCGGCGGCCGGGGAAGAGTCACTCCCCCTCGTCCTCGTCGTAGTCATCCTCCTCAAACTCATCCCCGGACATATTTTTGTTGTCCGGGCGATACAGGTTGGGGAAATAGGCAGACTCGTCCAGCGCGTCCAGAGGGTTGGGGCTGGAGCGGTGCCAGCCCGCCTGGAAAATCCCGGTTCCGTCCTTGTGGAAACTGCCGGCGGAGTTCTGGCTCTCACCCTTGCCGCCGTTGTACTTTTTGGGGTGGTGCAGCGGCTCAATGCCGGTGCCGTATTCAAAATCGTTCTGCATACCGTTCATGATCTTCCCTCCTTGTGGGGTGTGTGGCGGCCGGCAGGCTGACCTGCCGGCCCTTGCAAGGCATAGTGTTGCCCCGGCCCGGCCCTTTCATGCGCCGGCGGAACATGGTATAATGAGACAAAAGCGGCGGGCGTTGGCCCCCGCAGAAAAAAGACGAAGGGAAGAACGGTATGGACGCAGAAAAAGCGCGGGAGCTGCTGGAAGCTCTCAAACAGTACGACACCCCCAGTGTCACCAACGTGGTGGCCACCTATCCCCAGGACAAGGAGCTCTGCCTGGGGCTGTATCACCCCTGGGAGGGCAAGTGGTACACCGATGACACCCTGAAGTGCATGTACCCGGAGCTGGGGCGCACGGTGGGCTATGCGGTCACCGTCACCTACGGCATGCCCGACCCGGCCTTTGACCGGCTGAGCCTGCTGGACGTGTACAAGGCCATCCAGGCCTCCCCCAAGCCGGTGGTGGTCTGCCTCAAACAGAATCTGCCCGAGCCCTACAAGAGCAAGAACGGGCTGTGCGGCGGCAACATGATGACAGCCTTCAAGTCCCTGGGCTGTGTGGCGGTGATCTCGGACGGCCCCAGCCGGGACCTGGACGAGGTGCGCCCCATGGGGATGCAGTACATGCTGCCCGGGGTATGTGCCGGCCATGGGCCCTTCTCCATCCAGGCGGTGAACGAGCCGGTGGAGATCTGCGGCATGGAGGTGTGCGCCGGCGACATCATCCACATGGATGAGAACGGGGCCGTGAAGTTCCCCGCCCGGTATCTGGAGCAGGTGAACCAGCTGTGCCAGAAGCTCAGCGCCTATGAGGAGCGGAAGATGAAGATGCTGGCCTCCACCAGTGACCCGGAAGAGCTGGCCAAAATCATCTCGGACGTATACAAGTAAAAGGATGCCGCAACCGCAGGCCAGGAGGCCGCCCCGCACAGGCCGGGGCAGCTTCCTGGCCTTTTTGGGCGGCGAGGGCGGCGCATTTGTCAAACCCCTGCCGCTGTGGTAAAATGTCGGCAAAATCAGCGGGAGGTGCGCATCGGATGCTGAAGCGGTTCAAAGGTCTGCCCCTGGAAAAGCAGCTGTTTTTCAGTTTTGTGGGGGTTTGCTCCATTGTGCTGGTCCTGACGCTGGGCATCATGCTGTATGTGGACATCTCCCGGCAGCTGAGCCAGATCGATCGGACCATCCGCAACAGCGCGGCCTACATCGCCCAGCTGGACACGGTGGAGGAAATGCTGGAGCAGGGATACCCGGACCCCCAGGTATCCCAGCAGCTGGACAGCCTGAGCGAAAACATGGAAGACCTGGATGTGATCGGCATCTACAACACCGGCGGGCTGCGCTTTTATTACACCGACCGCAAGCAAAGCGGAGAGACCTTTGTGGCCGGAGAGGAGGAGCCCATCCTGGCGGGCAGCGAGCCCTATATCACCACCGGCTACGGCACCCACGGCACCCAGCGGCGGGCCTTCCACGCGGTACGGGATCAGCAGGGGGTCATCATCGGCTTTGTGACCACCGCCATCTTTTCCTCGGACATCTGGGCCCAGAGCCGCCGGATCCTGGGCTACGGCCTGGTGGTACTGGGCGTGGTGCTCTTGCTGGGGGTGGGGCTTTCCCGGGGGATCGTCTCCCTTCTGCGGGGATCGTTGAAGGGGCACCACCCGATGGAACTGCTGCACCTGTATTTGCAGCAGGGAGATGTGCTGAACGCCATTGAGGACGGGCTGGTGGCCACCGACCTGGAGGGCAGGGTGCTGTTTTCCAACCAGGCGGCCAACCGGCTGCTGGGGGTATCGGGCCCTGCGCTGCAAGGTCGGTGCCTGCAACAGGTTTTCCCCCAAAGCGCCTGTTTGCAGGTGGCCCGCACCGGGCAGCCCAACCACAACCGGTCCTGCGTGATGGGGCAGGGCCAGGTGCTGGCCAGCGAGGTGCCCATCCGGGGCGAAACCGGGCTGGACGGGGTGCTGAACATCTTCCACGACAAGACCGAGATGATGAAGCTCTCCGATCAGCTCTCGGGGGCGCGGAACATGCTGGACACCCTGCGCTTTTTCAACCACGAATTCATGAACCGGCTCCATGTGATCCTGGGATACCTGCAAACCGGCGATATTGAAAAGGCCACCGCCCTCATCGTCAACAGCGGGCTGGTGTCCAGCCAGGCCATCCGGGAGACCGCCGACTGCATCCGGGCATCCCAGCTCTGCGCGCTGGTCATCGGCAAGATGATGCACGCCGCCGAGCAGGGCATCCGCCTCACCGTCACGCCGGACAGCTGCTGCCGGCCCGAAGACCTTTTGCTGAGCGAACAGGAATACACCACCATCGTGGGCAATCTTTTGGAAAACGCGGTGGAAGAGCTCTCCCGCGCCGAGGGAGAAGTGCGGGAGATCCAGCTGGGGCTTTACTGCCGCGCGGACTGCAACATCATCGTCTGCGAGGACACCGGGCGTGGGATAGACCCGGCGGTGCGGGACCACATTTTTGAAAAGGGAGTTTCCACCAAAGGGGAGGGCCGCGGCCTGGGGCTGGTTCTGGTCCACCAGATTGTACAAAAATACGGCGGAAATATCGACATTGTGACCGAGGCCGGGGCCGGGACCTGCTTTACCCTGACCTTTACCAGACAGGAGGAATGAGCTGTGCCCTATCAGGTTTTGATTCTGGAGGACGACCCCATGGTGGCCGCCATCGATCGGCAGTATGTGGAGAGCGGCCCGCAGTTTCAGGTGGTGCAGACCTGCAAGGGCGGCGCCCAGGCGCTGGAATATCTGCGGGACCACCCGGTGGATCTGATCGTGCTGGACTACTACACCCCTGGCATGAACGGGCAGCAGTTTCTGGACCGGCTGCACGCCGCGGGCAGCGCCCCCTCGGTCATCATGGTCACCTCGGCCAGCGATACGGACATTGTCCGCTCTCTGCTGAGCCGCGGTGTGCTGGACTATCTGGTAAAGCCCTTTACCTTTCCCCGGTTCCGCCAGGCGCTGGACAAATTCCTGCAGCGCCAGACGCTGCTCTCCAACGGCGAGGGGATGAGCCAGCAGGACATCGACCGGCTGCTCCAAAGCCAGGAGGCCGAGCGTCCTTCTTCCCACCTGAGCAAAGGACTGAACGAGACCACCCTGCGCACCATCCGGGATTTTATGGCCCACAGCCGGGATCAGGCCCTGACCAGCGAAAAGATTGCCGAACAGGTGCACCTCTCCCGCATCACCATCCGCCGCTATGTGAACTTCATGGTGGAGAGCGGCGAACTGGCCAGCTCCATCGATTATCACACCGGCGGTCGGCCCTCCATCCGCTATCGGTATACCGGCAAGTTCCCCGACCCAAAGGACGAGGGGCCCGGCCAGTGATCAGCACACCTTTCTTTTTGCCCCGCCTCCAGGAGACAGTGGCCCGATGAACCGGGCTTCTGTCTCCTGTTTTTTCTTACTTTAGTTACAAAATGTGTTCTATAAATACTAAAATTGACACGTTTACCAAAAGTTTTTTAAAATTTATTTGCAATCTAGAAACCAGTTTATGGTGAGGAAAGAGGAGATCTACTTATGCCCACGCTACAGGAAATCATAGCGTATTTTGGAACTTTCACCCCCGGTGCGGACGGGGCGGTCAGTACCTTCCAGTTTGAATATCTGACCAGCCTCGGCTTTGCGGCCCTTGTGATCTTTGCGGGTCACGCCATCGTGAGCCACTCGGCTCTGCTGAAGAAATTCGCCATCCCTGCCCCGGTGGTGTCCGGCCTGCTGTTCTCGATTCTGGTGGCTCTTTTGAAAGCCGGCGGCATCATTGGATTTTCTTTCAATGTGACCACCATTCAGGACCTTTGCCAGAACGTCTTCTTCATGTGCGTGGGCTTCGGCTTCAGCTGGAAGCTGCTCCGCAAGGCCGGCGGCAAGCTGTGCCTCTTCATTGCCGTGGCGGCCTGCCTGCTCATCACCCTGCAGGACGTGATCGGCGTGGCTGTGGGCCATCTCATCGGCCTCAACCCCTTCCTGGCGCTGCAGTGCTCCTCCGCCTCCATGTCCGGCGGCGTGGGTACCGCTTCCGCCTTCGGCGCCATCTTCATTGAGGATATGGGTGCCCCCGCCTCTGCCACCACGGTGGGCGTCACCGCCGGCACCCTGGGCAACATCATGGGCTCTCTGATCGGCGGCCCTGTGGCTGCTTTTCTGATCAGCCGGCATCACCTGAAGTCTGACCCCAACGACAAGCCCGAATCCCTGGCCAACGGCACCGTCAACGAGCTGAACGTCAGCCACATGGTCTCCATGTTCGCCATGGTGCTTCTGCTGTGCGCCCTGGGCATGCCCATCTACTGCATCCTGGACAACATTCCCAAGATCGAAATGCCCAAGTTCATCGGCTGCCTGTTTGCCGGTGCCATCGCCCGGAACGTGATGGAAGGGCTGCACATCAAGTTCTATGTGCCGGAAGTGGATGCCATTGAGCACATGTTCCTGGAGCTGTACCTGGCCCTGGTGCTGATGACCATCGACATCACCGCCCTGGCAGACGTGGCCGGCCAGATGGGCATCATCCTGCTGGTGCAGGCTGTGCTGATGGTTCTGTTCGCCATCTTCATCTCCTTCAACATGTTCGGCCGGGATTACGGCGCGGCCGTTATGGCTGCCGGCAACTGCGGCTGGGGCTGCGGTTCCGGGCCCAACGCGGTGGCCAACGAAAAGGCGGTTATGGATCAGTACGGCTGGCACAACATCGCCTGGGTGCTGTATCCCTCCTTCGCCGTGATCATCGACGATATCTACAACCCCGTTTTCCTTTCCCTGTTTGGCAGTTTCCTTGCATCTTGAATAGATTACTCTCCTGAAAAAGCACCCCGCGGCGCCGCAAATGCAGCGCCGCAGGGTGCTTTTTAGGCCCTTTGGATTGTAAAAAAGTATTCGCTTATGCTATAGTGATACAATATAGAGGGTTTTGTATCTAAAAGGGGGTAAAGGTATGACAGGAAGATGGAAGGGGCCTCTTCTGCTGGTCATGGCGGCGCTGGTCCTCACCGCGGGCTGTGCAGAAAGCGGCAGCCCCGGGGCCGGCGGGGAGGAGCTGACCGTGCTGACCATCGGCACCGCCGACAGCGGCGGCACCATGTACAAGATCGGAGATTGCATTGCCCAGGCCATCACCAACACCGACAGCTCCATCAAGGTGAACCTGGGCGCCTCCACCGGCTCCACCATGAATGTGCAGGAACTGGACAAGGGCGAAATTGACCTGGGACTGGTGTCGGGAGATATCGCCTATGCGGCCTATCACGGGCAGGAGCGGTTTGAGGAGCCCATGGAGGATCTGCGGGCGGTGGCGGCGGTTTTTCTCAGCACCTCCAACTGGATGGCGCCCGCCTCCTCCGGGCTGGAATATGTGCATGACCTGATCGGCCTGCGCATCGGGACAGGCCCCCAGGCCTCCACCTCCGAGCTCTCCGCCCAGACGGTGGTGGCCACCCTGAACCTGGACCAGGGCGGCACCAGCCTTGTGAACTGCGGCCTGGGAGACGGGGCCGAGATGGTGGCCCGGGGCGAGCTGGATGCCATCCACGGTTTTTCCGGCGCGCCGGTGGGAGGCCTGATGGAACTGGCCCGGCAGCAGCCCTGCACCCTTTTGAAATACACTCCCCAGGAGCTGGAAGACATTGTGGCTCAGGATCCGCTGTATCATCCGGCGGTGATCCCCGCCGGCGCCTACGAGGGCCAGACCGAGGACGTGGACACCTTTGGGGTGAAATGCCTTTTGTGCGTGGATGCCTCCATGCCCCAGGAGCTGGCCTATCGGCTTACCCGGGAGATCTGGCAGTCAGCCGGGGAGCTCTCCCAAGAACATCCCGCCATGGAGCCGATGACCCGGGCAGAATTCATCTGTCAGGACCTGCCCATCCCGCTGCACCCCGGCGCACGGCAGTTTTACGAAGAACAGAATATGCTGGGATGATACCAAAAGAGCACCGCCCCCGGGGGCGGTGCTCTTTTGGTGTATATCTGCCGGCGCTTTCAGTTCAGCACAATGGCGTTGACAGCCTCCACCAGGTCCATCACGCTGCTGCGTTTTACCAGACAGAGGGGCTCGCCGTCCACCACGGCCAGGCAGTCGCTGCCGCCGCATCGGTACAGGTTCACCTGGATGCGGGTGTCCTCCTCCCCTTCCAGGTAGAGGGTGAGGCCGATCTCCAGTTTTTCGCCCGGCTCCTCATCGGTGAAGGTGTCGGCGCTGAGGGCCTCCAGTGCGTCCGGGAAGTCCTCGCTTTTCAGCTCCTCTTCTCCATACTGATAGGTGCGGTCCTCCCCTTCTCCCTGGGCGGTGATGGTGTAGCTCTCGTCCTCCAGCTGGATGTCTACCTGGCGGATCTGGTCCAGATCGGCGGGGAGCATCTGGGAGTGGCGCAGATCGTCAAAAGAGGATTCCATCAGAGCCTGGTAGCTGTCGGAATCCAGATGATAGAGGATCTGGGAATCCCCCACCCGGGCGTAGGCGGTGATCTCCTCCTCTTCTTCCTCATCCTGCGAGCTGCTCTCTGCCTCCTCTTCGCTTTCCGCCCGGGCCTTTTCCTCCGGGTCCCGGCTGATGTGCAGCACAAAGGTATCCTCGAAGCTCTCACCCTCCTCGTCCTGCCCGGTGTAGGCCACCTGGACGGTCAGGTCCGGGTCATCCAGGCCGCAGTCCGCAATCTCCTCCTCGGTGGCGTTGTAGCTCAGGTAGTCGGTAAGGCCCAGGGCGCTGAGGGTATCCAGGTAATCCTCCACCTTGTCGGTGTCCAGAGGCTGGTTCTGCCCGTCCTGCTGGGTGAAGTAGATGTCCTCCTCCCGGTAGGTGTCGGCGGTGTTGTCCTCCTGCTTCTGGATCTGGTAATTCTCCTCTTCCGAGCCGGAGAAATCGATCTGGGACACCTCCTCAAACTGGGGCACCTCGTCGTTGAGGATCACATCCTTCAGCTCGGCGTCAAAGGTGTCCAGAGGGTCCTGGGTGACCAGGTAGACGTTGCCGTCCCCGATGGACACATACCGCTGGGAGTCCATGGTGCTGTAATCCCCCAGCAGGATCTCCGTGGTGCCCTCCTCCGTCTCGATCTGGATGGTGCACACCGGGTCATCCAGGCCGTACTGGCCCAGATCCTCCGGCGATTCGATGATGAAGGCCGCCCCGAACTGGCTGAACAGGTCCAGCATTTCCTCCAGTTTTTCCCCGTCCACCGGGAAGGCCTCGTCCTCATCATAAACCCAGCTCTCATCCTTGTGGAAGGCCAGGGACTGGGTCTCGTTCTCCCAGGATACCGCCTGCACCGAGTCCACCGGGATTTCCAGGACGGTTTCGCCGCTGGTCTGGATGTCTTCCTGCCGCTGCTGGTAGCGGCTGAGGACGAAGATCAGCAGGCAGACTGCCGCCAGCACCCCCAGCAGAACCCCAAGCCGTTTAGACCGATTCATTTTGCAACCTCCTTCTGCGCAGGACCACCCCGATGCCGATGCCCAGATACAGCAGGGGGAATACCCCGATCATGACCACTTTCAGCAGCGAGGAAGTGGACGAACTGATGGTGAGATAGTTGTAATTCAGGGACTTGCTGCGGATGGCGATGGCCTCGCTCTCCCCGATCAATTCCGAGAGGGCGTTCATGCCCAGATTCACGTTGGCCCCCGAGGAATAGGCGTTGTACATGTCGTCCAGGAAGCTGGAAGAGGAGAACCAGAGGATCTGGCCCGAGTTGCCGCAGTCGATGGACACCCCCAGCGCAAAAGGCCCGTCGATGTCTCCCTCCTCCTTCTCGTAGGTCTCCAGGTCATAGCCGGACAGCTTGCTGTAGGCGGCGTCCGAGGTGGTGAGCAGCTGGTTCACCTCGGTGCGGGATTCGTCCACCGTGAGCCCCGAGGCGATGGGCAGGATGGGATAGTAGTGCTCCTCCATCAGCGAGTCGGTGACGCCGTTGCTGTTCATGTCCGGCATGAGGGCAAAGGGAGACTGGAAGGCGTAGTGGTCCCGGTCGCCCTCGATCACGATCCCCTCGTTCACCGTCACCCCGTAGTCGGCCAGCAGGCTGTTGAGATTCTCCAGCTCGGCGCCCTCCACCGGGCCCGCCATCACCAGCAGCTTGCCGCCGGCCTGGGTGTACTGGGCCAGCATCTCCTTTTCCTCGGCGGAAATATCGCTGGAGGGCGCATGGATCAGCACACAGGCCGCGTCCTCGGGCACCTCATCCACGTTCAGCAGCGAGAGGCTCTGCACCTCCATGTTGTCCTTCTCGATCTGGTCGCTGAAGGTGGAGGGCAGCTCCGCCTCTCCGTGGCCCTCCAGGGTGTAGATCTGGGGCTGCTCCTCACTGACCACATAGTCGATGGCCGAGGTGATGGCGCCCTCCCCATCAAAGGAGGTGTTGTAGGTGTATGAGTACATGTCCGCCTCGCTCACATAGATGTCGTCATAGCCGATAAAGCGGCTCTTGTCCCCGCACTCCACCACCAGGCTGTTGTTCTGCACCGTCTCGTCGGTGTACTGCTCGGCAAAGGTGGGGTAGACATCCGGGTTTTTCTTCACCACCGTGATGTGGTCCGACAGACTGTCGTACTTGTCCAGCAGGTTTTCGATCACATCGTCCTCCTCGCCGGCCTGGACGATCCAGTAGATGGTCACATCCTGCTGCAGGGCGTTCACCACCACCTTGGTGTTGCTGGTGATGGAGTAGAGCTTGGTGGCGCTGATGTCAAACCGGGTCCAGCCGGCAGGCAGCAGGCCGGCCAGCACGTTCACCGCGATCACCAGCGCCAGCACCACCGCCGTCAGGGCCAGGGAATAAGAGCCCCCTTGAAAGGCGATGCGGCTGCCGGCAGCCGGGGCGGGCCGGGAGCTCTTTTGAGCCAGCCGGGAAAAGGGATTTTGTTTTTTCATCAGTTGTACCTCCTCTTTTCCAGGGACTGGACCGACAAAAACAGGAACAGCACAATGAGGCTGAAATAGTAGACGAGGGCCGTGAGGTCGAACATCCCGTTCACGAAAGTGTTGAACCGCTCGAAGAGGGAGAGGGTCTTCATCACCTGGGGCAGGAGCCCCTCAAAAGCGGTTCCGTCCAAAAAATAGAGCAGCATCATCCCGGCAATGAGGGCCAGGCAGACCCCGAAGGCCAGGTTCTCGTTGCGGGTCAGGTGGCGGATCACCACTCCCAGCACCAGCACCAGTACCAGCAGCACCGCCACCGACCCCAGCGCCGTGGAGGACACATACTCCGACAGGCTGACGCTGTAGTAGTTGAGCAGGATCACCGCAATGCCCACCCCGGCGGCCAGGCCCTGGTTTTCGGTGAGGGAGGAGATGAACACCCCCACCGCGATGAGGGCGGCCCCCAGCACAAAGAAGGCCAGGATGGAGCCGTAGGAGGTGGGCAGGTACACATCCCCGAACTGGGAAAACGGCAGCGGATACACCGAGATGACGGCCAGCGGGATGAGATAGAGGATCAGCAGAGCCAGATATTTGCCCAGGATCACCTGAAAAGTGGTGATGGGCAGGGAGTAAAGCAGCTGGTCGGTCTTCTGCTTTTTCTCCTCGGCGATGACCCGCATGGTGAGGATGGGCACGATCACCACAAAGATCAGGCTGCCGAAGCTGAGCACATACTCAAAGTTGCTCACCGCCGCCTGGATGTTGTACAGCACCGCGCCGATGCCCACAAAGGCCAGCAGAAAGGCCCCGAACACATAGGCGGTGAGGGAATGGAAATAGTTTCGCAGCTCGTGTTTCAGCACAGCGGTCATGGGCGCTTCGCCTCTCTTTCTTGGGTTTTGTCCGGGGCCTGCTCGGTCAGCTCCAGGAAGATCTCTTCCAGGTTGGCCTTTTTCAGGGACATCTCCAGCAGGGGCCGGTTGTGGGAGGCAAAGGCAAAAAAGAGAGCCCGGGAGAGGCCGTAAATGTCCTCCTGCCGGGTGCGCAGCAGCGCGCTCACCCGGCCCTGACCCTCCCGCTTCAGGCTGAGGGAGGCGATGCCCGGCACCTTTGCCAGAATCTGCCGCACCTGGTCCTCCTCCCCTTCGGCCAGCAGGGTGATCTCGCCGGGGGCCAGCAGACGCTTTTCCAGATTTTCCGGCTCGTCAAAGGCGATGAGCCGGCCCTTGGAGATGATGAGGATCTTTTCGCAGATGGTCTGCACCTCCGAGAGGATGTGGGAGCTGAAGATCACCGTGTGGTCCTTGCCCAGCTCCCGGATCAGGTCCCGGATCTCGATGATCTGGATGGGATCCAGCCCTACGGTGGGCTCATCCAGGATGATGACTTTCGGGTTGCCCAGCAGGGCCTGGGCGATGCCCACCCGCTGCTTGTAGCCCTTGGATAGGGCCGAGATGCACCGATTGCGCACCCCCTCGATGCGGGTCTGGGCCACCACCCGGCGAATCTGTTCCTCCAGCCGGGCCCCCCGCAGCCCCTTGGCCTCGCCCACAAAGCGGAGATATTCCAGAGGGGTCTCGTTCATATACAGGGGCGGCTGCTCGGGCAGATAGCCGATCATCCTCTTGGCCTTTTCCGGCTGCTGGAAAATGTCGTACCCCTCAATTTTTACCTGGCCCTTGGTGGCCGAAAGACACCCGGTCATGATGTTCATGGTGGTGGATTTGCCGGCCCCGTTGGGGCCCAGAAAGCCGTATACATGGCCTCCCTCGATGGTGAAGGAGAGATCATCCACCGCCATAAAATCGCCGTAGCACTTTGTCAGGTGTTCCACTGTGATCATCAGGCGACCTCCTTGTTGTTTTGGGCTTCTCGTTTTGCCCTGGCGTTCGGTGCCATTATAGAGGCCAAACCTGAAATCCCCCTGAAAAAACCGCTTCAAGGACAAAAAAAGAGCGGCCTGCCATCCGACAGACCGCTTGGAGCCGCCTCCTTGTCAGGCCGGCATCCGAGGAAAAAATTTTTAGCTGGTGCAGGGCAGTTCCACCAAGAAGCGATTGAATCCATCCTCACTCCGGGCCCAGATCCTGCCCTTGTGGCGGGCCAGGATGCTGCGGGCGATGGAGAGTCCCAGCCCGAAGCTGCCGCTGCGGCTGCGGGCCGGGTCGGCCCGATAGAACCGCTGGAACAGGCGGGGCAGGTCCTCGGGGGAGATGGGCGGGCCCTGGTTTGCCACCGTGAGCAGGCAGCGCCCCCGGCCCTGACGGCACAGTTCCACCCGGACCTGCCCGCCCGGGCTGGCATATTTTTGGGCGTTGTCCAAAAGGATCTCCACCACCTGGCCCAGCTGGGCCGCTTCGCCCCAAAGGCAAATTCCCTCCTCCACCTCCACCTGCAAATTCAGCCCCTTCTCAAAAAACACCGACTCAAAGGGCAGCGCCGTCCGGCTCACCAGGCTGCTCCAGTCCACCGGGGCAAAGGCCAGCCCCGGCTCGGCGCTGTCCGCCCGGGCCAGCTCCAGCATCTGCTCGATGAGCTTTTTCATCTGGGCGGACATCACCAGGATGCCGTCCAGGAATTCGGCCTGCTTGTGCCCGTCACAGCCCGGCCCGGCCATCAGCTGGGCGCTGGTCATAATGACGGTGAGGGGGGTTTTCAGCTCGTGGGAGGCCGCCGCCACAAACTGGCGCTGCTCTTTCCAGGCCTGTTCCACCGGCCGCACCGCCCACTTGGAGAGCAGGATGCTGGCCCACAAAAAGCCCAAAAAACTCACCCCGCCCAGCACAAGGCTGGTTTTGAAGAGACCGTCCAGCGTGGCCCGTTCGCTGGAAATATCCGCAAAGACCACCGAGCGGACCTGGGGAGTGTCAAACCGATAATACCGCAGGTCGTACTCCTTCAGCACTCCCAATTTCTGGGGGGAAGCCAGGGCCGCCCGGGCCAGCCCGCCCAGAAATTCCCGGTCGGACAGATCGTAATATCCCCCGCCTGTGTCCAGCAGATCCCCCGCCGGGTCCATTTGCAGGGTGAAAAAGGGCAGCCGCACGCTGTCGTCCGCCACCCCCGGCGCCTCCAGGCGGAAGGGCTGGGCGGCAATATCCTGCATCATGTGGATGCTCTCCCGCTCCAGGTTGGCGCTGGTAAAGTAGAAGATCAGCCCGAACACCGCCCCCAGCAGAATGGTGACCACGCTCATGTTGATGAGCACGAATTTCAGTCTGAGTTTTCGGATCATTCCGCACCCGCCTCCAGATGATAGCCCAGCCGGCGGATCGCCTCGATGCGCACATCAGAGCCGATGCTGGCCAGTTTTTTGCGCAGAAAGCCGATGTACACCTCCACATGGTTTTCCACTGCGTTGGAATCGTACCCCCACACCCGGGCCAGCAGGGTCTCTTTGGAGACGTTCTTTTCCCCTGCGCCAAAGAGATACCGCAGGATGTCGAATTCCCGGGCGGAGAGCCGCACGCTCTTCTCCCCGCACACCAGAGTGGCGCTGGCCAAATCCAGGATGGTGTTGCCGAAGCGCATCTCCTCCACCTGTCCCCCCTGCCGGCGCAGCAGCGCGTTTACGCAGGCCAGCAGCTCCCGCACATCAAAGGGCTTGGTCAGATAATAGTCGGCCCCCGCGTTCAGCCCGGTGATCCGATCTTCCAGGCCGGATTTGGCCGTCAGCATCAAGATTGGGGTGTTCAGGTGCTGCCCCCGCACCCGCCGGGCCAGCTGGTAGCCGTCCATCCCCGGCATCATCACATCCAGGATCAGCAGGTCATACACCCCCAGCCGGGCGTATTCCAGGCCGGTTTCTCCCTCATAGGCCACGTCGGTCTCAAACCCTTTTTCCCGCAGCAGCTCTGCGATGGAATCGGTCAGCAGCCTCTCGTCCTCCACAATCAGGACCCTCACGGCAATCCCTCCTCTTTTTCATTATATCGTACCGTTTTTTGCTGAAAGGAAGCTGAAAGGATTTTTCGCTCTTTTTTCACCTTTGGGCCCCCGAAAACCGCAAAACGCGCGGGAGAGTGCCCCGAGGGGGGAACTTCCCGCGCGATGGATGGAAAATGTATTAGAGGAAGCGGATCTGACAGCGGCCCTTGCTGGTGTTTTTTACCTCATAGAGCACCTGGTCCGCCAGGCGGTACAGCTCCGAAAAGGTACAGGGCCGGCCGCTGCACACCCCGCCCGCCGACAGGGCCGCGTGGGCCGCCGGCCAGCGGGCCTGCATCAGCGCCTCACAGTCCG
This sequence comes from uncultured Oscillospiraceae bacterium, assembly GCA_949295465.1. Classification (GTDB taxonomy): domain Bacteria; phylum Bacillota; class Clostridia; order Oscillospirales; family Ruminococcaceae; genus JAFBIO01. The sequence continues at coordinate 117,911 of CASFKY010000009.1, forward strand.
CGATGAGCTTGCCGCACTTTTTTTCCAGGGCCGGCAGGTCGCAGGCGTCCGCCACGAACACGGCGAACTCATCGCCTCCCAGCCGGCCGAGAATGTCGGTGCGGCGGAAAGCCGCCCGCAGCTGGCCGGCAAATTCCCGCAGGGCCTGATCTCCCTGCTGGTGGCCGTAATTGTCGTTGATCTGTTTGAAGTTGTCCAGATCGATCATGATGAACAGGTAGTGGGGACACTCTTTCAGGGCCTGCTCGATCCGCTCGGTGCCGGCCTTGCGGTTGTAGATGCCGGTGAGGGGGTCCAGCTCGGCCTCCTGCTTGAGGTATTTGCGGATGTTTACCTGCTCGGAGATGTCGATGAGCACACTGATGATCACGTTCCGCCCGCTGGCCGAGACCGCCTTGCGGCCGATGTCGTGGACCCAGAAATAGCTGCCGTCCCGCCGGAGCATCCGATACTCGATCTCATACTGATCCCCTTTGCTCAGAGCCTGGGCCACCGTCTCCTCCACATAGGCCCGGTCCTTGGGGTGGATGCTGTTGATCACCAGCCCCCCGATGTGCTCTTCCAGCTGCTGATAGCTGTCATAGCCGGCCATCCGCAGCAGCCGGTTGTTGGCCACATAGAGGGGGTAATCCTTCTCTGCATATCCGCCGATCACGCCTCCGGGCATGATCTGCTCCACGATCTCCAGCAGTTCCCGCTGTACCTTCCCGTTGATATCCTCCTCCCCTTCCGAGAGCAGCCGCAGCGGAAAGTAATTGCCGCTGTGGTCCGGCTCGGACACATGCAGCGTCTGGATAAGCCAGACCCCCTCCTCCCGCTTGAGCTCCGCGGTCAGCCAGATCCTGCATTTCCTGTCCGGCTTTGGGGAGCGGCGCATGGGCAGCCACAGCTCGCAAAAGAACCCGCACCCCTCCCCGTGGACCGGCTGCTGGATGCAGCGCACCATCTCATAGGGGATGGGGTCCGGCACAAGGCGCATCTGCCGGCCCATCATGGCGCGCATTTCCACCTTGCCCAGAGCCAGTTCCCGGGAGGTGATCCCCACACCGTGGACATGCTCGGACATCAGAGCCACTGTGCCTTCCAGGTCCCGCTGCAAAAAATACCGGCGCAGGTATTCTTCCAGAATCGCCCTGGCCTCATCCAGAGGACGGGCCTGTTCTTCTTTTTTTTCAGGAGCAGTCATAAGATCCCCCCTTGTTATGAAAGATCCACCGTGGAGATCAGCCGGTACATGTCTTCCACCTTCATGGGCCGGTAATAGTAGTATCCCTGGATCATATCGCAGCCGCAGCCCTTGATGAGCGCATCCTGCTTTTGGGTCTCCACTCCTTCCATGCAGACCTTCTTGCCAAACTGGTGGCAGGCATAGACAATGCTGGAGATGAAGCTGCGCTTGTCCGGGGAATCCGCCATCTCTTCCAGCAAGGACCGATCCAGTTTGATGATGTTGGAGGGGTATTGCAGCAGCATGCGCATGGAGGAATATCCGCTGCCGAAATCATCCAGCGCAATCTGGATCCCGTTCTGTTTGCAGGCTTCCACAAAGCGGAGCAGGTGCTCCGGCTGCTTGTCCATGCAGCTCTCGGTCATCTCTGCAATCAGATGGCGCCCGTCCAGCCGGTATTTTTTCAGGATGTCTCCCATAAAGCCGGCGAGGGTTTCATCCCCCAGCTGATACAGGCTCACATTGAAGGTCAGGTAAAAATCCGGCACGCAGGCCACCATCCGCATACAGCTGCACACCGCCTGTTCAAAGACCCATCTCCCCGCCGGCTGGATCAGATTGTCCCGCTCCAGGATGGGGATGAACACATCCGGGGGGACGGGTTTTCCCTCAAAATTCCACCGCAGCAGCACCTCGCCGCCCACCATTCGGCCGGTATCCGCCGACACCACCGGCTGAATCTCGAGGTGAAAATTCTCCATGTCCTGCATCACGTCCCGGCTCAGGGCCAGGGCCAGATTGGACATCTGCCGGATCTTGGCGATGTTGGAGGCCGAGTCATCCAGATAGGGCTGTCCGGCCTCCTGTTTGGCGGCCTTGAGCAGGGAGATCATGTCCTCCAGATAGTCCGAGACAGACAGGTCCTGTCGGGGATACCGCATCACCGCAAAAGAGCAGGGGCTGGGCACCGACAGCCCCAGCGCCCGATAGCCGCCCTCGATCACCTGGCGGATCTGATCCACCAGGCTGGCGGGCTCTTCCCGGCAGTCGGCCTCCACCGCGGCCACACAGCGCACACCCTCCAGCCGATAAAAGGACATCTTGCCCGACAGCCTGCGCATCAGCTCATCGGCGATGCCCCGCATCAGATGATCGCTGTAAGCCCGCCCCCGGGTGTTGTTCAACTCGGAGATGTGGTTCAGGCTGAAGCCGATGGTCAGGCACTGCCGGCCATCCTGCCGCTGCTGGGCCATATGGTGGAACATGGCCTGCCACCGGGGGAAATTGGTGACCGGGTCCACCACGAACGCATCATCCTGATGGGTCACCCGCCCGCTGAAAAACAGGGGCTTTTGGCCGTCCTCGCTCCATTTTATCAGGCTGTAACAGCGCACCCAGATGCTTTTGCCTGCCGCGTTGCGCACCTGGCAGCGCAGATCGTACACCGATTGCTTGCTTCGCAGCACATCCTGCAATTCCTGCCAGAACAGACGCCGATACCGGGGGGTGGCGATCCGCCTCATCCACTCCCGCAGCAGCCCCGGCACCACATTGCTGTCAAAGCCGAACTCCTGACGCATGTTGTCCGAGATGTAAAACAGGTCTTTCTGCACATCCCCGAAATAAAAATATCCCACTGTGTTTTCCTGGGCAATGGAGCGGAACAAAAACTCCATATCGTGGTAGGTGGTGGCCAGGAAATGATAAAACAGGCTCTCGGCCCGCTCCGATGCCTCTAGCGTGCGCTCGGTGCGCCGCCGGTCGATGCCAAGCCGCCGGCTGGCCTCATAGTAATCCCGCTTGTCCTGGTACATCACCTTGTCTGCCTGAGCGATCAGGGTCTCCAGGCTGAACGGCCCCTGATCCGACCAGGCATGGCCCACCGCCATGTGGAACTTTTCCTGCCGGATGCGGCCGTGCAGCGCCCGCACATTGGCCAAAAGGGTTTCCCGGGTGCAGTTGCGGAAGATGGCCACAAACTCGTCGCCGCCCGAGCGATAGATCCAGGGGGTTTCCAGGGCCTCCCGCAGCAGCTCGCAGCACCGTTGGATCAGCTGATCCCCTGCACTGTGGCCCCGGGAGTCGTTGGTCCACTTGAGACTGGTCACATCACAGTACACCACCCCCACGCTGGCCAGGTCCCGGCACAGGGCGCTGTGCTCAAACATGGCGTTGCGGTTGAATACCCCGGTGAGAGGATCGTGAAAGCTCAAAATATTCAGCCGGTGCAGCAGGTCCCGCTGGCGCAGCCGGGCCGCCACCGAGCAGCCGATCACATTGAGGATGTATTCCAGCAGGGCGATGGTCTCGGGCGCAGGGTTATCCGCCCCCAGAAAACCCACCACCTGCCCGTCGGACAGGATGGGCCCCGCCGCCAGGGACGAGACGCTCTGGGGTTTGAGGATGGCATATGCCACCGGATACCGGGTGCGGATCTCCTCCACATCCCGGATCACCACCACCTTGTTTTTCCCAAAAAGATCCATCCACCAATCGATGCTGGACAGGGGCACCTTCTGAAGGATCTCCCTCTGGGGAGTCACTCCCTCGCGGCACCACTCATAGGTATTGTCGGTGCTGTCGTCGGCGCTTGTCTCAAAGATATACACCCGATCGCAGGAAAAAGTATTGCCCAGATATTCCAGCACCAGGTCCAGCCCTTCTTCCGGGTTGGCCGCGGTGAAGATTTTTTGCAGGCATTCGTTGAGCAGCGCCTCGCTGCGGGTGTAATAGCAGGGCGCCACATCCGCCGCGCCGTCTATATCGATGGCCATCTCCATGCGGCAGAGCCGCCCTCCCACGGAAAGGGCAGTGTCCTTGATGAGGTATCGCTTGCCCAGCACCGGGTTTTTGTGCATCCAGGAGAGGAACTTCCCCTCCTCCAATGCGCTGTTGTTGCAGAACGGGCAGGGCGCGGCAGCCCCCTGCAGCACCTCATAGCATTTTTTGCCGGCATAGGCCGAGTGGCCCGCAAATCCCAGCGACTGGCGCAGCTGCCGGTTCATATACATCAATTCGTGGGTTTTTGTGTCGGACACATACACCAGCTCATCCAGCTCTTCAAAAAAATCCAGCAAGGCGCTCATGTGGTTCTCTCCTTTGTCCTTTATTGTATCAAAGTTTCGGGCACCTGTCAGCAATAAATAGGAAAAACTATTATCATTTTTGTTTTTTTGACGATATATATAGTAGCGGGGTCTGTCCGCAAAGGCGGCCACAGACCCGGGAAGGAGAGACAAGGATATGAAATTTCAATTACAGCCTCTCGGTGGGGCCTCTCACCAACGAGCGGGGAGAAAAGCTTTCCCAGAGCGATTTTGGCCGGGATCTGGGAGATACCGATCTCTATGGCTCCATCCAGTCCCTGCGGGAGCTGCTCACCGAGGAGGGTTCCTTTGCCTCCTCCGCGGATGTGGCCCTCGACCCGGACGCCGCCGTCAAGCGCGGCATCCCCTACTATCAGAAGGCGCTGGATTCGCTGGCCTATGAGTTTGCCACGGCCATGAACGCCCTGAACAATACCGGCTCCGCCTGGCCGGCACCGGCAACCTCTTCAGCATCAGCAGCAACACCAACGACGCCCAGACGGTGGACCCGGTCACCGGCCAGGTGACCGAGCGGATCACGGCCTCCAACATCTCCATTTCCAAGGGCTGGGCCGACGGCAGTGTTTCTATCCAGGCCCGTGAGGACGCCAATTCCGCCAGCGGCGACACCACCAATCTGGCCAAGTTCCTGGCTCTGTTCGACCAGAAGCTGGATTTTGACCCCACTCACCTGGATCCCAACGCGGTGGGGGCCAGCTATCACGGCTCCTTTGAGGATATGCTGCTGAAGATCCAGTCCACGCTGGCGGAGGACCAAACCAGCACCGACGCGGTGCTCAACAACCACCTGATCACTGCCGATGACATCTACGTCAGCCGGGAGGGGGTCTCCGGCGTGGACCTGAACGACGAGGCCAGCAATCTGATGGTCTACCAGAAAGCCTACACCGCCGCTTGCCGTCTGATGACGGTGCCGGAAGAGGCGCTGGACTCTCTGATCAACGGAACTGTATAAAGCACATCTCCTGCTCGAGGTGAAGAAATTATGATGCGCGTTACCACCAATACCACTTTGTATACATACCAGAAAAATCTTCTGAAATCTTCCAATCAGCTCTATTCCGCCATGAATTCCCTGATGACCGGCCGGAATTTCGATTCCTATGCCGCCGATCCGGCCGCCGCCACCCGGGCTTTCAAGATCCACAGCTCTCTCAACGCCACCAACGCCCAGTACTCCAACAATACCACGGTGCTGAACAAGATTTCCACCGCCTGGGACGTGGCCGACGATATGCTGAACAAGCTGGTGAGCGATCTGGGCGAGGCGCCCCTGCTCAGCGCCATCAGTGGCCAGAATCTGAGCACCGCCAACACCCAGGGCTCGGTGATCTACTCCGGCGCCGAGGCCCTCATCCAGAGCCTGAACAGCAAGTATGACGACAGCTTTCTGTTCAACGGGGCAGACACCGAGAATCCCCCCTTTGCTCTGGAGAAGGAAAACGGCAAGAGCTATGTGACCTACAGGGGTGTGCGGATCGATGATCCGGCCAGCCTGGACCAGGCTTACGCCGACGAAAACGGTGATCCTGTCCTGAAAGCGGACGGCACCGCCATGACCAACCGGGAAATGCTGGAACAGTGGTCCCAGGAACACCAGTATGTGGACATCGGTATCGGATTTTCGGTGGACCAGAACGGGAAAGTGATTGACTCCACCGCTTTTGACGCATCCATTTCCGGCACCGATTTCATCGGCGGTTTTGGGGTGGATCAGGACGGCGACCCCACCAACATTGTCTCCATCATGGTGCGCCTCTCGGAGATTTTCCAGGACTACAACGAGGACACCCGGACCTGGGGCGCCGCCGGCAATGAAGAGGACGCCAAGCGGCTGCTGGATAAATTCTCCGCCGCCCAGAAAGAACTGAGCGCCCAGCATGTAAATCTGGAAACCAAGGCCGAATACCTGGATACCAACAAATCCCAGCTGGAGAGCACCTTCAGCTCCCTGAACGAAGAGCTGATGTCGGTGGAGAAGGTGGATGAGGTGGATGCCATCCTCACCCTCTCCTCCGCCCGGACCAGCTACAATGCGGCTCTTCAGGCAGGTGCCCATGTGATCCCCCAGTCCCTGATGGACTATCTGGATTGATTGCCGCAAAAGGATATAGGAACAAGCCAATTGCGCTCGAAAGGAGTCTTGCAGCGCCATGTATCCTTTGATTGAAATTCAAACCATTCCCATTGAAATCGAGATGAAAATCACCCCGGCCCGGCTGGAGTATGCCCGGGGCACCGCCCAACTGGAAATCTCCCGGGACAAGGGCGGCCTGAGCATCCACAGCCAGCCTATTCAGGTGAACATCGACACCTTTGAATGCCGCAATTCCGTCATGCCCACCACCGCCTCTCTCATCCGCCAGCAGGCTCAGGCAGGCACTCAAGCGGCCTATCAGGCCACTGCGGTTCTGGCCCGGGAGGGACGGATGATGATGGAAGCCCGCATCGACGAGGACGTGATCCCTGAGCTTGCCCGCCAAAAGACCATGGGCCAGCCGGTCAATCTGAACATCGATTTCATCCCCAAGGCCGGCCCTGATATCAGCTGGGACGGCGGTGAGATGAGCATCCGCTACGAGATGGACAAACTGAACTTTGACTGGCGGATGGAGCAGATGCACTTCACCTTTGTGCCCGGCGACATCGAATTTACCATGACGCAGCGGCCGGATGTGGTCATCAAATATGTGGGCGGCCCCTTGTATGTGCCGCCCTCCTCTGACCCGGATTACGAGCCGGTGGACGAAGAAGTCTGACAGGAGGTATTTTTTGCAGCTGGATACCAAATATTTTGGTCGGATCGAATATGATCCGGGGGACGTA
>CASFKY010000010.1 GCA_949295465.1 uncultured Oscillospiraceae bacterium
GTATTATTTTGCCGATTTGTATATATTACCGCAGTAAGATTTTCCTCAATCTCCTGAGCGGCTAAAACTTCACCAGCTTCAAAAGGATACTTGATCCTATTGAGTGCAGTATCGATATTTTTAGGAAAATACATGACCAAACTGATCGCCACGCCTATAAGCACGATTAGTGCAGTAAGAATCATGTTATTCTTTTTCACTTGAATGCCTCCCCAAAATTGTGAAAATAGTTTCCCTGAATTGTATCACCTAACTTAAAAACAGTTCTACACCAGATATCATCGGAGGCTATCAGGAGGAACGGCGGCGTGAGCACGCTCTGACTTTTGTAAAAAAAGCTCGTCGCAAGCGATCTGTCGCTTGCGACGAGCTGGTGCCGGTGGTGGGGGTCGAACCCACACGATGTTGCCATCAACGGATTTTGAGTCCGTCTCGTCTGCCAGTTCCAACACACCGGCACGATGTGCTTAACGAATATATATTATACAGGATCTTGGAATGAAAAGCAAGCAAAATCTCTGACGAAAAAAGAGGACCCCGGTCGGGACAATAGACCCGGAGGTCGAAATTTTCTCCCCTGTGTTTTATGGTAAAAACACAAAAAAGGATTGACAAAAAACCATTTGGTTTGTATAATATGGTAGATTGCAGTGAAGATAGTCAGGGGTGTGGGCATGGCGCAGATAACCCTGGAGCAGCTCGTCCGGGCAAAGGCCGGCGACGAAAGGGCGCTGGCAGGTATTATTTCGCGGATGATGCCTCAGGTGCGGTTCGGCGCATTCAGCCTGCCGGCAGAGGGGCTCGACTCGGAAGACCTGGTGCAGGAGGGCTTGATCGGCTTGATGCACGCCATCACCACCTATGCCCCCCAAAAGGGCGTCAAGTTTGAAACCTATGGCGCTTCCTGCATCCAAAACGCACAGATCTCGGCGCTGCGGGCGGCCCGGCGCAAAAAGCACGGCCCGCTGAATTCCAGCGTGCCCCTCAGCGAAGAGCAGGCCATCCCGGGGCCGGAGGAGGCCGCCATCCAGCAAGAACAGCTGGAGTTGTGGCAGGCGCGATTCCGTTCCCAGCTCACCGAGAGAGAGCGTCAGGTGCTGACCCTGGTGTTAAAGGGGGGCAGCTATCAGGAGATTGCCGAGATCCTCGGCTGTACCTCCAAGGCGGTGGAAAGCGCCCTGGCCCGGGCGCGCCGCAAGCTCCGGTCCTTTTTGTGAGCCGGATTTTTTAGGTGTTCGGTCGGTTGGCCGCACTATATAACAATGCCCCCAGTAGCTTAACATTTAGAGCGTTGGTTCCAAAAGAAAGCCAAAGGTGACGGTTGAAATCCTTCCGCGGGCAAAAATTCAAAACATTGAGGAGATACCAAGCATGTACGAAGACATTACTTTAGTTTGCAAAGACTGCGGCAAGGAGTTCGTTTTTACCGCCGGCGAGCAGGAGTTCTACGCCAGCCGCGGCTTTGAGAACAAGCCCCAGAGATGCAAGGCCTGCCGTGATGCCCGCAAGAACGCCACCCGCGGCGAGCGTCAGATGTACGAGGCTACCTGCGCTGCTTGCGGCAAGGTTGCTCGTGTTCCCTTCCAGCCCCGTGAGGACCGTCCTGTGTATTGCAGCGACTGCTTCGCGAAGATGAAGAACCAGTAAGCTTTGACCTTTGCAAAGCGTCTTCCCGCCGGGAAGGCGCTTTTTTTATAGCGGACCCGGCTTGCCCTGCAAGGCATGCCCGGGTATAATAAAACCAAAAATCATTCGGGAAAAAGAGAAAAAAGCGATGGAATTTTTGTGGGATGTGGGGCTGGATGCCCTGATGGACAGCCTGAAAATGCTGCCCTTTTTGTATGTGGCCTACTGGCTGATCGAGGCGGTGGAGCGCAGTCACGGCGCCCGGATCGAGAGGATCCTGGCCCAGGGAGGCAAGTGGGGCTTTTTGGCCGGTGGTGTGCTGGGGTGCCTGCCTCAGTGCGGCTTTTCCGCCATGGCGGCCAACCTGTATGCCAGCCGGGTCATCAGTCTGGGCACTTTGATGGCGGTGTTTGTGGCCACCTCCGACGAGGCGGTGCCCATGCTGCTGAGCATGCCCCAGTACTGGCCCCAGCTGCTGCTTTTGCTGGCGCTGAAACTGCTGTTCGCCCTGGCGGCAGGCTTTTTGCTGGACGTGGTGTTGCTTAGAATTTTCCCGGCCTCGCTGCGGGGCGGCTACAAGGGCCACGCCGAGGAGGTAGACTGTTTTGGGGAACACGGGGAAGAAAAAAGCATCTGGGTGGCAGCCCTGTGGCATACCCTGAATATCTTTGTCTTTATCCTGCTGTTCAGTTTCGGGATCGGCCTGGTGGTGGAACTGGTGGGCGAGGAGGCCATCAGCGGATTTTTGCTGGGTATGGGCTTTTTGCGGCCTCTGGCGGCGGCCCTGATCGGGCTGGTGCCCAACTGTGCCGCCAGCGTGCTGCTTACCCAGCTGTACCTCACCGGGGCCCTGCCTTTCAGCAGCGCGGTGGCGGGGCTCTGCTCCGGCGCGGGCGTGGGGCTGGCAGTGCTGTTCCGCACCAATCGGAATCTTCGGCAGAATATCTTCATCGCGGCCCAGCTGTGGGCATTGGGCGCGGTAATCGGGCTGATCCTGCAAGGGATCGGGCTGTAAGGGCAAGGAGAGATACCCATGGAGTATAAGATGATGGTGCTGGATATTGACGGCACTCTGATGCGCAAGGGCAGCCCCCAGGTCACCGAGAGGGTGGCAAAGGCGGTGTGCGGACTGCAAAAAAAGGGAGTGATCGTAGCGGTGGCCACCGGGCGGGCCTATTTTGCCATGTCCGGGGGAATCCTGGGCGGGATCCGCCCTGATTACGCCATCTGTTCCAACGGGGCCCAGGTGCTGGACAAAAACGGGAATGTCCTGTTCAGCCAGACCATGACCCCCGAGGAGATGTATGCGCTGGTGGATTATTGTGAGGACTACGAGGACGCACTCTGTTTCTGCTTTGAGGACGGCTACTATGCCTATGTGGGCTATGAAGCCATCCGCCAGTTTTACAAGACGGCCACCGGCCACGCCGAGCATGTGAAGGACGGGGAGGACCAGGACCGGCATCTGAAGAGCATGCCCCTGGCGGCCTTCTGCTGTATGCCGCCCCAGCGGGTGGAGGCCTTCGGGAAAAAGTACGGGTATCTGGGCTTGCAGTTTGTGCCCTATGCGGTGGGCCGTTACGACATTGTGCAGCCGGGGCTGGACAAGGCCACCGGCCTGTCGGCTCTGCTGCAAAAGCTGGACCTGAGCCCGGCCCAGGTGATCGCGGTGGGAGATAATCAGAACGATCTGGCCATGATCCGGCTGGCAGGCCTGGGGGTTTGTATGGAGAACGGAGACGAAGAGGCCAAGCGCCAGGCTGACCGGCTGGCGCCCCCCTGTGAACAGGACGGCGTGGCTCTGCTGATCGAGGAGCTATTCGGCGCATGAGGGGCGGGGGAGAGAAAATGGCGGATACAACCGACTTTGCGGCGGATTTTTACGGCTTTGCGCCGGTGTGGGGGGCAGGTTCCCGGGCGTTGATCCTGGGCACCTGGCCCAGTCCCAAAAGCCGGCAGCAGGGGTTTTACTACGGCCACCCCCAGAATCGGTTCTGGCCGCTGCTGGCACGACTCACGGGGCGGGAGAAGCCCCGGACCATAGAGGAGAAAAAGGCGCTGATCCTGGAGAGCGGCCTGGCCCTGTGGGATACCCTGGCCCACTGTACCATACAGGGCGCCCGGGATGAGACCATCACCGACCCGGTGCCCAACGACATCAGGGGCTTGCTGGAAAAGGCCCCTGTGGAGGCCATTTTCTGCAACGGGGCGGCCGCCTGGAAATTTTACCAGAAATTTGCCCGCCCCCTCACCGGCCTGGAGGCGGTGAAGCTGCCCAGCACCAGCCCGGCCAACGCGGCCTGGAGTCTGGAAAGGCTGGCCGGGACCTGGGGCGAGGCTCTGGGGCCCTATCTTGTAAAGAAACGGTGAACAGTCCGCCCTTTCCTTGCTTTTTGAGGGGGGAAAGGGTACAATGAAACTGCGTGAAATTTTTTAAAATCAAGCCCTGAAATAGATCTGGAAAAAGAAGGAGAACCCGATTTTGAGCCGTTGGATCGAAAAGAAGGAAAAACCGGTACTGCCAATTTATTTTGCAGGCATCATCTGGCTGATCTGCGGCCTGATCCTGCCGATTTACAAGCTCTGGGCCCTGGCGCTCACGGTGCTGCTGGGGGCGGCGGGCTACGGGCTGGGGCGGATGCTCTGCCCCAAACGGGTACGCCGGGTGGAGCAGGATTTTATGACCGGCAGTGAGGACGCGGACGAGATGCTGCGCACCATCGACGGCCTTTTGAAAAAGCTGAAGGAGCTGAATGATGCCATCCCGGACGATGCACTCAGCGCCGCCATCACCCGGATGGAAAAGGCGGGGGCGGGAATCCTCAGCGAGGTGGAAGCTCACCCGGAAAAGGCCCGCCAGATCCGCCGGTTTGCCAACTACTATCTGCCGGATGCAGTGAAGATTCTGGCCGCTTACGCGGATCTGGAAAAGAGAGGTGTGTCGGGCGAGAATGCCCAGACGGTGCGCCAGCAAGTGGCCTCCAATGCGGCCTCCATCGCCAAGGCCTTTGAAAACCAGCTGGACAGCCTGTTTGAGGGGGAGGCGCTGGACATCAGCACCGACCTGGAAGTATTGCAGAATTTTTTGAAAGGACAAGGGCTGAACTGAGCCCTGTGCCTACGGGGCAGCGCACCCGGAGAAGAAAGGAAGGTATTGCCACATGGACGAATTGAATCTGACCCCCAGCCTGACCCTGGATGCGGAGCCCGCTGCTCCCAGCCTGACCCTGGAGCCGGACAAGGAAGAAGAGGCCCCTCAGGCCAAGCCGGTGACGGTGGAGGAGACGCCCCTTTCCCCGGAAGAGCAGAAGATGGTGGACGATTTTTCGGAGAAGATCGACATCACCAATTCCCAGCAGGTGCTGCAATACGGCGCAGCCTGCCAGAAAAAGATCGGTGATTTCAGTGATGCGGCCCTCTCCAAGGTGCGCACCAAGGATATGGGCGAGGTGGGCAGCATGCTCACCGACCTGGTGAGCGAGCTCAAGGGCTTTGACGCCAATGCCCAGCCCCAGAAAGGACTGTTTGGGTTCTTCAAGCGGGCCGGCCAGCAGATCGATGACCTGAAGCTGCGCTACAGCAAGGTGGAGACCAACGTGGAAAAGATCGAGGGCATGTTGGAAGGCCATCAGGTGCAGCTGCTGAAAGATGTGGCCATGCTGGACAAGATGTATGAGATGAACATGGCCTATTTCAAGGAACTGAGCATGTATATCCTGGCCGGCAAGAAAAAGCTGGAAAAGGTGCGGGCCCAGGAGTTGGCCCAGGCTCAGGCCAAGGCCCAGGCCAGCGGCCTGCCCGAGGACGCTCAGCGCGCCCGGGACCTGGAGGATATGTGCGTGCGGTTTGAGAAAAAGCTGTACGATTTGCAGCTCACCCGCACCATCTCCATCCAGATGGCGCCTCAGATCCGCCTGATCCAGAACAACGATACCCTGATGGCGGAAAAGATTCAGACCACCATCGTCAACACCATCCCCCTGTGGAAGAACCAGATGGTGCTGGCGCTGGGCCTGGCCCACAGCCAGCAGGCCATGGAAGCGCAGCGGGCAGTGTCCGACATGACCAACGATCTGCTCAAGAAGAACGCCGCTGCCCTCAAGCAGGGTACTCTGGATGTGGCAAAAGAGAGCGAGCGGGGAATCGTGGACATCGAGACCTTGCAGCAGACCAACCGCAGCCTGATCGAGACGCTGGATGAACTGAACAAGATTCAGACCGAGGGCCGCCAGAAGCGTGCCGCCGCCGAGGCCGAACTGGGCCGCATCGAGGGCGAGCTAAAAGACAAACTGATGGAGATCCGCAAATAAATGAGGGAGACATTCAAGGCTTATGAGACGCCCACCGGCCCCCAGCTGGAGGTGTTGGGCCAGGCGGAAAGCCACCTGCCTGCCCCGATGAAAAAGCGGGGCACAGCCTGGGTTGCGGCTCTGGCCCTGGCCCTGGTTTCGGTGCTGCTGGTGGGCGGGCTGAAACTGAAGGGAGAATACGGCGCGGTGCGCCAGATGTACGAGAGCGGCAAGGATGCGGATGGGTATGCCTACAACATCTCTGCCTGCCTGCAAACCAGCCAGGACACCGCCGCCAATATCCTCACTGTGGCCGGGCAGCTGGTGGGGGAGGAGGACACGACCCTGCAAAATGCCCGGCAGGCATTGGAGGCTCTGGAAGAAAGCCGGGAGACCGGCGGCCCTTCGGCCCAGTACCAGGCCAACAGCGCCCTGAAACAATCGGTGGACCTGCTGTACCAAAACCTGCAATTGAGCCGGGAAGAAGCGGGTGCAGACGCGAGCCTGTACGACAGCTTGCAGACCCAGTGGAGCGCCTTCCTGGACAGCCAGGACCAGATGAGCCATATTGCCGACGACCCCCGCATTGAGGGGCAGCAATCCTACAACGAGGCGGCAGAGGAGTATAACCAGACGGTATCCTCGCTTCCCGCCCGATGGTTGGCCGCCCTGTGGGGCTGCCAGGAAGTGGAGCTTTTTGCATGAAACAGAACCGAAAGAAGGCGGGAGCCCTGCTTTGCGCGCTGGCCCTGGTGCTGGCGCTGGGCACCGGCTGTTCCGCCCGCAGCACCCAGGAAGGGGAGGCCCAGGGCATCCCCGCTGCCCCTACCGACAGCTATGTGCTGGATGAGGCGGGGATTCTGAGCCAGGAGACCGAAGAATATGTCAATCAAAAGACACAGGCTCTAAGAAATGCCTGCGGCTCCGAGATTGTTGTGGTTGCGGTAGAATATACTGGAAGTCTTTCCACCGAAGAATATGCTTTAACCGTGGGGGAAAATTGGGGGGTAGGAGATAAGGATAAAGACAACGGTATAGTGTTGTTATTGGTGCCCGGGGCAGATGACTACTGGTGCCTGCAGGGAAAAGGGCTGGAGACCACCCTGCCCACCAGCACCCTCAGTCGGATTTTGCAGCAGCAAATGGAGCCTCAGTGGGTGCAAAAAGACTATGACACCGGCACCCGCCAGACGGTAGAGGCCCTGTATGAAGAGCTCTGCACCATCTATCAGGTGAGCCCGGAGGAAACGGCAGCCGGCGGCAGCTACAGCACCGGCTTCAACAGCAATGCCGAGGGCTATGTCTACCAGTATGGCCGGCCTTCCGGCGGCGCTGTGAGCACGGCGGTATCCCTGGCCCCCTTCCTCTTCTTTGTGATCATCGCGGTGGTGGTTGTGCTGCTGCTGTTTCCCCGGGGACCTAGGGGCGGCGGCGGGGGCGGTTCGGTTCTGCCCTGGCTGCTGTTGTTTGGCGGCGGCCCCCGCTGGCGGGGACCCCGGCCACCCCATGGGCCGGGCGGTTTCGGCGGTTTTGGAGGCGGTTTCGGTCACGGCGGCGGTTTTGGAGGCGGTTTCGGCCACGGCGGTGGCGGCGGTTTTGGCGGCTTTGGCGGTGGAGGCTTCCATGGCGGCGGCGCCGGCCGGGGCCGGTGAAAGACCTGCGTCCCGGCCTCTTTCGGACGGTCAGAGTCTGCCTCGCAAGCACAAACGCTGGCAGCCCCCTGGCGCGCACATATCAATACAAACGCAAAAAAGAGGCTTTCCCCAAAAGGGAAAGCCTCTTTTTTACAAGAAAACGACCGAACCGTAAGCCGGGTTCTGTATTAAACGACGATCTTTCTCGACTTTGCGTCGCCGCAAAGCTCAAGCCATCTCCGGGACGCGCGGAGCAGCGCATATGTCCCATACGGATGTTGCTTCTGGTAGGGTTTACAGAGCCGCAAAGTTGCCAGTGCGCTGGTGAGCTCTTGCCTCGCCTTTCCATCCTTACCGCGCAGATGCGCGGCGGTTTATTTCTGTTGCACTATCCCTGGGGTCACCCCCGGCTGCCGTTAGCAGTTACCATGCTCCTGTGAAGCCCGGACTTTCCTCAGGGCGGACCAGGCCGCCCCGCCGCCGTATGTTTCGCTCGTTTTCCTGCCAGGCAAGTATACCACATTTTTGCCCTCAGGACAAACCTTTTTCTGTCCGCAGAGGAAAAAGAAACGGGCAGGGGTTGACAAACTGGGTCTATGATAGTAGACTAAATGCGAAAGGTTTATAAATATAGACCGATTGCGGCTTTCGGAATTCCAGACATAGAAGAAGGTGCAGAACATGAAGCAAGAAGAAAACAGGCCCGCCCGGCTGGGCGAGAGCGAATACCGCTTTGCCTGCCTGGTGTGGCAGAACGAGCCGGTGGCCAGCGGCCAGCTGGTAAAGCTGGCTGCCCGGGAGATGGGCTGGAAAAAGAGCACCACCTACACGGTGTTGCACAAGCTCATTGAAAAGGGGATCCTCCAAAATCAGGACAGCCAGGTGACCAGCTTGGTGGGTCAGGGGGAAGTACAGCGGTCGGAGAGCGCCGCCGTGGTGGATAAAACCTTCTCGGGCAGCCTGCCCAGCTTTGTGGCGGCATTCCTGGACGGGAAGGGCATCACCCCCGAAGAGGCCCGTCAGATCCGCCAGATGCTAGAGAACTATGAGAAAGGAGAACAGATATGAAAGGGATTCTGTCGGAACTGCTGCGCATGAGCGCAGAGGGCAGTCTGGTGATCCTGGCGGTATGGCTGGCAGGGGCTCTGCTGCGCCGGTGCAAGGCGCCTGCCAGGCCGGCGGCGCTGCTCTGGCTGGTGGCCTGTTTTCGGCTGCTCTGTCCCTTCCAGCCCCGGCTGAGCCTGCCGACGCCCCGGGGAACGGCCGCAGCGGTGGGCACCGCCCTGAGTGAGCTGGAATGGGGCGACCTGACGGCGGCAGCCCCCCAGGCAGCCGGTGGGCCGGATTTGCTGCCCGGTATCCTGGCGGCGGTGTACGGGGCCGGGGTACTGGCGCTGGCAGCCCGGGCCTTTTTGAAGTACCACAGCCTCAAGAGCCATCTGGCGCTGGCTTACCGCACCGAAGATGGATATTACACCGGCACCGGGGTGGACACGCCCCTGATCCTGGGAGTATTTCGTCCCCGCATCTATCTGCCTTCCACCCTTGAAGGCAGGGATAAGGAAATGGTGCTGGCCCATGAGCGGGCGCATCTGCGCTGGAAAGACCCCTGGACCCGGCTGCTGTTTTACGGTGCGGTCTGTCTGCACTGGTACAATCCCTTGGTGTGGGCGGCCTACTTCCGCTTTGTGCGGGATACCGAGGCCGCCTGTGACGAGGAGGTGCTGAGAGAGCAGAGGGCGGAGAGAGCCGCCTACAGCCGCTGCCTGCTGGCCCTTTCCCAGGACAGCCGGATCCCCGCCGGGGCAGTGGCCTTTGGACGATATCCCCTCAAGGGGCGGGTAAAGCATATCCTGCGCTGGCAAAAGCCGGGCCGTTTCCTCACGGCGCTGGTCCTGGTGGTGGTGCTGTCGGTGGGCGCAGCCTGCACTTTTTCCTTTGCGGAGGGACAGACACCTGTAGAGCAGGTGTCTTCCAGTTTGGTGGCCGGGCAGGAGGCGGAATTCGAGGAGTCGGAGACGACTTCCCAGGCCGCCCCGGAACAAAAAGAGGAAAACTGGCTCTGGCCGGTGCCGGAATATACCCATGTGAGCAACAGAATGATCGAGACCAGCGAGGAGGACCCGGAAAATCAGCGGACGGTGGGCAGCAGCCACAAAGGGGTGGATCTGGCGGCCCCGGAGGGCAGCGAGATCCTGGCCATGGCCGACGGCGTGGTAGAAAAGGCCGGCTATGATGTCCTGGGCAGCGGGTCCGGCTACGGGTACCTGGTGCTGCTGCGCCACGAAAACGGCTGGCGCACCCTGTACGCCCATTGCAGCGAGGTCTGCGTGCAGGAGGGGGACACGGTGCGCCAGGGCGACCTGATCGCCCGGGTAGGCCACAGCGGCTACAGCACCGGCAACCACTGCCATGTGGAGATGCTGGACGAAAACGGCAATCGGTATGACCTGTGTCAGGAGACCGGGGAACCATAAGCCGGTTCACCGCAAATCCCTTCAAACAGAAGAAAAAAGAGACTGTTGTGCGCGGCACGTTTGCAGAATTCCTGTTTTTTTGTTATAATCAATATTCGTAAACTGGGAGATATGACTTTTCTTTGCCGGACAAAGCGCCGGAGAAAGGGGGCGCCGCACCTTGGGCCGCAGACTGACGTTTGGGGCGGCATCCTGCCAGAAGGGGATGCCGCTGCGGGATTTTCTGCGGCAGCAGGGGGTCACGGCGTCCCTCATCAAGGCGGTGAAATACCGGGGCGGCGGCTTTTGGGCCGACGGCAGGCCGGTGTTCACCGACTACCGGCTGCAAGGCGGGGAGAAGATCTCCTTTGAACTGCCCCCGGAGAGGGACACCAGCGTCCGGCCTCAGGCATTGCCCCTTCAGATCGCCTACGAGGACGAAGAGGCGGTGGTGCTGGACAAGCCCGCCGGCATGGCGGTGCACCCCACCCTCACCGCCCCGGAGGGTACCCTGGCCAACGCCTGGATGGGCGAACTGCAAAAAAGGGGAGAGAGCGGAATTTTCCGACCTCTGAACCGGCTGGACAAAAACACCAGCGGCCTGGTGCTCTGTGCTAGGGACGCCTTTGCAGCTGCCCTTTTGCCGGGAAAATGCCAAAAATGGTATCTGGCCATCGCCGGGGGAGAAATGCCCCTGGGCTCGGGAAAAATCGACGCTCCCATCGGCCGGGCCGGGGACAGCATCATCCGGCGGCAGGTCTGCCGGGAGGGCAAACCAAGCCTCACCGAATACCGGGTGCTGGCCTCGGCCGGGGGGTATTCCCTGGTGCAGGTGATGCCCCGGACCGGGCGCACCCATCAGATCCGGGTGCACATGGCATGGATCGGCCACCCCCTTGCGGGAGATACTTTGTATGGGGGCGACGAGGTGTTGCCAAGGCATGCCCTCCACTGCGGAGAGCTGGAATTTTGGGGGATGCACGGGCAAATCCGGCTGAAAAGCCCGCTGCCCGAGGACATGGGCCAGCTGGCCCAAAGGGCGGGGCTGTGTGTGAAAACCCTGTGAAAAAGCAGGGAAATCCTGCCCACAAGGTTTTTTGCCCGGGGGGATTGGTGTATAATGAGGCCAATGTCTCCCCGCCCCTGGGGACAGAAATCCAAAAAACAGGAATAAAAATCTAACAGGAAAGGAGCATACAGCGTGCCGCAATTTACTCAGAAGCCTCCCGGGAAACCTTCGCGGCCGGAGGGCAAAGAGGAAAAGCCGGCTGGCATGCCGGCAACAAAAAGTTATCGCTCGCTGGAAGACAGGCTGCAAAACCGTTTTCCCATGCTCTTTCGCCGGCTGAAGCAGAGCGCCCGATTTGCCGCCCTGGGCGAGGCGCTGTATTACATAGGCTTTTGGTCCGAGTATACGGTGCTGCGGGCAGGCAGGGGGTTGCGGTATTGTTTCCGCATCGGTTTCCGCCGTGCCTTCCGGGCAATCGGCCGAGGCTGGCGAGTTCTGGCCAGAGTGGTTGGCCACACCTTTGAGGAGATCACCGGCCCTCTGGTCTATTTCCATCAGGGCTGGAAGAGCACTTCGGCCCTGGTTCACTGGACCTACAAGAGCAAGGGCTTTGTGGGTGCCACCAGGCTGCTGTTCAAGCGGCTGAATCTGGGCGCCGCCCATTTCCGGCATCTGACCCGGCGGGCAGGAGTATATCTGCTGCCCCTGTCGGCTTTTGCGGTCTTTCTCTTCACGGTCCAGACGGTGGTGCACTACAATTACATCCTGGCCGTCTATGTGAACGATCAGATCGTGGGCTATGTGGAAAACGAGAGCGTGTTTGACCGGGCCAAGGAGGATGTGCAGCAGCGCGTGGAGAGCGCCAACGTCGCCACCGGGGACGCCTCCCGTCAGGTGGAGATCAAGCCTACCTTTGCACTGGCGGTGCAGGGCCAGGTGCTGGACGAAAATGCCATGGCGGATGCCATCCTCACCGCTGCCAGCGATGAGATCCAGGAGGCCACTGCCCTGTATGTGGACGGGAACCTGGCTGCCATCACCACCGATGGGGCGGATCTGCGGGCAGACCTGGAGGCGCTCAAGGCGCCCTATGAGGACCCCAATGACCCCAACCAGCGGGTGGAATTTGCAAAAGACGTGGAAGTGGTGGACGGCATCTACTTCACCGACTCCATCTCTGATTACCAGCAGGTCTACGACAAGATCACCGGCCTGGAACAGGCCCAGGTGCAGTATCAGGTGCAGGAGGGAGACACCCCCTGGAGCATCGCCCTCAGCCATGACTTGACCATCGATGAACTGTATGCCATGAACCCGGAGATGACCCAGGACGGGTACAATATGTATGTGGGGGATGAGCTGGTCATCGGGCAGGAGCGGCAGTATCTGCCGGTGAAGGTGATCTACACCGAGACCTATCAGGTGGAGGTGCCCTACGAGACCATCACCACCGAGTCGGACGAGTACGACTGGGGTACCACCCGCACCATCACCCAGGGCTCCAACGGCCTGAAGGAAGTGGTGGCGGATGTGACCTATGAAAACGGCGTGGAGACCAGCCGGGAAATTTTGCAGGAGACCATGCTGCAAGAGGTGGTCAACGAGGAGGTCGTCAAGGGCACCCGCCTGAAAGACGGTTCTGTCGCGGCCACCGCCACCGGCACCATCATGTGGCCGGTGCCCAACTATCGGTATGTGAGCCGCTGGATGAGCTCGTCCCACAAGGGCGCGGACATCTGCGCCGCCTACGGTACTGCCATTCTGGCCGCCGACAGCGGCGTGGTTACCGCCGCCGGATACAACGCGGCGGGCAGCGGGTACGGCTACTCCATCATCATCAACCATGGCAATGGCATGACCACCCTGTATGCCCACTGTGCCGAGCTGTATGTGTCGGCAGGCACCTATGTGAGCCAGGGCCAGGTGATCGGTGCGGTGGGCTCCACCGGCCAGAGCACCGGCAACCACTGCCACTTCGAGATCCGCATTAACGGCGTGCTCACCAGCGCCCGGAATTACTTCCCCGGCATGTGAGCGGGCAAAGAACCAAACCACAGCCAAAAGCGCAGGCAAAGCAATTTGCCTGCGCTTTTGTTGCGCTGCATGGAGAAATATTGCGGCCTGCCTGCCCGCCGCAGGCGGGAATGATCAAACCGGGGCGCGTTATGGGGGATAGTTCCGGCAAAATGGGCAAATAATAGCTTTGCTACTTCCTTTCTCGGTCAAGATGGTGTATAATTAACAAGTTGGCGGGGAGGACAAAATCCCCCGCGCGCACACAAAAACTCAAAGGAGAGTTTGGTTTGGAAAAGTTCGTCATCAACGGCGGCAAACCTCTTATGGGAGAGGTCACCATCAGCGGCGCAAAAAACGCGGCGGTGGCGATCCTGCCCGCGACCCTTCTGGCCGCAGACAAATGCGTTGTGGAAAATATCCCGGCCATCCATGATGTGTCGGTTTCTCTTGAAATTTTGGAGGCCCTGGGCGCGAAGATCCGCACCCTGAGCAAGAACAGTTACGAAATTGATACCACACACCTTGCCAGCAATCGGGTGCCGGACGATCTGTCCCGCCAGATGCGGGCCAGCTATTATTTTTTGGGGGCTCTGCTGGGCCGGTGCGGTTCCGGCCAGGTGGCCATGCCCGGCGGCTGCAATCTGGGTCCCCGGCCCATCGACCAGCATCTGAAGGCGTTCTGCGCCCTGAATGCGGCGGATTCGGTGGAGTACGGCATGATCAAGGTCCAGAGCGACGATCTGCGGGGTGCCCACATCTTCTTTGACACCGTGTCGGTGGGAGCCACCATGAACGCCATGCTCAGCGCCGTGCTGGCCAGAGGCACCACCCAGCTGGAAAACGTGGCCAAAGAACCCCATGTGGTGGACCTGGCCAACTTCCTCAACATGATGGGGGCGGACGTGCGGGGCGCCGGCACCGATGTGATCAAGATCCGCGGTGTGGAAAAGCTCCACGGCTGCACCTATTCCATCATCCCGGACCAGATCGAGGCGGGCAGCTTTATGGTGGCTGCGGCGGCCACCGGCGGCAATGTATTGATCAAGAACGTGACGCCCAAACATCTGGAACCCATCACCGCCAAGCTGGAGCTGGCGGGGGCCACGGTAGAGGAATACGACGATGCGGTGCGAGTTTACCGCACGGGGGACATCTATCCCTGCAAGATCAAGACCATGCCCCATCCGGGTTTTCCCACTGACATGCAGCCCCTGATGACGGTGCTGCTGAGCCGGGCCAGAGGTACCTCCATCATCACCGAGGGCATCTGGGAGAACCGCTTCCGCTATGTGGACGAATTGGTGCGCATGGGTGCCAACATCCAGGTGGACGGCCAGGTGGCCGTGATCGAAGGGGTGCCCGAGTTGCTGCCGGCGCCTCTGCGGGCCTCTGACCTGCGGGCCGGAGCAGCTCTGGTAGTGGCGGCGCTGTCGGCCAAGGGCGTCAGCGAGATCGACGAGGTCAGCCACATCGAGCGGGGCTATGAGAACCTGGTGGAAAAATTGCAGGGGCTGGGGGCGGACATCCGCCGGGTAGAAAAACCCGCAGCCGCTATGGCCAAGGCACTGTAACTGAACAGAGTGGCGGGCACTGCCCGCCGGGGCCGCAGGAGTGCGGCCTTTGTTTTTGGCGGCGGATCCGGGGCTGCCCTGGATACATAATAAAGGAGAATGTCATGGCTTTTTTCACCACACTGTATTCCGGCTCCTCCGGCAATTGCGGAGCTGTCTGGCAGGGAGAGGAGTATCTGCTCATCGATATGGGCAAGAGCTGCCGTACCACCCTTGCAGGGCTGAAGGGACTGGAACTGTCTTCCCGCAAGCTGCGGGGAATCCTGGTGACCCATGAACACACCGATCATATCGGGGGGCTTTCGGTCTTTCTCAAAAAATACCCGGTGCCGGTATATGCCGGGGAAGAAACCCTTGCCCATCTGGAGGAGCAGGGCGTCCTGCCCGCCGGAATCAAGGCCATCCCGCTGGGGCAGGCCCAGGAGGAGATTGGCGGGTTCGGGGTGAATGCCTTTGCCACCAGCCATGACGTGCCCTGCTGCGGTTTTCGCATCGAGACGCCGGACCATCGGGTGATGAGCATCGCCACTGACCTGGGTACCCTGACCCCGGTGGTACATCAGAACCTTTCCGGGGCGCACCTGGTGGCTCTGGAATCCAACTATGATCGGGAGTGTCTGCGCTGCGGGCCCTATCCCGCCTATCTCAAAAGGCGGATCGCTTCCCCCCAGGGCCATCTCAGCAACGATGAGTGCTCGGCCAAACTGCTGGAACTGATGCAGGAGGGCTGCCGCCGCTTTGCTTTGTGCCATATGAGCAAGGAGAACAACCGGGAGGACTTGGTGCTGGGCACTCTGCGCCGGCTGCTGCTGGAGGCGGCCCTTTTGCCGGAAAAGGGGACCCGTGTCCAGGTACAAAAGCGCAATGAGGCGAGCCCGGTGCTGGAATTCTGAGGCCGGGGCGGGAGGATGAGATGCAGAACATCGACCTGATCTGTGTGGGAAAACTGAACGCCTCCTACTGTGCCCAAGGGGTGGCCGAATACCAGAAACGCCTGGCCGCCTTCTGCCGGTTCCGGGTGGTGGAGCTGCCCGAGGAGAAGATCCAGGAAAAGAGCGCCTCCCCGGCCCTCATCGAAAGGGCGCTGGAAAAGGAAGGGGAGGCGATCCTGTCCAACGTGCGCAAGGGGGCCGGCATTGTGGCCCTCTGCGTGGAGGGCAAACTGCTTTCCAGCGAAGACCTGGCCGATTTTGTGGCCCGGCGGGCGCTGGAAGGGGCGGGGGACCTGGCTTTTGTGATCGGCTCCTCCCACGGCCTTGCCCCCAAGGTGAAGGCGGCGGCGGCCCTGAAATTTTCCATGGGGCGGATCACTCTGCCCCATCAGCTGGCCCGCCTGGTACTATGTGAGCAGATCTACCGGGCTTTTTCCATCAATGCGGGTACCAGATACCACAAGTGAGACAACAAATAAAAAAGAGCTTCGCCCTGGGGCGAAGCTCTTTTTTGTTGTGCTTATTCGTGCAGGAAGGAAAGGTTGATCTCGTAGGGGCTGTCCAAAGCCTCCTTCTTGTCGGCGGCCTGCTTGTACTTGGCCAGGATGGCGGCCGTCTTGGCGGGGTCTGCCAGGGTGCCCGCGCCGGCCACGCAGCCGCCGGGGCAGGCCATGCCCTCCAGCAGGTAGCCGTTGTACTTGCCGGCCTTGGCCAGCATCAGCATCTTCTTGCACTCCGCCAGGCCCTGGGCACTGGCTACTTTGACCTCCCGGTCCGGGTCCAGCCGATGGATGACCTCCACCACTGCCTGGGCCACACCGCCGCTCACCGCAAATCCGCGGCCGGCCGCGGTGGCGCCCTGAGGCTCCTCGCCCTCTTCCAGGTCGGTGAAGTCCACCTCCTTGGCCTCGAACAGGCCCATCAGCTCCTCAAAGGTCAGCACAAAATCCACATCACTGCGCACCGACCGGCGGCTGGCCTCCAGCTTTTTGGCAGCGCAGGGGCCGATAAAGCAGACCCGCACGTTGGGATGATCCCGCTTCACCATCCGGGCGGTGAGCACCATGGGGGTCAGAGCCATGCTGATGCAGTCGGCACGCTCGGGGAAGAGCTTCTTGGCCATGACGCTCCAGCTGGGGCAGCAGGAAGTGCCCATGTAGGGGATCTCATCCGGGACCTCCCGCATGAAGTCCTTGGCCTCCTCAATGGCGCACAGGTCGGCGCCGATGGCCACTTCCACCATGTCGCAGAAACCCAGCTGCTGGAGAGCGGACTTCATCTTGGCCGCCGTCAGGCCGGGGAACTGATTGATGAAGGCAGGCGCAATGATGGCGCACACCTTGTCCCCCCGCTTGATGGCCTGGATCAGCTGGAAGATCTGACCCTTGTCCGAAATGGCGCCGAAGGGGCAGTTCACCAGGCACATGCCGCAGGATACGCACTTGTCATAGTCGATGTCGGCCCGGCCCAAACTGTCGGAGCGGATGGCGTTGGTTCCGCAGGCAGCGGCGCAGGGCCGCTCGATCTTCACGATGGCATGATAGGGGCAGGCATCCACGCAGCGGCCGCACTTGATGCACAGGTCCTGGTCGATCACCGAGGTGTTGTTGTTGCTGAAATGGATGGCCTTTTTGGGGCACACCACCTGGCAGGGATGGGCCAGGCACCCCTGACAGAGGTTGGTCACCTTGACGATCTTCTCCGGGCAGCGGTGGCAGGCAAATTTGATGATGTTGATGAGGGGAGGATCATAGTACTTGTCCGCAATCACGCTGTGCTCCAGCCCCTCGCTGGTGGGCACCTGCTGGTCGATGGGGCGCAGGGGAAGGCCCATGGCCAGGCGAAGCCGCTCGGAGACGATGGCCCGCTCCAGGAAGATGCTCTCCCGGTGGTGGTTCACCTCGCCGGGGATAATCTTGAAGGGCAGCTTGCGCAGCTTGTCGGCGTAATCGTCGAAGTCGCCCCCCTGGTAGGACATGCGGGCGACCTCGGTGAATACCTTGCGCCGGATGTCGGTGACGGATGTGTAAATACCTCTCATGGAAGACATGGCTCTCTCCTACTCTCTTCAATAAACTGCGATGAAGAAAAATCTTTCATTAACAGGGCAATGCCCTGCAAGATACCTGACAAATCGAAAATATAATACCATACAGGCTTTATAAATCCAAGTGGGAACCTGCCTAATTTTGGAGAAGAGAAGCGAGGGAAACTGGGCAGAATGCGCCCTGTGACGAGAAAATCCCGCCTGATGGGACAAAATCTGCAACGATTGTGCCAAAAAGACCGGGAAAAAACCGGCTGAACGTGCAAAAAAGAGAAAACAGCAGGATCCTCACAAAAGGCTGGCGGTGCAGCGGGTGCCATCGTACCGCCCCAGCCGAACCCGCAGGATCTCTCCCGAAGTGTGGCCGGGGGCCGAGAGCACCACCGGCACATACAGCCGGGTATAGCCGGTAAACAGGCTGGCCGAGAGGGGCGTTTCCAGCAGCACTTCCTCCTCCATGCCCTCCATGGCAAGAATCTGCTCGGCCCGAACCCGGTCGGCCTCGGCCTGCATCCGATGCACCCGCAGGGCCTTCACTTCCTCAGGGATCTGATCGGGGAATTCCGCCGCAGGGGTGCCCGCCCGGCGGGAATAGGGGAACACATGGACCTTCAAGAAGCCGATCTGGGAAATGAAGGCCATGCTCTCCTCGAAATCCTCCTCGCTCTCGCCGGGGAAGCCCACGATGATGTCGGTGGTGAAGCTGAGCCGGCCGCCGAAAGCCTCGGTGAGCTTGGCGGCCACCTGGGCATACTGCTCGGCGGTATAGGTGCGCCGCATCCGCCGCAGGGTGGCAGTACAGCCGCTTTGCAGGCTCATGTGAAACTGGGGGCAGAGTTTTGTTACCTGGGCCATGCGGCGGATGTCCTCGTCGCTGAGCAGGTCCGGCTCCAGGCTGCCCAGCCGGATCCGCTGGATCCCCTCCACCCCGGCGGCTTTCTCAATCAGTTCGGTGAGGCTGGCGCCGTTGTCCTGCCCGTAGCTGGGCAGGTTGATGCCGGAGAGCACCGCCTCCCGGTAACCGGCCCTGGCCAGGGCCTCCAGTTCCCGCAGGGTGCTCTCCACCGGGCGGCTGCGGGCGCCGCCCCGGGCCCGGGGAATCACACAGTAGGCGCACCGCCGGTTGCAGCCGTCCTCCACTTTCACGAAGGCCCGGGTATGGCCTTCCAGCCGGTCGATGGGCAGCTCCTCAAAGGTTTCCTGCTGCCGGTGGGGGGCAATGGCCACCACCCGCTCGCCGCTCTCCAGCACCTGGCGCACATAGTCCGGCAGGCGGGAGCGGCAGGTGCTGCCGGTGACCACATCCGCCTCGGTGATGGCGGCGGCCTCCTGGGGGAAGGCCTGGGGATAGCAGCCGGTGAGCACCGTCACTGCCCCCGGGTTTGTGCGCTTGGCACGGCGCAGCCACTTGCGGCTTTTTTGGTCTCCCCCGGCGGTGACGGTGCAGCTGTTCACCACATACACGTCCGCCTCTTCCTCCGGGGCGGCCAGGGTATAGCCCTGGCGCAGAAAAAGCTGCTGCAGGGCGCCGGTCTCATTCTGGTTGACTTTGCATCCCAAGGTATAAAAACTGATTCGCATGAACGGATGATTCCTTCCGCGGCGCCCCGCCGGGCGGGGAAAGCCGCTGTCTTGTATTTTTTTTCTTTCATTATAGCAGAAATCCCCCGAAAGCCAAAGACGGGCGGCCATGAATGTGAAAATATTTTGGGGCAGGGCCGCATATAGATAGCAGAGAGATCGCAGAGAGGGGAAGGAGCCATGAAGCATACCATATTCACCAAAATTCTGGCATTCACGCTGGCAGGCGCGGCCCTGTGTTCCGGCCTTTGCAGCCCTCTGGCCGACGGGGAGGAGAGCCGCTTTGCCATGCCCAGCCTGGAGGTGCCCTGCCGGGCCGCCATCCTGGTGGAGCAGACCAGTGGCACCGTACTGTTTGAAAAGGAGGCGGACACCCCCATGCCCATGGCCTCCATCACCAAGGTGATGACCCTGCTGCTCACCTTTGAGGCGCTGGAAGCGGGCAAGGTGAGCCTGGAGGACATTGTGCCGGTGAGCGAGCACGCCTACGATATGGGGGGCAGCCAGATCTGGCTGGAGCCGGGGGAGCAGATGACCCTGGACGAGATGCTGCGGGCCATCTGCGTGTCCAGCGCCAACGACGCGGCGGTGGCGGTGGCCGAGTTCATCGGGGGCAGCGAGGGTGCCTTTGTGGAGATGATGAACAACAAGGCGGCCCAGCTGGGGCTCGCCAACACCCATTTTGAGAACGCCTGCGGGCTGGACACCGACAATCACTACTCCACCGCCCGGGATATTGCCCAGCTCAGCCGGGAGATGCTGAACAACCACCCGGAAGTGACCAACTACACCACCATCTGGATGGACAGCCTCAGAGGGGGCCAGACCCAGCTCATCAACACCAACAAACTGCTCAAAAGGTATCAGGGCATCAACGGCCTGAAAACCGGCACCACCAGCGGGGCGGGAGTGTGCATTTCGGCCAGCGCCGAGCGGGATGGTCTGAAATTGATTGCGGTGGTACTGGGCAGCCCCTCCAGCGAGGATCGGTTCACCTCGGCCATCACCATGCTGGACTACGGGTTTGCCAACTTCGAGGCGGCGGACCTGCCCGAGGCGCCGGATGTGCCCCAGACCCTTTCGGTGAGCCGGGGCGAGGAAGAGCAGGTCCAGCTTTCCTACAGCCTGCCGGACAGCTTTTTGCTGGCCAAGGGGGAAGGGGCCGGCCTTACCTGTCAGGTGCAGCTGCCCCAGAGCCTGGAGGCCCCTCTGGAAGAGGGGCAGAGCGTGGGCACCGTGCAGGTGTACACCGGCGAGACTCTGCTGGGAGAATACCCCATTCTCTGCGCAAATTCGGTGAAAAAGCGCGATATTTCCACCGGGCTGCGCTGGCTGTGGCAGGCGGCAAAAACCGGGTGAATTTTTTGGTATACCTGTCAAAGTGGCGTCTTCCACCTTGACAGTTCCCCCCGGAAAAGGGTATAGTAAATGTAACAAAAAACTTATATTCCGGGGGGATAAATATCATGAGCGTGCGGTACAGCACAAAATATCTGAAGAAGTTTATCCAGGATGAGGAATACGAAAATATCTATGCGCAGGTAAAGACTGCCCACGAGCTGCTGGAGAGCAAGACAGGCCCCGGCAGCGATTTTTTAGGCTGGACAACCCTGCCCCGCGACTATGACAAGGAGGAATTTGCCCGCATCAAGGCGGCTGCCGCCAGGATCCGGCAGGATTCCGACGTGCTGCTGGTGGCGGGCATCGGCGGCAGCTATCTGGGCGCCCGGGCCGTCATCGAGGCCTGCCGCGGCCTGATGCACAACGAGCTGGACGGCGGCCTCAAGATCCTCTTCTGCGGCAACTCCATCAGCCCCAGCTATTTGCAGGATGTGATGGATCAGTGCCGGGGCAAGCGGTTCTCCATCAATGTGATCTCCAAATCCGGCACCACCACTGAGACGGCTCTGGCTTTCCGGGTGCTGCGCCAGCTTTTGATCGAGGAGATGGGGGAGGAGGAAGCCTCCAAACGGATTTACGCCACCACCGACCGGGCCAAGGGCACCCTGAAGGAACTGGCCGACGCCGAGGGCTGGCCCACCTTTGTGGTGCCCGACGACGTGGGCGGCCGGTATTCGGTGCTTACGGCGGTGGGCCTGCTGCCCATTGCCTGCGCCGGCTGCGACATCGACGCCCTGATGCAGGGCGCTGCCGACGCCATGAATCAGTTCTCGGTGCTCAGCCCCGACAACGACGCCTACAAATATGCCGCTGCCCGGAACATCCTCTCCCGCAAGGGCAAATCTGTGGAGCTCACCACCTGCTTTGAGCCCTCCTTCGGGATGATGAACGAGTGGTACAAGCAGCTGTTTGGCGAGAGCGAGGGCAAGGACCAGCGGGGCCTGATGCCCACCAGCTGCGTGTTCTCTACCGACCTGCACAGCATGGGCCAGTTCATCCAGGACGGCAGCCGCATCCTGTTCGAGACCATGGTGGACGTGAAAAAGCCCGCCCGGGATCTCTTCATCAAGAGCTTGCCCGGCAACTTTGACGGGCTGAATTTCCTGGCCGAGCAGAACATGAGCGTGGTGAACCGCAAGGCCATGGAGGGCACCATCCTGGCCCACAACGACGGCGGTGTGCCGGTGGGCCTCATTGAGGTGGACAGCCTGAGCGAGTACGACGTGGGCAGCCTGATCTACTTCTACTGGCGCGCCTGTGCCATCAGCGGCTATCTGCTGGGGATCAACCCCTTCAACCAGCCCGGTGTGGAGAGCTATAAAAAGAACATGTTCGCCCTGATGGGCAAGCCCGGCTACGAGGACCGCAAGGCCGAGCTGGAGTCAAAACTCAACTAATCGTCCCGCGCCTGTGGGCGCGACCTGGCCGGCACAGTTTGTGCGGCCACCAAAATACAAGGAGGTTAACCCCTATGATGAAACTTATCGTTGGAAGCAAAGGCTCCGGCAAAACCAAGACCATGGTGGATATGATCAATTCTGCAACCAAGACCACGGCCGGCAATGTGGTTGTGATCGAGAAGGGCATGCAGCTTACCTATAACATCGACCACAAAGCTCGCCTGGTGGACCTGGCCGATTACAAGATCAGCGGCTATGAGATGCTGTACGGCTTTGTGGCGGGCGTTCTGGCCGGCAACTACGACATCACCGAGCTGTTTGTGGACGGCATGATCCGCGTGGGCGGCAACGACCTGGAGGCCCTGGGCAAGACCCTGGACGCCATCGCCGCCATCGCAGGCGACTCCACCGAAGTGGTGGTCACCATTTCCGCCGAGGAGTCCGCACTGCCTGAGAGCGTGAAGAAGTACCTGTAAAAGGGCAGAAGAACCAAAAAATCCGATCGTTTTGTGTCGGATTTGGGGGCGGGGACCAAAATTTTGGTCCCCGCCTCGTTTTGGGGTTGACAAACCAACTCCGATTGCTTATACTTGTAAGGCAACCTTTTGAGGTGGTACTATGCAATTCGATCTGCTCAAGTTTTTCCGTACGGCCACCAAGCCCTATCAGGCGGAGTTCACGGTGGATCTCTCCCGTCAGGATTTTCCCGGGTATCAGGTGCCAGAGCCCGCCAAGGCGCGCTTTGAGGCACGGATCGAGGGTGACCTGGTGCGGATGGAGCTCTCGGTGGGCGCCCAGGTGAGTGCCGAGTGCGCCCGGTGCCTGGAGCCGGTGCAGGAGCTTTTCAGCGTGGAGAAGACCTACACCCTCAAGGAACGGGAAGTGACCCAGGAAGACAACGATTTGCCCATCGACCTCAAAGGGGTTCTGGATCTGGACGAGCTGGTATATCAGGAACTGGTGCTCCAGATTCCCACGGTGCTGCTTTGCAGCCCGGATTGTTTGGGACTATGTCCGGTATGCGGGAAGAAAAGAGGGGCGGGATGTACCTGCCAGGAATCGGAAGATTCCCCTCCCACAGATCCCCGGCTTAGTATATTGCGACAACTGCTGAATTGATTTTCACATCGAGGAGGTGCTAAAGAATGGCAGTACCCAAGAGAAAGGTTTCCAAGGCACGGCGTGACAAGCGTCGCTCCTCCGTGTGGAAGCTCGAGGCTCCCGCTCTGGTCAAGTGCAGCCAGTGTGGCGAGTATAAACTTCCCCACCAGGTATGCGGCAATTGCGGCTACTACAAGGGCAAGGAAATCGTCAAGAAGGAAGCCTGATCGGGCTTTCGCGCAAAGGGGAAGGCTTGTCCTTCCCCTTTTTTCTTTGTGCCGCAGACAGGAAAGGGGGATAAACAGAAGATGGCGATCCAGGTAAAGGCGGTGGAAGAGGGCTCGCCGGCCCAGCGGGCGGGCGTCCTGCCCGGGATGCTGCTGGAAGAGGCGGACGGCAATCCCCTCAACGACATGCTGGACTATGAATTCTACACCGCCTCTGCCCACATCCGGCTCAAGGTGAGCCAGGATGGGGCCGAGAGAGAGCTCCTGGTGGAAAAGGAGGAGTACCAGCCCCTGGGCTGCGACTTTGAGACCTACCTCATCGATGAAAAGCACTCCTGCGACAACCACTGCATGTTCTGCTTCATCGACCAGCTGCCCAAGGGGATGCGTCCCACTCTCTATTTCAAGGATGATGACGAGCGGCTCTCCTTTTTGTATGGCAACTACATCACCCTCACCAACCTGAACCCCCACGAGGTGGAGCGCATCCAAAAGATGCACATTTCCCCCATCAACATCTCGGTGCATACCACCAATCCCCAGCTGCGGGTGCGGATGACCGCCAACAAGCGGGCAGGGGAGGTGCTGGCCTATCTGAAAGACTTCGCCCGGGCCGGCATCTCCATGAATTTCCAGCTGGTGGTCTGCCGGGGCATCAACGACGGCCAGGAGCTGGAAAAGACCCTGCAAGACCTGCTGGCGCTGGGGGACGAGGCGGTGGAGAGCATCGCCGCGGTGCCCATCGGGCTCACCCGCTACCGGGAGCATCTCTATCCCCTTACCACCTATGACGCCCCCTCCGCTGCCGGGGTGCTGGAGATTCTGGAACAGGCAGGGGAGAAGTGCATGAAGGACTGGGGCCGCCGGGTGGTGTTCCCCGCCGACGAGTGGTATCTCCAGGCGGGCCGGCCCCTGCCGGACTACGATTTCTATGAGGATTTTGTCCAGCTGGAAAACGGCGTGGGCATGTGGCGCAAATACCGGGAAGAGTTCTTGTGGGAACTGGAGGCCGCCCCTGCTCCCCAAAAGCCCCTGGAGTGGGACGTGGTCACCGGCACCCTGGCAGCGCCTCTGATCGAGGAGATGGCCCGGCAGGTGGAAGAGAAGTGGCCCCAGGTGCAGATCCGGGTCCATCCCATTCGGAATGATTTCTTCGGCGGCAATGTGAGCGTGGCCGGCCTGGTCACCGGGCAGGACATTCTCCGGCAGTGCAAGGGGAAGCTGAGCGGCCGGGTGCTGGGCATCCCCGAGGTGATGCTGCGGGACGAGGGAGATCTGTTTCTGGATGATGTGCCCCTGACCCGGCTGGAAGAGGAGCTGGGGCGGCCGGTGCGGGTGCTGCCCTGCCAGGGGGCTGAAAATCTGCGGGCCTTACTGGAAGGATGAGCGCCCCGGGCGTATAATAGAAAGCGACAGAACGAAGAGTGAGCGATAAAGGAGGGCGAGCCCCATGGCAAAACCCATTGTGGCGGTGATCGGACGGCCCAACGTGGGCAAATCAACGCTTTTCAACAAACTGATCGGCCAGCGCCTGGCCATCGTGGAGGACACCCCCGGCGTTACCCGGGATCGGATCTTCGGCGACTGCGAGTGGCGGGGCCACAAGATGCTGCTGGTGGACACCGGCGGCATCGAGCCCAGCATCGACGACGGGCTGCTGGCCCATATGCGCCAGCAGGCCCAGCTGGCCATCGACGCGGCGGACTGCATCATCATGGTGTGCGATTTGAACAGCGGGGTCACCCCCCAGGACCAGGATGTGGCTGCCATGCTGATGCGCAGCGGCAAGCCGGTGGTGCTGGCGGTGAACAAGTGCGACAAGATCGGCGAGCCCCCCATGGAGCTGTACGATTTTTACAGCCTGGGTCTGGGGGAACTGATCCCAGTATCCAGCATCCACGGCCACGGCACCGGCGATCTGCTGGACGCGGTGTGTGAGCACCTGAATTTCGCTGAGGAAGAGAGCCCGGAGGAGGACCGCATCTCGGTAGCGGTGATCGGCCGGCCCAATGTGGGCAAGTCCAGCCTGGTGAACTATATCCTGGGAGAGGACCGCATGATCGTGGCCAACGAGGCGGGCACCACCCGGGACGCCATCGACAGCCCCATCGAGAACGCCTACGGCAAATTCATTTTTACCGACACAGCGGGCCTGCGCAAGAAGGGCAAGGTGGAGAGCGGGGTGGAGCGGTTCAGTGTCCTGCGCAGCCTGGCCGCTGTGGAGCGCAGCACCGTCTGCGTGATCCTGATCGACGCCACCGAGGGCTTCACCGAACAGGACAGCAAGGTGGCGGGGTATGCCCACGAGCAGGGCAAGGCCTGCATCATTGCAGTGAACAAGTGGGACCTGGTGGAAAAGGACGGGCGCACCATGGATTCCTACCGCAAGAAGCTCCAGGACGATTTCAGCTTCATGTCCTATGCGCCCATCCTGTTCATCAGCGCCAAGACCGGCCAGCGGGTGGACAAGCTCTTTGAGATGATCCGCTATGTGGACGAGCAGAACGCCCTGCGGGTGCCCACCGGCGTGCTGAACGAACTGCTGGCCCGGGCCACCGCCCGGGTGCAGCCGCCCAGCGACAAGGGCCGCCGGCTGAAGATCTATTATATGACCCAGGCCTCCACCCGGCCGCCCACGTTCGTGTGCTTTGTGAACCGAAAAGACCTGTTCCACTTCTCCTACCAGCGGTACCTGGAAAATCAGATCCGGGAGACCTTCGGGCTGGAGGGTACGCCGGTGCGCATTGTGGTGCGGGAACGGGGCGACGGAAGCACCCGGTAAAACCAAATCAAAAACGGCCCTGTGGCAGAGACTGAGAGAGACGCGGGGCCAAAAAAGGAGTTGCCTTTATGCTTCATATCCTCACCACCCTTGGGGTGATTGGCGGGGCCGACGGCCCCACCGCCATTCTTGTGTCCGGCGGCGGAGCCCTGGTGCCGGCGGGTTTTGTGCTGACCTGCCTGGTGGGCTACCTGCTGGGCAGCATCGATTTCGGCATCCTCATCAGCAAACACCTGTACCATGACGACATCCGCTCCCACGGTTCAGGCAGCGCGGGCATGACCAACATGCTGCGCACCTTCGGCAAGAAGGCCGCCGCCCTCACAGCCCTGGGAGATGTGCTCAAAGGCGTGTTGGCGGCCCGGCTGGGGGAGTGGATCTTCGCTCTGCTGGTGCCCCAGCTGGAGCCGGTGTGCGGCGCCTATCTGGGCGGTGTGCTGGCGGTGATCGGCCACCTGTTCCCGGTGTTCTTCCACTTCAAGGGGGGCAAGGGCGTTTTGTGCGCTGCCGGAGCCATCATCACCACCGAGCCCGTCATTGTGCTGATTCTGGTGGTGGTGTTCTGCGTCCCCTTTCTGATCACCCGCATCGTCAGCCTGGGCAGCATTGCGGCAGCGGTGGCTTATCCCATCTGCACCCTGGCCCTGGGGCTGTATTTCGGCTATAACGCCCAGACTCTGGCATTTTCCACCTTTGTGGCTCTCATCATGGCGGCTCTGGTGATCTGGATGCACCGCAGCAACATCCGGCGGCTGCGGGAGGGCACTGAATACCGCTTCGGCCAGAAAAAGAAAAAGCCCTGAGAAGCGTACCGGGGCCCCGCCGGCGCCAGGGCGTTTTGCCCGGACCTAGCTCTCGGGCCCCCGGCTCCCCGCCCCGGCAGAACGCGCCGGGAGCTTTGGGGAGCTTTTTTCAGCTTTCGGCGGGGATTTCCTCACAATCTTCACATTTAGGCGGTACAATACTTACATTCTGTAAAATCAGTTAGGAGTGTGGCTTTCTTGATCCAAGTAGAGCGCCTGACAAAACGCTATGGCAACCATTTTGCCATCGAGGACCTTTCCTTCACAGTGGAAGAGGGGAAGATCTACGGGCTTTTGGGCCCCAACGGCGCAGGCAAATCCACCACCATGAACATCATCACCGGGTATATCTCGGCCACCAGCGGCACTGTAGCGGTGGACGGCCATGATATCCTGGAAGAGCCCAGTGCGGCAAGGGCATGCATCGGGTATCTGCCCGAGATCCCGCCCCTCTATATGGATATGACCCCCCGGGAGTACCTGAACTTTGCCGGGGAACTGAAGGGAATGAAAAAGGCGGCCCGCAAGGAGCAGATCCAGCGGGTGATGGACCGCACCGGCATCACCGAGATGGCCGACCGGCTCATCAAGCACCTGTCCAAGGGCTACAAACAGCGGGTGGGCCTGGCCGGTGCCCTGATGGGCAGCCCCAAGGTCATCATCCTGGACGAACCCACCGTGGGCCTGGACCCTGCCCAGGTGATCGGGATCCGGGAGCTGATCCGGGATCTGGGCAGGACCCACACCGTGATCCTCTCCAGCCACATCCTCAGTGAGGTGCAGGCTGTGTGCGACCAGGTGCTGATCATCTCGGCGGGCCATCTGGCGGCCCAGGGCACCCCCGAGGAGCTGAGCGAGCGGCTCAGCGGCAAGAGCGCCCTGAACATCACCGCCCTGGGTGATCTGGAAAAGGTGCGCTCCATCGTGGAGAGCGTGGGCCAGATCGGCAAGATTCTGGAAGCCCACGAGCAGAACGGCGAGACCAGCCTGAAAGTGGAGATTCCCGCCGGGCGGGATCTGCGGGCTGAGCTGAGCGCCGCCCTGGCCGGGGCCGGCTGCCCGGTGACGGCGCTGGCCACCGAGACCCTGAGCCTGGAGGACATCTTCCTGCAGCTGACCGAGGGGGAAACCGCCGCCGGTCAGCCTGAGGCGGAAAAAGAGCCGGAGGCCAACGAGCAGGGGGAGGAAAAAGAGGAATGATCGCGATTTATAAACGGGAGCTGAAAAGCTTTTACAGCGGGATGATGGGGTATCTGCTGGATGCCTTCTTTATCCTGGTGGGCGGGCTGTATTTCACCGCCGTCAATTTGCAGGGCGGGTACTCGTACTTCACATACACCCTGTACAACACCTGCTTTGTGTTCCTGATTTTTGTGCCGGTGCTCACCATGCGCAGCTTTGCGGAGGAGCGCCACAACAAGACCGACCAGCTGCTGCTCACCAGCCCCGTCTCTCTGGGCCGCATTGTGATGGGCAAGTATCTGGCCCTGATGACCGTCTTTGTGGTGCCGCTGGCGGTATTGTCCATCTGCCCGCTGCTGCTGAAAATGGGGGGAGACTTCTCCAACCTGAGCAACTACTCGGCCATTTTCGGATACTTTTTGCTGGGTGCGGCCTGCATCGCCATCGGCATGTTCATCTCCAGCCTCACTGAAAATCAGATCATCGCAGTGCTGGGCACCTTTGCCATCCTGCTGCTCACCTACCTGATGAGCGGCATCCGCACCCTCTTCACCACCGGCAGTTCCCTGGCCCTCATTGTGTTCGCAGTGCTTCTGCTGGTGATCAGCCTTCTGGTGGGGCTCAACAGCAAGAGCCTCAGCCTGGGCTGCATGGTCTTTGTGATCGGCGGCGCCGTGCTGCTGGTGCTCTTCAAGGTCAGGAGCGCCGCGCTCACCACCGCCTTCTCTGCTCTGCTGGGGTATCTGTCGGTCTTTGATCCCTTCCAGAACTTTGTGGGAGATCTGTTCAGCATCACCGCCATCGTCTACTATCTGTCGGTTGCAGGCCTGTTCCTGTTTTTGACCGGCCAGTCGCTGGAAAAGCGGCGCTGGAACTGAGGAAGGGAGCCTGGAACGATCATGAAAAAATTTGCGTTGCCCAAAAAGTCCGCCGAGGGGACGGAAACGGTCAAGAACACCAAAACCTTTAAGATCGGCGCGGCCAGCAGCCTGCTGACCATCTTCGCCATTGTGGCGGTGCTGCTGGTGAACCTGCTGGTGGGGGCGCTTCCCGCCCAGTACACCGAGCTGGACGTGAGCGAGAGCCGGCTGTTCGAGCTGAGCGACACCACCCTGGAATTGCTGGACGGGCTGGACCAGGATGTGACCATCTATTACCTGTGCCAGACCGGCTCGGAGAATGATATCATTGTGAACATGCTGGATCGGTATGCCGGTGCCAGCAGTCATATCCGCTGGGAGCAGAAAGACCCGGCGGTGTACCCCACCTTTGCGAACCAGTACGGCGCCGAGACTGCCTCTATTGGCAGCTCGGTGGTGGTGTGCGGCGACCAGTACAAGGTCATTGACGCCACCGACTACTACAATTACGATTACGACTACAATTACGGCCAGTTCAAGGCCACCAGCCTGGATGCGGAGAACCAGTTCAGCAGTGCCATCCAGTATGTGACCAGCAAGACCGGCGAGTTCCCCAAGATCTACCAGCTCACCGGCCACGGGGAGACCAGCCTGTACGGCAGCCTCACCGCCGCCATGAACACCCAGAACATGGATGTGGAAGAACTGGGTCTGCTCAGCGTCAGTGAAATCCCCGCCGACGCCGACGCCATTGTGATCAACAGCCCCACGGTGGATTACACCGAGGCCGACATCGCCCTTGTGCGGGATTATCTGGAGCAGGGCGGCAGCCTGCTGGTGACCACCAACGCCCGGGTGTCTACCCCCAACCTGGAGGCCCTGCTGGCGGAGTATGGCATGACCAGCATCCACGGCCTGGTGGTGGAGGGGGATTCCTCCCATCACATGCGGGGGTATGCCCACTATCTGATGCCCACGGTCACCTCCACCGATGTGACCCAGGACATCGCCGAGGGCACCTATCTGATGGTTCCCTTTGCTCAGGGCATCCAGATGAACAATGACCTGGAGAACGTGAAGGTCACCGCCCTGCTGGACACCTCCGATTCCGCCTACAACAAGGCCCAGGGCGTGAACGCCACCACCACCGAGAAGGAGGACGGGGATACCGACGGCCCCTTCACCCTGGCGGCCCAGTCGGTAAAGACCATTGACGAGGATACCCAGGCCAAGATCATCTGGATCAACAGCGGCGATATGCTCTCGGCCGATGCGGACACCCTGGTGAGCGGCGCCAACGGCACCTTTGCTCTGGGCTGCGTCACCTGGCTCACCGATGCCGAGTCCACCGTGCTGGTGGGCGCCAAAAGCCTGGAAACCGAGAGCCTGGTCTTTACCGGCGGTCAGATCGCCACCATGGGCCTTGCCTTCATCGTGGTCATCCCGCTGGTG
Source organism: uncultured Oscillospiraceae bacterium (assembly GCA_949295465.1). GTDB lineage: Bacteria > Bacillota > Clostridia > Oscillospirales > Ruminococcaceae > JAFBIO01. The sequence goes on from CASFKY010000010.1 coordinate 30,370, forward strand.
ATCCTGGTGGCCGGCGCGGTGGTGGTCATCCGCCGCCGCTCCCGCTGAGAAAGGAGGGCGCCTCATGAAAGCCAAAAAGAGAGCCCTTATCGGAATGGTGATCTGCCTGGTGGTGCTGGCTGCCCTGCTGGGGCTGGTCACCTGGATGAACAGCCAGGAGAAAGAGGAGGAAGAGACCCTCTATATCACGAATTTTGATTCCTCCACCCTGTCTTCCATCACCTATACCTTCAACGGGCAGACGGTGGAGCTGGTTTACGACGCCGACGCCCAGGCCTGGCACCTGAAAGACCTGCCCGATCAGCCTTTGCAGGCCACCCTCACCAACAACATGGCCTCGGCCGTGAGCGCCATGAAGGCCCAGCGCCAGCTGGAAGAGGCGGGGGAGCTGAGCCAGTACGGGCTGGACGCCCCCTCCTTCACCGTCACCGCAGTGGCGGGGGATGAGACCTATACCTTCCTGTACGGGGATCAGAACCAGATGACCCAGGATCGGTATCTCATGCTGGAGGGCAGCGACGCGGTGTACACCGTGGACGAGACCATGTACTCGGCCTTCCAGTATGCCCCCGAAGACCTGTTTGAGGAGGAAGAGGAGAGCGACTCCTCCGCCGCTTCTTCCGAGGCTGCCTCGGAAGAAGAAAGCGGGGTTTCTTCCGAGGCCGCTTCTTCCGATTCTGCCAACTGAACCCAAAACAAAAAGGGCCGGCGAAATTCGCCGGCCCTTTTCCTGACCCTGGGGCAGAGGGCAATGGTATGCTCACAGGGTATATTCAATCTCTTTGTCCAGGCAGCGGTATTGCAGCGCCTCGGCGACCTGGGCCTCGCCGATCTCCTCCACACCGGCCAGATCGGCGATGGTGCGGCTCACCTTCAGGATGCGGTCATAGGCCCGGGCTGAGAGCCCCATGCTCTGGAAGGCTCCCCGCAGCAGGCTGTCGGCCCCCTTGGTGAGGGGACAGAACTGGCGGAGGAGACCGGCGGGAATGTGGGCGTTGCAGCCAAAGCCCAGCCCGGCATACCGCTTTTGCTGGATGTGCCGGGCTGCAATGACCCGGCTGCGGATGGAGGCGCTGTCCTCCCCGCCCTGGCGGCTGGCCAGGGCCTCGTATTCCACCGGCTCCACCTGGATGTGCAGGTCAATGCGGTCCAGCAGGGGGCCGCTGATCCGCCGCCGGTACCGGGCAATGGCACTGGGCGGGCAGGTGCAGGGATGGGTGGGGTGACCCAGATACCCGCACCGGCAGGGGTTCATGGCGGCGACGAGCATAAAACGGCAGGGGTAGGTGACGCTGCCGCTCACCCGGCTCACCGTGACGGTTCCATCTTCCAGAGGCTGGCGCAGCACCTCCAGCACGTCCGATTTGAATTCGGGCAGCTCGTCCAAAACGAGCACTCCATTGTGGGCCAGGCTCACCTCGCCGGGCCGCAGGCCGGTGCCGCCGCCGGCCAGGGCCGCGGCGCTCACGGTGTGGTGGGGGCTGCGGAAGGGCCTGCGGCAGGCAAGGCCGCTGCCGGCGGGGGTCAGGTGGGCCACGGAATAGATTTTGCTGGTCTCGATGGACTCCTCCAGGCTCAGCGGAGGCAGGATGGAGGGCAGGCGCTTGGCCAGCATGGATTTGCCGGTGCCCGGAGGACCCACCATCAGGGCGTTGTGCCCCCCTGCGGCGGCGATTTCCAGGGCCCGGCGGGCCAGCAGCTGGCCGTGCACATCCCTGAAGTCGGGCAGGTTTTCCCGGTATTGGGGCCGGAAGGGTGTGGGAGGCTGGGGTTCCAGTTCCTGTTCGCCCCGCAGATGGGCAGCCAGCTGGGCCACACTGTCCAGCGGGTAGACGGTGAGGCCCTCGGCTGCCGCCGCCTCGGCCGCGTTGGGGCGAGGCACAAAAAATTCCCGCACCCCGCTGTCCAGAGCCGACAGGGCCATGGGCAGCACTCCCGCCACCGGCCGCAGACTGCCGTCCAGGGAGAGCTCCCCCACAAAAGCCTGGGAGAGGGGAGGGGCAGGCAGCTGGCCGCCGGCGGCCAGAATGGCCAGCAGCACCGGCAGGTCGTAGACCGGCCCGGTCTTGCGCACGTCGGCAGGGGCCAGGTTCACGGTGATCCGGCTCACCGGCCAGGAATATCCCAGGTTTTTCAGTGCGCTGCGCACCCGGTCGCCCGATTCCTTCACGGCGCTGTCCGGCAGACCTACCAGGGAAAACCCGGGCAGGCCCCCCGAAAGGTCCGCCTCGGCATGCACCAGGAATCCGTCGATCCCCCGCACTCCAAAGCTGGCCACCTTGGCAAACATCCGATTCCCTCCTTTTTGCGTCTTGAATCTATTTCAGTATAGCCCCTGGGGCGCTTTTTCACAAGTCCGAATTGACAAGCCAAGACTCATGAATTATCATATATTCATAGTGACCTTGCCCAATTTTAAGCGAAATTTTAAAAAAGCAGGTGTAAAATATGTATAAAAATGAATATGAGCGTTGGTTGGCTTCGAAACTTGACGATCCTGATCTGGGCCCGGAGCTGGAGTCTGTCCAGGGCGATGAGGAAGCAATCAAGGATCGGTTTGCTGTCTCCCTGAAATTCGGCACCGCAGGCCTGCGCGGCGTGCTGGGAGCAGGCACCAATCGGATGAACATCTATGTGGTGCGTCAGGCTACCCAGGGCCTGGCCAACTGGGTCAAGACCCAGGGAGGCAGCCAGTGCGTGGCCATCAGCTATGACAGCCGCATCAAGAGCGATCTGTTTGCCCGCAGCGCCGCTCAGGTGCTGGCGGCCAACGGCATCAAGGTGCGCATTTACAAGGCTCTGATGCCGGTGCCGGCCCTCAGCTTTGCCACCCGCTATTACCACTGCAACGCGGGCATCATGGTGACCGCCAGCCACAACCCGGCCAAGTACAATGGCTACAAGGCCTACGGGCCGGACGGCTGCCAGATGACCGATGAGGCCGCCGGGGTGGTGTACGCCGAGATCCAGAAGACCGACGTGCTGAACGGCGCCAAGCTGATGGGCTTTGAGGAGGGGATGGCCGCCGGCCTGATCCAGTACGTGGAGGAGGACTGCATTGAGGCCCTCTATGACGCCATCAAGAGCCGGCAGGTGCGCCCGGGCCTGTGCGCCCAGGCCGGGCTCAAGCTGGTGTACAGCCCCCTGAACGGCAGCGGGCTGGTGCCGGTGACACGGGTGCTGAGCGACATCGGCATCACCGACGTGACCATCGTGCCCCAGCAGAAGGACCCGGACGGCAATTTCCCCACCTGCCCCTATCCCAACCCGGAGATCTTTGAGGCTCTCCGCCTGGGGCTGGAGCTGGCCGAGAAAAACGGCGCCGACCTGATGCTGGCCACAGACCCGGACGCCGATCGGGTGGGCATTGCGGTGCGCTGCAAGGACGGCAGCTATGAGCTGCTCAGCGGCAACGAGGTGGGCGTGCTGCTTTTGGATTATATCTGCGCCGGCCGCATCGAAAAGGGCACCATGCCCAAGAACCCGGTGATGTGCAAGTCCATTGTGTCCACTCCGCTGGCCGATGAGGTGGCCGCCCATTATGGAGTGGAGTGCCGCAACGTGCTCACCGGCTTCAAATGGATCGGGGACCAGATCGCCAAGCTGGAGGCCAAAGGGGAGGAAGAACGGTTCATCTTTGGCTTTGAGGAGAGCTATGGCTACCTGGCCGGCAGCTATGTGCGGGACAAGGACGCCATTGTGGGCAGCATGCTGATCTGCGAGATGGCCGCCTACTACCGCAGCATCGGCTCTTCCATCAAGGAAGAACTGGAGCGGATCTACCGGGAGTACGGCCGCTACCTGAACAAGGTGGACAGCTTTGAATTCCCCGGCCTGTCCGGCATGGACAAGATGGCCTCCATCATGGCAAAGCTCCGGGCCGAGCCTCCCAAGGAGATCGCCGGCTACCCGGTGGTGAAGGTGACCGACTACCAGAAGCCGGAGCAGACCGGCCTGCCGGCAGCAAATGTGTTGATCTTCGGGCTGGAAGGGGGAGCCACGGTGGTGGTGCGGCCCAGCGGCACCGAGCCCAAGATCAAGGCCTATTACACCACCAAGGGCAAGGACCTGGCCGAGGCCCAAGCCCAGAAGGACGCTCTGGCCCAGGCCATGAAACCTCTGCTGGACTGAGGGCTTTGAGGGCCGGGGCAGGCCCGGCCCCGAAGAAAAAGCCTTGACAAGCCCCTGCCGGGCTGGTATACTTTTAGGGCAATCGTTCCCAAGGCTGCTCCGCGGGCGTATGAACCGCGCTGGTAGCCTATATTGAAGGTTGTGATTGGGCGCATGGTTTCGCATGGCCCCTTGCAGTCATAATCAGAAAGAGGTGAATGAACAATGAAACAGGGTATCCATCCCAACTATGTGGATTGCACCATTACCTGCGCTTGCGGCAACGTGATCCAGACCCGTTCCACCAAGCCCGCGATCCATGTGGAAATTTGCTCCAAGTGCCATCCCTTCTACACCGGCAAGCAGAAGCTGGTGGACACCGGCGGCCGTGTCGATCGTTTCAACCGGCGTTTCGGTCTCAAGAAATAAGCTGTTTTGGCAACAGAGAGGCGGTTTGAGTTTCAAACCGCCTTTTTTCTGTTCCCGGTGGGGACCCGAGAGGAGGGGCCAGTATGGAAGATTACCGCACCGTGGAGGGCCTTGCCCAAGCGGAACTGGAAGAAAAGCGGAGCCGGTTCATCGCCAGCCTGGCCTTTGCGGACACCGAGGAAAAGGCTCTGGCCTTTTTGAACCAGGTCCGGGAGGCGAATCGCACGGCCCGGCACAATGTGTACGCCTATATTCTCCGGCAGGACAACCGCACCCGCTATTCCGATGACGGAGAACCTCCCAAAACCGCGGGGCTGCCGGTGTTGGAGGTGCTGACCCATGCCGGCCTTACCGACTGCGTTCTGGTGGTGACCCGCTATTTCGGCGGGATCCTGCTGGGCACCGGGGGACTGGTGCGGGCCTACTCGGGGGCGGCGGCCCTGGCGGTGAAGAGCGCCAGGGTGGTGACGGTGCGCTCCTGCGTGCGGGTGAAACTGCGGGTGGAGTATTCCCTGTACGAGCGGGCGGCTCTGCTCTTTGGAGAGGCGGGGGCAAAAATGGAAGAGCCGGAATTTGCCGAAGAGGTGACACTCTGCGGCATTTTGCCCGAAGGGGACGAGGCACCGCTTTTGCCAAAACTCATTGAGCTTACCCGCGGCGGGAAAACGCTGAGCGTGTCGAAACCCTTCCATACGGCATTTTGACAAAAAATATTTTGACTTTTTAGAGGGTTTGACCTTGAAAATGGCGTATAAAAAGGGTGAAGAGCCAAAAAAGGGGGCAGAAGGTTGACCATACGGGAAAGAACCGAAGAAATTGAGGAGACCATCCTGTCTCCCCATGCCACCCTCAGCAGCCGCAGCCGGGGCCGTCAGCGGCCGGAGGAGGAGTGCCCCCTGCGGCCCTGCTTCCAGCGGGACCGGGATCGGATCATCCACTGCAAGTCCTTCCGGCGGCTCAAGCAGAAGACCCAGGTCTTTCTCTCCCCGGAGGGAGACCACTACCGCACCCGGCTGACCCACACCCTGGAGGTGGCCCAGATTGCCCGCACCATTGCCCGGGCCCTGCGGCTGAACGAGGACCTTACCGAGGCCATCAGCCTGGCCCATGACCTGGGGCACACCCCCTTTGGCCATGCGGGGGAGCGGGCCCTGAACGCCCTGAGTCCCGGAGGGTTTTCCCACTATTTCCAGAGTCTGCGGGTGGTGGACAGGCTGGAGAAGAATTTTCAGGGGCTGAACCTGTGCTGGGAGGTGCGCAACGGCATCGTCTGCCACACCAAGGGGGCCTGGGCCCAGACCTGGGAGGGGCGGGTGGTGCGCTACGCGGATCAGATTGCCTTCATGAACCACGACATTGAGGACGCCATCACCGCCGGGGTGCTGCGGCCGGACCAGCTGCCCCGGGGGATCACTGAACTGCTGGGGGATACCAAGTCCCGGCGGATCACCACCCTCATCACCGATCTTGTACAGAACAGTGAGGAGGAGCTGGGCTTCAGCCCCGAGATTCAGGGCGGATTTCTGGCCCTCAAGGATTTCATGTATTCCACCGTCTATGTGGATGAGGTGGCCAAAAAGGAAGAGAACAAGGTCCAGAAGATGATCGGCGAGCTGTATGAACGGCTGGTGAGCCGGCCCCAGCTGCTGCCGGAGGGCTTTCTCCACATCGCCTATCAGGAGGGAATCGAGCGGGCGGTGGTGGATTATATCAGCGGTATGAGCGACGAGTTCGCCACCCGCATGTTTGTGGAGCAGTTTGTGCCCCAGAAGTGGCATGTGCTGTGACGGGGCAGGGCCCCGGAGGTAAGGAGGGGAGAACGGGTGATCCCGCAGGATTACATACAGGAAGTGATCCGCCGTACCGACATCACCGATCTGGTGGGCGGTTATGTAAACCTGAGGCACAGAGGCCGCACCCACACCGGCCTGTGCCCCTTTCACAATGAAAAGACGCCGTCCTTTGTGGTGTATCCCGAGACCCAGAGTTTTTACTGCTTCGGATGCGGGGTGGGGGGCGATGCCATCACCTTTGTGCGGCGCATCAACAACCTGGACTATGTGGAGGCGGTGCGCTTTTTGGCCGCCCGGGCGGGGATGCCCATGCCCGAGGAGGACGACAAGGCTGGCCGGCTTCGCAGCCGGATCCTCTCGGCCAACAAGGATGCAGCCCGCTTTTACTACCAGCAGCTCAACGCCGACACCGAGGAGGCCCGCCTGGCCCGCCGGTATTGGCGGGGAAGAGGCCTCTCGGATGATACCATCCGCCGTTTCGGGCTGGGGTATGCGCCGGACGGCTTTTCCACCGGGTACAAATACCTGCGAAGCAAGGGATACAGCGACGAGGAGCTGCTGGAGGCGGGGCTCATCAAGCGCAGCCAGAAAGGAAACCTCTACGACGCCTTCTTCCACCGGGTGATGACCCCCATCTTTGATGTGAAGGGCAGCCTCATCGCCTTCGGCGGCCGGGTGCTGGATGACGCCAAACCCAAATATGTGAACAGCCCCGAAACCCTGGTGTATAAGAAAAGCCGCACCATGTTTGCCCTGAATCTGGCCAAAAAAAGCGCCAGCAAGCGGTATATCCTCTGCGAAGGGTATATGGACGTGATCAGTATGCACCAGGCCGGCTTTGACACCGCAGTCTGTGCCTGCGGCACGGCCCTCACCGCCGAGCAGGTCAAACTGCTCAGCGAGTACGCCGAGGAAGTGGTGCTCTGCTACGACTCGGACGAGGCGGGCCAGAAGGCCACCGCCCGCAGCCTGGAACTGTTTGCCAGCAGCCCCCTGCGGGTGCGGGTGCTGAAGATCCCCGGCGCCAAGGACCCGGACGAGTTCATCAAGAAATACGGCAAGGAGCGGTTTGCCGAGCTGTTCAAGAAGGCGGACAATGCCCTGGAGTACAAGCTCTCCAAGATTCGGGAAAAGTACGACATCGCCCAGGATTCGGGGCGGGTGCAGTACATCAAGGAGGCCATCGGGCTGCTGGCCGGGCCGGTGAGCGAGACCGAGCGGGATGTGTATGCCGGGCGGCTGGCCGAGGAGACCAACGTGCGCAAGGAGTCCATCCTGACCCAGCTGGACGGGGCCATCCGCCAGAACCGGCGCCGGGCCAGCGCCGCCCGCAATAAAGAGCTGATCCACGAGGGGACGGCCAGCCAGATCCATCTGCCTTATGGGCCGGGCGGGGCCAAGGCCCTGGGGGTTGCCAATGCCGAGCAGCAGCTGATTGTGGCCCTGCTGCGCAGCCCGGAGCTTTTGCCCCGGGTGCGTCAGCGCATCCGGCCCCAGCAGTTTTTGATGGAGGACATGCGCCAGAGCTATGAGGCCATCTGCCGCTGTGCCGAGGAGGGGGCGACCCCCAGTCTCGCGTGCTTGGCTCAGCAGCTGGATGAAAAGCTGATGAGCACTCTCTCCCAGATGCTGGCCAGGAACTACGATGTGAGCCTGAGCCCGGCGGACGTGGAGATGTACATGGATCGGATGGAGCAGAGCGTGCCCAAGAGCAGCCAGGCCGGCAAGATGAGCAACGATGAGATCGAGAATTATCTGACCAGTATTCTGAATAAAAAGCAGAAGAAGATTTGACCAGACAAAGCAAAGGAGACCGAAACTATGGCAGAAAAGAAAAACGCTGTGCGGGAATTGGTGGAGACCGGCAAACGCAACGGCAACAAGCTGACGGCCCGGGAGATCAACGACGCCATTGAGGAAAAGGGCATCGAGCTGGAGGACGTGGACAAGTTCTACGAACTGCTGGAGCGCAACGGCATCGAGATCGTGGACGAGCCCGACTCGGACGCCGAGAACTTCACGCTCACCGAGGAGAGCGTGGATCAGTTTGAGAACGCGCTTTCTGCCGAGGGCGTAGCCATTGACGACCCGGTGAAGGTCTATCTGAAGGAGATCGGCCGGGTGCCTCTGCTCACCAGCGAGGAGGAGATCCAGCTGGCCAAGGATATCCTGCTGGGCTCGGAGGCCGCCGCCTCTCTCAAAGAGGGGGGAGACTCCCTGGACGAGGAGACCACCGCCGAACTGAAAAGGGAGATCGCCGCGGGGGACAAGGCCAAGCGCCGCCTGTCTGAGGCAAACCTTCGTCTGGTGGTGAGCATTGCCAAGCGGTATGTGGGCCGGGGCATGCAGTTTTTGGATCTGATCCAGGAGGGCAACCTGGGCCTCATCAAGGCGGTGGACAAGTTCGACCACACCAAGGGCTTCAAATTCAGTACTTACGCCACCTGGTGGATTCGGCAGGCCATCACCCGCGCCATTGCCGACCAGGCCCGCACCATCCGCATCCCGGTGCACATGGTGGAGACCATCAACAAGGTGAAAAAGGTATCCAGCCAGCTGCTGCACGAAAACGGCCATGAGCCCACCGCCGACGAAATCGCCCAGGAGCTGGACATGCCGGTGGACAAGGTGCGTGAGATCATGCGGGTGGCCCAGGAGCCGGTGAGCCTGGAAACCCCCATCGGTGAGGAGGAGGACAGCCATCTGGGAGATTTCATCCCCGATGAGGATGCCCCCGTGCCCGCCGAGGCGGCCAGCCATACCCTTTTGAAGGAGCAGCTGAGCAGCGTGCTCAAGACCCTCACCCCCCGGGAGGCCAAGGTGCTGAGCCTGCGTTTCGGGCTGGATGACGGCCGCCCCCGTACCCTGGAGGAAGTGGGCAAGGAGTTCAATGTGACCCGTGAGCGGATCCGGCAGATCGAGGCCAAGGCCCTGCGCAAGCTGCGCCATCCCAGCCGCAGCAAAAAACTGCGGGACTTCCTGGATTGATCTTTCTGGAGAAAAAGCAAAAACCATGCAGAGGGCGCTGGCAGAGAAAAAACTTTTTCTCTGCCGGCGCCCTGTTTTGGCTGCTTAAGCGCAAAGACAACCCCCGGCTTTGCCGGGGAGTGTAAAGGAATTATATAGTGAAAAAGACCTACTGGTAGAATAAAGTTGCGGTCGGCCAACTGCAACAATAAAGAACCAGGAGGTCTTTTCACATGA
>CASFKY010000011.1 GCA_949295465.1 uncultured Oscillospiraceae bacterium
TGCCGGCATGAAGAAGGATGAGCAGACCCAGCTGCCCGAGGCGGTGCGTCAGAACATCCTGGCCGCCCTGACCCGGCTGGACCAGACCATCCTGTAACCCATGGCAGAGGGATGGAACCGGCGCCGGCTGCGGGTGGTCCGCCGGTGGAAAAAGCCCCTTCGCCCTGCTCGGCCGGAGGGAAAGGCCCCCCGCCCCGCCGACCTGGACAACCCCTACGGCCCCTGCTACACCAGGGCCCGCTCCTTTGACCGGCTGCGGGGGAAAAACAAACCCAAACCCTGATCGCCGCGCCCTGTACGCCCGTAGCGTACAGGGCGCTTTTTGTTGTGAAATTTCCCGGATTTTGGCAGGAAAAGAGGCCGCAAAACTGCCTCTCCCGCGATTGTCTCTCTGTACCCTTTATGGTATACTGATATTATCACGCCAAAAAACGGAAAAGAAAATCATTCGATGCAAGAAGGGAGTGAACCGCGATGGACGAGCTGGAACAGGCACGCCAGGAAATTGACCAGGTGGACGCCCAGCTGGCCGCCCTGTTTGAGCGGCGGATGCAGGCTGTGATGCAGGTGGCCCGGTACAAAAAAGCCCACGGCCTGCCCATTCATGACCCGGCCCGGGAGGAGCTGGTGCTGGCCAAATCGGCCCAGCGGATCCAGGACCCGGCCCTGCGGCCCTATTACCTGGACCATGTGCGGAACCGGATGGCGGTGGCCCGCCAGTACGAGGCCCTGCTGCTGGGGCAGAACCGGGTGGCCTACCAGGGGGTGGAGGGAGCTTTTGCCCATATCGCCCTGCGGAACCTGTTCCCCCATGCAGAGGCTGTCAGCTGCCCCACATGGGACGAAGTGTTTGCAAAGGTGTCGGCGGGGGACGCCGCCCAGGGTGTGGTGCCCTTTGAAAACAGCCACGCCGGGGATGTGTCGGCGGTGCTGGACCTGTGCTACCGCCACCCCGAACTGTGGGTGGTGCAGGTCTACGACCTGCCGGTGCGTCAGAACCTGCTGGTGGTGCCCGGCACCACCCTGCCCCAGATCCGCCATGTCTACAGCCACCAGCAGGCCATCGCCCAGAGCGAGACTTTCCTGAAGCAGATGGGCCTGCCCTATACCGCTGTGGACAACACCGCCATGGCCGCCAAATATGTGGCCGAGAGCGGCGACCCCTCCAAGGCAGCCATCGCCAGCCGGGAGACGGCAGACCTCTACGGCCTGGAAGTGCTGGTGCCCGACATCAACACCGACGGGGACAACACCACCCGGTTCATCGTCATCAGCCGGGAAAAGCCCACTGCCGGCAACCGCTTCTCCCTGCTGTTCACGGTGGACAACAAGCCGGGCAAGCTGGGGGCGGTGATCCAGAAAATCGGCGCATCCGGCTTCAACATGGAGTCCATCAAGAGCCGCCCCATGCCCCATGTGCCCTTTGAATATTATTTTTATGCCGAACTGGTGGGTGACCCCTCCGGGGCCGAGAGCGAAGCGCTGCTGCGGGACCTGGATGCCACCTGCCGGACCGTGCGTATTTTAGGAGTGTATACAAAATGAGTGAAGCATTTCTTGGCACCAAGCTCACCATGAACCTGGGGGCCCGCAGCTATGAGATTATCCTGCGGCGGGGGGCCCTGCAGAACCTGTATCAGTTCGCCAACCTGAACCGCCGGGTGGCGGTGGTCACCGACAGCGGCGTTCCGCCCCTCTATGCCCGCCAGGTGGCGGACCAGTGCCGCGAAGCCACCATCATCACCGTCCCCCAGGGCGAGGCCAGCAAGAGCCTGAAAACCCTGGGCTCGGTGCTGACCCAGATGCTGGACTTCAACATGGGCCGGGGG
>CASFKY010000012.1 GCA_949295465.1 uncultured Oscillospiraceae bacterium
TTCCCCTGCCCGCCCGGTGCGCCGCACCGGCCCGGGACGGGTGGCAGGCCGGGCGGGCGCCCTGCTGGGCAGCTTTCTCCTCTTTCTGACTGCGCTGGCCGCCGGGGCGAGCTTCATTTTCTGCAAGGGGCCCAGCCCCACCGCCCGGGATTTGTTTGTGAACACCATGCTGGAGACCAGCGCCCTGAAGTTTGTGCCTCGGCTCTTTCTTTCCGACCGGGAGGTGGAGGCCATTGTGGCCCGCAACGCAGTGGTGGAGACCGACGAGACCACCCAGGTATCCGGGGAGGAATTCCAGCCTCCCGCCAACAAGCCCCTGGACACCATCGAGATCGAGGATGTGCGGGGCACCACCTTTCAGGGCAAAATGATGATCGTCTACGACCCCTCCCGCATCCGCCTGGCCTGCCTGGAGAGCTTTTCAGCCGACGGCAAGGGCAAAAAGCTGGCGGAATTTGTGGAGGAAGGGGGTGCCGTGGCCGGCATCAACGCCGGCGGCTTTGCGGATGAAAACGGCATGGGCAACGGCGGCATGCCCATCGGCCTGGTGATCCAGGACGGAAAGATGCTGGCGGGCCAGGCCGGCGGCAGTTACTCGGTGATCGGCCTGGACGAGACCCACCACTTGCAGGTGGGCCAGATGACCGGGGCCGAGGCTCTGGAGCGGGGCCTGCGGGACGCTGTGAGTTTTGGTCCGGCCTTCATCATCAACGGCGAGGCGGCCGACGTGACTGGCTCGGGGGGCGGGCTCAATCCCCGTACCGTGATGGGTCAGCGGGAGGACGGCGCCATCCTGCTGCTGACCATTGACGGCCGCCAGCCCCACAGCCTGGGCGCCAATTATCAGGACTGCATCCGGGTGATGCAGGAATACGGGGCCGTAAACGCCGCCAATCTGGACGGGGGCTCCAGCTCTCAGATGATCTACCAGGGCGAGACCATCAACGTCTGCTCGTCCCTCTACGGGCCCCGGAACCTGCCGGTGGCCTGGCTGGTGCAGTAAGGAGGCTTTCATGGCAGCATCCCCCGCCCGTTCCCGCCGAAAGCGGGGCGGATTTTCCCGGTTTTTCCGGCTCTGGTGCCTGGCTCTGGCCCTTTTGGGCCTCTTTGTGCTGGCAAAGCTGTGGCGCGCCCTGGAGCGGTACGAGGCAAACTCCCCCGAGGCGGCCATCACCTCCTTCTTGCAGGGCCTGCCGGACGCCGACGAGGAGCAGCTTCTGGCACAGTCCGGCTTTGCCCTCTCCCCCTACGAAAAGCCCGGCGCCTACCGGCAGGCCCTTGTGAATCTGTGCAAAGAGGTGCCCTCCCGGCGGGACCAGCTCCGCTTTTCCAAGCAGCTCTCGGAACAGGAGGGCACCGTGAAGGTGCTCTTTGAGGGGGGCAGCCTGTCGCTCAGCCTGCACCGGGCCGGGGCAGGGGAGCCCTGGCAGGTGACGCCGCCCACCCCCTCCACTCTCTGCTGCACCCTGCTGGCCCCCGCTCACCTGGCTCTCACGGTGAACGGCGCCCCCCTGCCCGCCGGGCAGGCCCTCGCCGCCCGGGCGGCCGAGGGATACGAAGAACTGGCAGAACCGCCCCAACTGCTGGAATACCGGCTGGAAGGGCTTTTGGACTTGCCCCGGGTAGAGGCCAGCCTGCCTGACGGCACCTGCTGGGAGGTGGAGCTGACCCCGCCCCGGGAGGGCGAGACCCGGACCCAGATCGCCGCGCCGGTGCCCGCCGACCAGCAGGCCGGGCTGGAGAGCTTTGCCCGCGCCGCCGCCCAGGCCTACGCCCGGTATATTTCCCGGGATGCGGACTTTGCCCAGGTGGACGCCTATCTGTGGCCCGGCACCGCCCTGGAAAACACGGTGCGCACCCTGGATACCTACTGGTACACCAACCACATCGGCTCTTCTTTTGAAAACGAGGAATTTCTGGGAGGCGGCAGCCTCGGCCCGGACTGCTGCTGGATTGAGCTGAAGATGGACTACCGGGTGGACCTGGGTTATCGCCAGTCGGTGCTGCCCATCCACTATCGGATGTACGCCGCTCTCCGAGAGGGCAGCTGGAAGCTGGTGAGCCTGGAAAGTCTGTGATCGGAACTTCTGCCCGACAAAAAAGCTGCGGGCGGTCCCTTTGGGACCGCCCGCAGCTTTTTCTTATTTGGGAGACGCTTTTGGTCAGTCTGTCCCGCGGGCAGGCCGGGCCGGCTCCTTTTCCATCCGGGCCAGTTCGGGGTAGACGGTGCGGCGCATGGTGATGTAGCAGGCCAGGCCGCCCACCAGGTTGGAGATGGGCTCGGCCAGAAAGACTCCCTGCACCCCCAGGCCCCCCACCCGGGGCAGCAGCAAAGTCAGGGGCACCACAATGATGGCCTTGCGCAGCAGCGAGAAAAAGATGGCCCGCCGGGCCTTGTTGAGGGATTAGAAGACGCTCTGACCCGCCAACTGGAAGGCCATCATCACAACGCCGAAAAAGTAGCTATGCAGGGAGGGCACCGCCGCCGCCAGCAGGTCCGGCTCATGGTTGAAGATGCGGATGAACACGCCGGGGAAAAGGGAGATCAGCCCCCAGATGGCCAGGGTGTACCCGAAGCCCAGCTGGGTCATGAAGCGGATGGCCTGCCGCACCCGGGGCACCTGCCGGGCCCCGTAGTTGTAGCTGATGATGGGGGAGGCGCCGTCCGACAGGGCCATCACCGGGGTCTGGGCGATCTGGCGCACCGAGTTGATGACGGTCATGACGCTCACATACAAATCGCCCCCGAAGGTTTTGAGGGTGGCGTTGCAGGCCACCTGCACCAGGCTGTCGGTAAAGGACATCACAAAGCTGGAGGTGCCCAGGGCGATGATCCGGCGGATGCAGCCCCCATCCGGCCGAAAGCCCCGGAAGTGCAGCCGCAGCTCGGCCCGGGGCCCGGTCAAAAAGCGCAGCACCCAGAGGGCGGAGAGAGCCTGGGAGAGGACCGTGGCCACCGCGGCTCCCCGCACCCCCATGCCGAAGGCATAGATGAACAGCGGGTCCAGCAGAATGTTGGCCACCGCCCCCACCAGCACGGTGAGCATGCCCACCCGGGCAAAACCCTGGCTGTTGATGTAGGGGTTGAGGCCCAGGGAGGTCATCACAAAAACGGTGCCCAGCAGGTAGATGGTGAGATAGGCGCTGGCATAGGGGTAGGTGTCCCCGCTGGCGCCAAAGAGGTAGAGCAGGGGCCGGTGGAATACAAGCCCCGCCCCGGTGAGCAGCACCCCGGTGGCCAGCAGCATGAAGTAGGCGTTGGCCATGATCTTCTGGGCACCTGCCAGGTCCTGCCGGCCCCGGGCGATGGAGCACAGAGGCGCGCCCCCCACCCCGAACAGGTTGGCAAAGGCGGTGATCAGGGTGATCACCGGGAAGCACAGCCCCAGCCCCGCCAGGGCCAGGGTTCCCTCCCCCGGGATCTTGCCGATGTAGATCCGATCCACTATGTTGTACAGCAGGTTGAGCACCTGGGCCACCAGCATGGGCGCCGCCACCGCCAGCACGTTGCGCCGCACACTTCCTGTGGAGAAATCCACCTGCTGCGCCTGTGTATGTCTGTCATCCGAGCCGTGAAGGGCCATCTGCCATTTCTCCTTTCCCGCTGTGCTATGCTGAACTTTTATGATAGCACGTTTTGGGGACGGCCGGAACCCCCCCGCCCTGCCCGCCGGGGCCGGCCCCCCTTTGCGCCGTAGGCCTTCCGGGACAAAGGCGGGCGGATATTTTTTGCCAGAACAGATGATTTTTGCCGTTTATACATCAATTTTTATTTTTTGTCAAAAAAGTTCTCTTCAAAATGAACCAAATCCGCCCGTTTTGCGTCCTTGGATATTGGAACGAAAAAACCGCGGGCCGCCCCAAACGGCGCGGCCCTGATTCAGACAGGAGGACAAGATGAAAAAGAAATGGATGCGCGCTTTTTGCGGCGGGCTGGCCCTTTGCATGCTGGCCGGCTGCGCCCCGGCCAGCCAGGCGGGGACCGGCTCCCAGGCGGCGCTCTCGTCGAGCAGCCAGCCCGAAACCCCTACCCGCCAGGTGGCCACGCTGGACAAGCAATCCCAGCAGGTCCTGAGCCAGTTTGACATTGTGGGCAAATTCCATGACGGAGTGGCTTTTGCGGCCAACTACCAGCTGCTCAAGACGCCGGAAGAACTGGCCCAGGGCTATGTGCCGGTGGAGTGCGGCTATGTGACCCTGAACGGCACTTTCACCCCGCTCTACACGGTCCCCTCTGAGTTCGAGCTGATCAGCCCCGAAGAGGGCCGCTCCAAAGGCCGGTATTTCTACGCTCTCTTTTTGGAGACCTTCGAGGGCGTTGCCATTGCCGCCGGCGCCACCGAGGAATTCTTCCAGGAATCTCCCACCTATCAGGACGTGCCCCTCTACAGCGAGCAGCAGACCATGGATGAAACCTTTGCGGTGGGCGACAACGGCTGGGTACCCTATTACGAAAACGGGCTGTGGGGATACTGTGACCTGGAAGGCAATGTGACCCTTGCCCCCGCCTACGATTTTGTGGAGCCCTTCTACAACGGCAGCGCGCTGGTTTGCCGGTATGACGGCATGTATACCTGGTCGGCCATTGATGAAAAGGGAAACGAGCTGTTTTCCCTGGAGCCCTGCGACATGTTTGCCCTGCGTCAGCCGGGCAGCGATTTCTTCCTGCTCACCGAATCGATGAACGGCGGCCATCTGTATCGGATGGACGGCACCATCCTGGATTCCTACTGGCAGTTCACCCAGTACGACGACAACGGGTCCGGCCTGCTGGCCAACTATATGCGCGGTCTGCCCTGCGTCTATGACGCTGACGGGAACTTCCTGTACCAGGATGACCGCATCCAGCTGACCTCGGGCCAGCAGGACGGCTGCACCGCCTATTCGGACGGAACCCTCTTTGGCATCCTGGGCCAGGACGGCCAGGTGCGCTGCGAGGCCCGTTTTGCCCACATCCTGCATCTGGCCCCCGAGGGGTTCTATGCCCAGGAGGCAGAGGGCGACCCGGTCCGGCTGTACGACTATGACGGCAATCTGCTTCAGGAGGACCCTGCCTGCGCCCGGCTGGAATTCACCGAGGAGAATGGCTATACCCTGTATGACGGCCAGGGGAACACACTGGAGGAATATCCCTGCACCATCCTTTCTTCCTCTGAAACCGAGGACGATGTCTTCTTTACCGAGGATGGGTTTGCCTACCTGTATCTCAGCCAGAACGACTTTGCGGTGGTTCATGTGACCTTTGAGGCACAGCCGGCAGAGGATGCCGGCACAGCCTCCGCCGCCTGAAAAGAGGAAGGGGGCTTTTCCATTGAAATCTCTCCCTCTGTCCGAGCCGGAGGGTCCAGCCCGGCAGTATGCGGCAAAAATCTTTTATTTCTGCTACTGCGCTCTGAAGGGGGATCAGATCGCCGCAGAGACCGCTTCCCGCCGGGTGCTGGCTTTTTTTGCCCCGGGCCCCGGGCTGCCGGAGGGTCTGAGGCAGGGTGCGGCCCTGCCGGCCCTTCTCTCCCTGGAGGCCTGCGGCGGGGCCGAGCGCCTGGGTCCTGAAAGGGCCGGGCTGCTGCTTTGGCACATTTTCCGGCTGGAGCCGGCGCAGATCGCCCGTCTGATCGGCTACGGTCCCGAGCAGACCGAAACGCTCCTGGCAGGGCCGGCCGGCAAGGCGACCGGCCGTGTCCCCCTTCTTCCTTTGCTGGAGGGGGAGTGCCTGAGCCTGCGCCAGCGCCGCCTCTTCCCCGTGGCGGCTTCCCGCCCCGGGCAGCCCTGAGCCCGGCGGGCTCGCAGTATCTTTCTCTCTATGGTATACTTTTGATTTATGTGGTCTGCTGCGGGCCTGCCCGCCCCCGAACCCATTACAGGAAAGCGAGGAATCCCTTTGGCAAAAGAGCAGAAAGACCTGAAGCGGCTGGTGATCGCCGCCCGCAAGGGCGACACAGCCGCCCTCGAGCAGCTGCTGGAAGGCTGTTCCCAGAATATTTACTACGTCGCCTTCAAGATGTTCAAAAACAAAGAGACCGCGGAGGACATGACCCAGGAGGCCCTGACCGCCATCTGGAAACGGCTGGACAGCCTGAAGGACCCTGAGGCCTTTTACGGCTGGGCGGACCGGGTGGCCGCCAACCTCTGCCTGGATCATCTGCGCAAAAAGGGCGTGCCCGTTGATGCCGCGGCGGGCGAGCCGGAGATATATGAGGCCATTCCCGAACCCAACGAAGAGCTGCTGCCCCAGAACGCGCTGGACCAGGGCGAGACCCAGCGGATGGTGAGCCAGATCATCGACAACCTGCCGGAGGCCCAGCGCATCTGTGTTCTGCTGTATTATTTCCGGGGCATGAGCGTGGGGGACATCGCCCGGCTCATCCATTGCAGCGAGGGCACCATCAAGAGCCGGCTTTCCGCCGCCCGCACCAAGATCCGCGCCGGAGTGCTGAGCCTGGAAGAGAAAAGCGGCATCCGGCTTCACGCGCTGCCCCTCTTCCCCTTCTTTTTTGGGGACAGCGCATCCCTTTGGGTTCCCGGCCTGGCCCGGAAAGTGCTGCCGGCAAGCCTGGACCCCTCCGGCGGCAGTCACAGTCTGCTGAGCGCCCTCAAGGCAAAATTGGGGGCGCTGTCCTCCGGGGCCAAGATCGGCGCCGCCGTGGCTGCCGCTGCGGTGGCGGGGGCCGGCGCATTTGCTCTGGCCCCCGCCCAGCCGCAGGCATGGCCTCTCTATCAGGGTGTGCGATATTCCGAGGCCCTGGTGGCCTCTGCCCCTTCCACCCAGGAGCTGTATCTGTATGGTCCGAAAGGCCTGGTATCTCCCGCTCAGGTGAAAGACCTCTCCTTTGAAGTGTTGGACGCCACCCCGGGCGCCTCGGTGGAACTGGCGGACTCCGCCGGCCAGGAGGGCGCAGCCGTTCCCTGGCTGACCTTCTCCTTTGACGGCTCCCGGCCTGACGCCTGGGTGCGGCTGCAAATGGAGGTGGGACAGGAGGAGTATCAGCTGGAATTCCATCAGGTTGCGCCGGGGGCGCTGCCCGATGTGCTCTACGCCCAATCTCCCTTTTTGGCGCAGCCCGGCCAGATCATCCGTCCCGAGGACATTCTGGCCCAGCTGCCCGACGGTGTGGAACCGGGCCAGATGAGCGCCACTGCCCGGGAGGGTGGCCCGGAAGGAGCCGGGGACCTGACTGCCCGGAAGGACGGATCGCTGCAAATTCCCCAGACGGCGGGGGGACAGGCTTACATCCTGCACTGGAGCGCCAGTGACGGGCAGAACCTGAGTTACGAAGGCCAGCTGCCGGTGGTGGTGAGCCAGGACGGAACTTCCGCCGAGCCGACGGCTCCCTCTGGGGAAACGTCTGCCGGGGAAAAATATTTTTTCAGCGAGGCCGAATACTATATTGAACAGCCGCCCGCACCGGGATATTCCCGCTCGCTGCCGGTACCGGACGTGCAGCGGGTTCAGCTGACCGTCAACCGAACCGACCTGGAGCCGATGACCGATGAGGCCTTTGAGGCGGAATTTTCCCGGGATCTGGGACTCTCTGTGGAGAGGGATCTCGCCTCATCCTCCTATTGTCTCTGGCTGTATGTGCCGGAAAGTGTGTCTTTGGGGGATACCCGGCTGACCCTGACGCTGGAGGGTGAAGTGCACGAGCTGAATATCCATATTGTGGAGCACGGCAAACTGCCCGGTATCTCCTATACTGCCGATCCCCTGACCCTGCAGGCGGGAGATCCTCTGGATGTATCCACCCTCTTTTCCAGCGCACCCCCGGACATGTACGCTTTCTGGGCCTTCCTCCAGGGATGCATCCTGTATCCCGACACCAGCGCCTTTGATGGCGGCGCGCGGTGGGGCGAGTGTATCGGCTCTGATGCTCCTCCCGCAGAGGGCGACCCCCAGCCGGTGCTGGAATATTATTTCCTCACCTCTTCCTCGGTAAAATTGGTGGGCTACCTGCCGGTGACCGTCGTGTCCTGAAAAGTTCTGCCCTGCCGGCAGGACCTCCGAAACCCAAACGCTTCGCCGCCCTTTTGGGGCAACAAGGAAGGCCCCGCGACTGTTGTGGTCGCGGGGCCTTCTCTGTTTATTTTTTCCGGGACATTCCGGCTCAGCCCATGGACTTTATGATGGCCGGGTAATCTTTATAGGCGTAGTCACCGTCAAAAATCTTGCCGTCGATTTCCAGCTTATTGGTATACTGCCACATCCCGTAGGGTTTTCTGCATTGGCAGCAATCGCTCCACCGGGCAACCCATTTGTCAAACCGATCCAACTGCGGTGTGTCCAGGCAGCTTTGCAGCCATGACAGCATGGAGTAGATCCCGCAGTACAGCCCGGCCCGCTCAATGGCCTCGCCATAGCTCATGCAGGTAGCTTTCAGGTCCGCCTGACGGAGTTCGGGGTCTTCCAGATTTCACCAATAGGCTTTACTTTTCTCCCGTCTCACTCATCCGCAGCCGACGCCGGGGTATAGCCGGACCTGTCTCTCCCAAAGCAGCTCCGACATACAAAAAGCGAGGCGCCCTCCCTTGCCGGGAAGGCGCCTCGCTTTTCTGGTTCAAAAGTCAGGCATCCGCCACGTTGGACTCCACCGAATACATGCCCTCATACCCGGCAATGCACTCTTTGTTCATGTCTTCCAGCGTCTCGAAGCCGGTGAAGTTGTAGTATTCCCCGTTCACCAGGACATCGATGTTGCCATAGGCGGTATATCCCCAATCGCTGGTCACCTCCACCGAGCCGTCGCCGTGGAGCACCAGGTCGGTAAAGCCGACGGCGGCATAGTAGGTGAGGGAGCTGCCGTCCGGCAGCTGGGCCTGTACCTTATAGGCCACATAGAGCATGTTGTGGGTATCCACCATCTCACTGCTGAAATCCTGGCGCACCAGCATATAGCCGCCCAGGCACTCGGCCCCGGTAATGCTGTCGCCCTCCTTTTGCTGCAGGGCGCTCTTGCCGTCGGCCTCCAAAGTGGCCCAATCCTCCTGGCCAATCTGATCCAGAGCGGTAACCCACTCATCCAGCCCCTCCACCGTAAAGGAGGCATCTTCAGGAGCCAGAACGGCGTTGTGGTCTTTTTGAGCCGTGTCGGCGTCGCAATTCCAATGGAAGGTGACCGTGTCGCCGTTGGAAAGCCCTTCCGTCACATCCAGGCTCCCGTCCACGCAGGCGGCAAGCCCCGCCGCGTCCTTCACGCCGTCTCCGCAGGCCGCAGCAAAGCCGTCTCCGTCAAATTTCCAGCTGGCGGTTCCCTCTCCGCTCATGCCGGCAAATTCCACAGACAAGTAAGGGGTGGGGTCCACTTCTGCCGGCTTTGCGCTGCAGCCCGCCAGCGCCAGGGTCAAAGCCAGGGTCAGGGCCGCCGCTCTCAGGCCGCCAAACAGGTTCTTTCTATGATGTACCATACCCATCCTATCACTCCTCCTTGATCATGTATCCAACAACGCACACATCCTTGCCGCGGTTCCCGTACATTGCCGGGTATCGCATTGTCTCTTATTATACTATAATTATACAATCTCTGACAAGGGGCAGCCCCCCTGCGGCAGCGGGGCTGTTCCGCGCTCTTTTGGCAGGCCTACGGGAAAGGAAAAGCCTCAGAGTGTTTGCTCTGAGGCTTTTTGGCGGAGCGGGTGGGATTCGAACCCACGTGCCCTTGCGGACAACTTGATTTCGAGTCAAGCTCGTTACGACCACTTCGATACCGCTCCACAATATCCCTATTCCGTTCTGGGCAAGGCCGACCGCTTTTATGTTGCCGATCCGCCTGTGCCGGTGCTCTGCGCAAAGCCGCAAAACACTAAATTAGATTATAGCAAAAGAGCCGGGGCGCGTCAACGCCCCGACTCTTTTCTGCCCTAAAAAATTTTCGCTGCGGCTTATTTTCCGCCCATCAGGATAGCCATAACCGCTTTCTGGGCGTGGAGGCGGTTTTCCGCCTCCTCAAAGATCTCACCGGCATGGGCCTCAAACACGTCAGCGGTGATCTCCTCGCCCCGGTGGGCGGGCAGGCAGTGCTGCACCATGCAGCCAGGATTGGCCAGGCTCAGCACTTCCTCGTTGATCTGGTAGCCCCGGAAAGCCTTGCGGCGCTTTTCGGTCTCGGCCTCCTCGCCCATGCTGGTCCACACGTCGGTGAACAGCACGTCGGCGCCCACTGCGCCCTCCTTGGGGTCGGTGCAGAGCTTGAACTTGCCGGGGAACTGCTGGGCATAGGCCAGCACATCCGCCGCCGGGCGGTAGTCCTCCGGGCAGACGGCGGTGAAGGACATGCCCGCCATCAGGCAGCCCACAAGCAGGCTGTGGGCCATGTTGTTGCCGTCGCCGATGAAACAGGCGTTCAGCCCCTCAAAGCCGCCCTTGAATTCCCGGATGGTTTGCAGATCTGCCAGCACCTGGCAGGGATGGCAGTAGTCGGTAAGGCCGTTGATCACCGGCACGCCGCTGTACTGGGCCAGGGCCTCCACATCGCTCTGCTTGAAGGTGCGGATCATGATACCATCGTAATACCGGCCCAGCACCCGGGCAGTGTCCTGGATGGGCTCGCCCCGGCCGATCTGCATCTCGGTGGTGGCGTTCAGGTAGGTGCCCAGGCCCCCCAGCTGGTAGACGCCCACCTCAAAGCTGGTGCGGGTGCGGGTGCTGGCCTTGGCAAAGATCAGAGCCACCGTCTTGCCCGCCAGATAGGGGTGAGGCCGGCCTGCTTTTCGGTCAGCCTTCAGCTCGTCGGCCACATCCAGGATGCGGAAGAGCTC
Organism: uncultured Oscillospiraceae bacterium; assembly: GCA_949295465.1. Classification (GTDB taxonomy): domain Bacteria; phylum Bacillota; class Clostridia; order Oscillospirales; family Ruminococcaceae; genus JAFBIO01. The sequence goes on from CASFKY010000012.1 coordinate 10,747, forward strand.
CTGCCGGGTGAGGTCGCTCATTTTCAGCAGATGTTTCATGGGTTTCTCCTTCTTTCCTGCTTTTCTTGGGTCGGGGCGGTCCGGCCTCAAAACGTTTTCAGCACCTGGGCCAGGATATCCACCGCCTCGTCGATCTCCTCCTCACTGAGGATCAGCCCGGGCAAAAGGCGCAGGCGGGTCTTGGCGGTGAGCACCAAGAGCCCCTTTTCCTGGCATTTGGCCAGCACATCGCCGGCCTGGATGCCCTCGTCCAGCTCCAGACCGATCATCAGGCCCAGGCCGCTCACCTGCCGCACATGGGGCAGGGTAGCCAGCTTGGCGCGCAGGATCTCGGCCTTGCGGCGCACCTGAGCCAAGAATTCCTCGTCGATGGTGTCCACCACCACATTGGCGCCGGCGCAGGCCACCGGGTTGCCCCCGAAGGTGGAGCCGTGGGTGCCCTTGCCCATGCCCTTGGCCATCCGGCTGTTCAACACCACAGCCCCCAGGGGCAGGCCGCCGCCCAGGCACTTGGCCAGGCTGACACCGTCCGGCTTCAGGTTGTACTGCTCGCAGGCCAGGAAGGTGCCGGTGCGGCCGATGCCGGTCTGCACCTCGTCCGCCAGCACCAGAATATCCTTCTGGGCGCAGTAGGCGGCCGCCTCCTTGACAAAATCCGCATCCAGCGCCATCACGCCGCCCTCGCCCTGGACCATCTCCATGAGCAGGGCACAGACCGGGTGCTCCTCACAGGCCTTTTTCAGGGCTTCCAGGTCGTTGGCGGGGATGTAGACAAAGCCGTCGTTGAAGGGGCCAAAATAGTGATGGAACACATCCTGGCCGGTGGCGGTAAGGGTGGCCAAAGTGCGGCCGTGGAAGCTGTTCACCAGGGTGACCACCGTGTCCCGGCCCTCGCCGTATTTGTCCACGCTGTATTTGCGGGCAGCCTTGATGAGGCCCTCGTTGGCCTCGGCGCCGCTGTTGGCAAAGAACACCTTGTCCAGGCCGGTGCGCTGACAGAGCTTCTGGGCCAGCTGGGCGCAGGGCTGGGTGTAGTAGAGATTGGAGGTGTGCTGGAGAGTAGCTGCCTGACGGCTCACCGCCTCCACCCAGCCCTCCGGGCAATAGCCCAGACCGTTGACCCCGATGCCGGAGGTGAAGTCCAGGTATTCTTTGCCCTCGGCGTCCCAGGCGCGCAGGCCCTTGCCCCGCACCAGGGCCACCGGGTTGCGGCCGTAGGTGGGCAGGACATAAGTCTGGTCCAGCTGCATGATGGTTTTGGAATCCATGGTTTCCATTCTCTCGTTTCCTCCTTACCTGCCGTAGCCGCGGCGATAGAACAGGGTGCCGCTGCCTCTGTCGGAGAAGATCTCCAGCAGGATGGAATGGGGTACCCGGCCGTCGATGATGCAGGCCTCGTGGACGCCCTGATAGATGGCGTCGGCCATGCCGTCGATCTTGGGGATCATGCCGCCGGAGATGACGCCCCGGTTCTTGTATCCCTCGATCTCGCTCACCTCCACGCTGGGGATGAGGGTGCTCTCGTCGTCCTTGTCCATGAGCAGGCCGGCGATGTCGGTCATGCTCACCAGCTTCTCGGCCTTGAGGGCGATGGCGATACGGGCAGCGGCGGTATCGGCGTTGATGTTGTAGGCAACCCCGTTTTCATCCATGCCCAGGGTGGCGATGACCGGGATGAAGGCGTTGTCCAGCAGATGGGTGATGAGGGTGGTGTTCACATAGTCGATCTCCCCCACAAAGCCCAGGTCCGCGTCGCTCTTGCGGCTGCAGGTGATCATCTGGCCGTCCATGCCGCACAGGCCCACGCCCCGGCCCCGCAGCAGGGCCACCAGGTCCTTGTTCACTTCCCCGGCCAGCACCTGCTGCACCACCCGCATGGTCACCTCGTCGGTGTAGCGCAGCCCGTTTACAAACCGGCTCTCGTGGCCGATGGCTTTCAGGGTCTGGTTGATGGCGGGGCCGCCCCCGTGCACCAGCACCACCCGTACCCCCAGCAGGGTCAGGGTGATGAGGTCGTTCATGACGGCGCTTTTCAGCTCCGCGTTGATCATGGCGTTGCCGCCATACTTGATCACCATGGTGGAGCCGTGATACTTCTGGATATAAGGCGTGGCTTCGCTGAAGAGCTGGGCCATCTGTTCGTTTTTCATACTCCCTGTCCCCTTTCGTCAGTCAGTGGTTGTGAGGTCCGCCTCAGGTGCGGTAATCTCCGTTGATCTTCACATAGTCATAGGTGAGGTCACAGCCCCAGGCCTTGGCGGTCTGGTCGCCCTGGCCCAGATCCACCAGAATGCGGATCTCCTTTTCGGCCAGCACCTTGGCGGCCTCCTCCTCGCTGTACTCGTGGTAGGCGGCGTTTTCACAGACATACACCTGGCCGGCCTTGCTCTCCAGCCAGACCCGCACCTTATCCACCGAGAAATCCCCGGGGGTGTAGCCCACGGCACAGAGCACCCGGCCCCAGTTGGCGTCCTGGCCGAACATGGCGGCCTTGAGCAGGTCGGACTGGATGACCGTCTTGGAGACGGCCCGGGCCACGGCCACGGTGGGCGCGCCGGTGACGATGCACTCCAGCAGCTTGGTGCAGCCCTCCCCGTCGCCGGCCAGCTCCCGGCACATTTTTTCGGACACCATGTGGAGAGCCTGGCAGAAGGTGAAGTAGTCGGCCCCCTCGGCGGTAATTTCCGGGTTGCCGGCCAGCCCGTTGGCCAGCAGCAGCACCGTGTCGTTGGTGGAGGTGTCCCCGTCCACACTGATCTGGTTGAAGGTGGAGGGCACATCCTCGCTGAGGGCCTTCTGGAGCATCTCGCTGCTGAGGGCCGCGTCGGTGGTGAGGAAGAGCAGCATGGTGGCCATGTTGGGGTTGATCATGCCGCTGCCCTTGGCGATGGCGCCCAGATGGCAGGTGTGGCCGGAGAGTTCAAACTCCACCGCAGCCTGCTTGTCGTGGGTGTCGGTGGTCATGATGGCCCGGGCCGCCTTGGAAGAGCCCTCGGGGCCCTCGTTCAGGGCCTGGACCGCCTGGGGCACGCCGGCGGCGAAGGGGGCCAGCTCCATGGGCTGACCGATGACGCCGGTGGAGCAGACCAGCACGTTGCCGGCGGGGATGCCCAGCTCTTTGGCCACCAGCTTGCAGGTGTCCTCGGCCAGCTGCTCGCCGCCGGGAGCGCAGGTGTTGGCGTTGCCGCTGTTGCAGATGATGGCCTGGGCCTTGCCGTCGGCCAGGTGGCGCCGGTCCACCTGAATGGGGGCCCCGCACACCTTGTTGGTGGTGTACACCGCAGCGCCGCTGCAAAGGGTGTCGCTGCAAATCAGCGCCAGGTCCTCCTTGGAGTGGTTGCGGCGGATGCCGCAGTGCACCCCGGAGGCCCGGAAACCTTGGGCGGCACAGACGCCGCCTTCAATCCATTTCACGAAAGTTTCCTCCTTCAAAAATTCCCAAAACGGGCTCATTCCAGCCCGGTGGTCTCCTCCACGCCCAGCATCAGGTTCATGCACTGGACAGCGGCGCCGCTGGAACCCTTTCCCAGATTGTCAAACAGGCTGATGAGCAGCATCTGGGAGCCGTCCGGGCTGGCCGAGAGATAGATCTCCATCCGATCGGTGCCCGCCAGCACGTTGCCGGCCAGGAACTCGTCGGAGGGCAGATCCCCCAGCGGATGCACCTTGACCACCTTTTCGCCCTGATAGTACTCCTCCAGGGCGGCGGCAATGGCGGCGGGATCGGTTTTCAGCAGCTCCATCCGCAGGGGGACGGTGGTCTGCATGCCGGAATAGTAATCGGCCACGATGGGGCAGAAGATGGGAGCGGCGGCCAGGCCGCAGATCGCCTTCATCTCGGGCAGGTGCTTGTGGTGAAGCCCCAGCCCGTAGGCCCGGGGGCTGTCGTAATCCACCGGGCGGTTGGGGTCCCGGTACTGGCCGATCATCTTCTTGCCGCCGCCGGAATAGCCGGTGAGGCTGTGGCAGGTGAAGGGATAGTCGGCGGGCACCAGCCCCTTCTGAATGAGGGGGGCCGCCAGCACGATGAAGCCGCTGGCATGGCAGCCGGGCACGGCCACCCGGCAGCTCTGGCGGATCTTCTCCCGCTGGCCGGCCAGCTCGGGGAAGCCGTAGACCCAGCCGGGCGCGGTGCGGTGAGCGGTGGAGGTGTCCAGGATCTTCACGTCCGGCCGCAGCAGAGGAATCACTTCCCGGGCGGCGGCGTCGGGCAGGCAGAGGAAGGCAAGGTCGGCGCTGTTGATGACCTTGGCCCGCTCCTGCACGTCCTTGCGGCCCTCCTCCGAGATGCTCAGCAGCTGGATCTCGGGGCGGGCGGCCAGCCGGTCGGCAATGCGCAGTCCGGTGGTGCCGGAAGAGCCGTCGATGAATACTTTATAGGTTGCGCTCATGGATGATCCTCCTCTTCTGTATCGCTCTCGGCCGGATGGGGATCGTCCTCCCCTTCCAGACTTTTTTGAATCGCTTCCATCTCCTGGCGGGCCTTTTGCAGCTGTCCCTGCACTCCTGCCTTGCTGGGGCCGCCGTAGCTGGTGCGGCCCTCGCAGCAGCGGAACAGGTCGATGGCCTGGTAGATATCCTCCTCAAAGAGGGGGCTGTGCTGCCGGAAGGTCTCCAGCGGCAGCTGCTCCAGGGTGGTGTGATGGTCGATGCAGTAGGCCACCAGGCTGCCGGTGAGCTTGTAGGCATCCCGGAAGGGCATCCCCTTCTTGGTGAGGTAGTCGGCACAGTCGGTGGCGTTGATGAAGCCGCCGGCCGCCGCCGCCCGCATGTTCTGGGGCAGGGCCTTCATGGTGTCGATGAGGGGGGTGAGGGTGGTGAGGCAGAGGCTGAGGGTGTCGATGGCATCCCACATGGTCTCCTTGTCCTCCTGCATGTCCTTGTCGTAAGCCAGGCTGATCCCCTTCATCATGGTGAGCAGAGTGGTGAGGTCCCCGTAGACCCGGCCGGTCTTGCCCCGGATCAGCTCGGTGACATCGGGGTTTTTCTTCTGGGGCATGATGCTGGAGCCGGTGGTGAAGGCGTCGTCCAGCTCCACAAACCGGAACTCCCAGCTGCACCAGAGGATGATCTCCTCGGACAGGCGGGACAGGTGCATCATGCAGGTGGCAAAAGCCGCGCAGAGTTCGATGCAGAAATCCCGGTCGGAGACGCCGTCCAGGCTGTTGGGGCAGGGCTCCTCAAAGCCCAGCAGGCTGGCGGTGAGCTGCCGGTCCAGCGGGTAGGTGGTGCCCGCCAGGGCCCCGCTGCCCAGGGGGCAGTAGGCCATCATCCGCTTGAGGGCGTCCTGGATGCGGCCGGCGTCCCGCAGCAGCATCCACACATAGGCCATGAGCTGGTGGCCGAAGGTGACCGGCTGGGCCCTTTGCAGATGGGTGTAGCCGGGCATGACGCTCTCCAGGTTGGCCTCGGCCTGGCGGCAGAGGCTCCGGGCCAGGTCCAGGATCTGGCCCAGGATCTTCTCCGACTCATCCCGCAGGGTGAGGCGGATGTCCAGGGCCACCTGGTCGTTTCGGCTTCGGCCGGTGTGCAGCCGCTTGCCCGCGTCCCCGATGCGGGCGGTGAGGGTCTGCTCGATGAAGGTGTGGATGTCCTCGGCCTGGGGGTCGATGGAGAGCGTCCCCTCCTGCAAATCGGTGAGGATGCCCTGCAGCCCGTCCAGGATGGTCTCCTGGTCCTCGGGGCTGATGATGCCCTGCTCCCCCAGCATGGTGGCGTGGGCCATGCTGCCGTTGATGTCCTGGCGGACCATCCGGCTGTCAAACCGGATGCTGGAATTGAAATCGTTCACGCGGGAATCGACGGCCTTGGAAAACCGTCCCTGCCATAACTGTGCCATGGTACTATTGCTCCTGTGGGGCGGCGGGCCGCCCGTGTTTTGATGGCGGGGCCTTGTACCCCGCGGAAAAAAGGTCCGCCAGGGGAGCCCCCTCCCCTGGCGGCGCGAAAATTTCGGCTGCTGCCTGCCTTATTTGATGGGAGGCCACTTCTTGCTGAGCTTGGCCTTCTCTTTGATGGACAGCCCGAACAGATTGATGAAGCCGGCGGCGTCGGCCTGGTTGTAGTCCTCGTCCTCGCCGAAGGAGGCGGTCTGCTCGTCGTACAGGGTGTAGGGCGAGGTGACCCCGGCGTTGATCATGTTGCCCTTGTACAGCTTGAGCTTCACGTCGCCGGTGACAGTCTCCATCAGCTTGTCGGCAAAGGCGTCCAGAGCCTCCCGCAGGGGGGTGAACCACTGGCCGTTGTAGACGATGTCGGCGTACTTCTGGGCCAGCTGGGCCTTGAAGTGGGCGCTCTCCTTGTCCAGGGTGATGGTCTCCAGCACATTGAGGGCCTTGTACAGGATGGCGCCGCCCGGGGTCTCGTACACGCCCCGGCTCTTCATGCCCACCAGACGGTTCTCCACAATGTCCAGCAGGCCAATGCCGTTGGCGCCGCCGATCTTGTTCAGGGTTTCCACCAGCTCCACGGCGCCCAGCTCCTTGCCGTCCACCGCAGTGGGCACGCCCTTCTCGAAGTGGATGGTCACATAGGTGGGAGTGTCCGGGGCCTGCTCGGGGCTGACCCCCAGCTCCAAAAAGCCGAGCTTGTTGTACTGGGGCTCGTTGGCCGGGTTCTCCAGGTCCAGCCCCTCGTGGCTCAGGTGCCACAGGTTCTTGTCCTTGGAGTAGTTGGTCTCCCGGTTGATCTTGAGGGGGATGTGGTGGGCCTCGGCGTAGTCGATCTCCTCATCCCGGCTCTTGATGTTCCACTCCCGCCAGGGGGCGATGATGGCCATATCCGGGCAGAAGGCCTTGAGAGTCAGCTCAAAACGCACCTGGTCGTTGCCCTTGCCGGTGCAGCCGTGGCAGATGGCGTCCGCCCCTTCCTTGTGGGCGATGTCGGCCAGGGCCTTGGCGATGCAGGGCCGGGCAAAGCTGGTGCCCAGCAGATAGTCCTCGTACTTGGCGCCGAATTTCAGGGTGGGGAAAATGTAATTTTCCACAAAATCCTTTTTCAGGTCCAGCACATACAGCTTGGAGGCGCCGGTCTTGAGAGCCTTCTCCTCCAGGCCGTCCAGCTCGGTACCCTGGCCCACGTCGCCGGACACCGCGATGACCTCGCAGTTGTTGTAGTTCTCTTTCAGCCAGGGAATGATGATGGAGGTATCCAGGCCGCCGGAGTAGGCCAGCACAACCTTCTTGATGTCTTCTTTTTTCATGATCGATTCTCCTTTTCTGGTCCGCACACCCCGGGGGGACGGGGCAGCGGCGCCTTCCTTGCAAACAGCGGGCGGGGCGCTTGCGGCCCCCGCCTGCCGCGTATCTTCCTGTTGGATGAATAAATATTCATCGTGTAGGTATTATTATACACTCTCTCGCTCTGCCGTCAAGGCCCAAGTTGCACAAAGTTGCCCCTGGCCGCCCTCATTTTTTCGATGTCGGCGCCAAAATCGCCCCTGCTCGACGGTTTTTCAGCCCCTTTTTTCCTCTTGAAAAGGGAAAAATCAGGGCATCCAGCCCCCTGCGGGAAAGCGTGCACGCCGGCCGGCTCGCGCCCCGGCCTGTGCAAGAGAATGAATATTATGCAAATTTCAGCAAATCCACTGATAGAGCATCACCAGCAGGGGCATGGTGGCGATGGAAAAGACCACCGACAGCACGTTCAGGACCCCCGCCTTGCGGCTGTCGGCCCCGAACAGGTCGGCCATCTGGCTGATGGTGACAGCCACCGGGGCGCAGGCGGCCAGCATGGTGACCAGCAGCACCTGCCGGGCCCCCTCCATCCAGAAGGTGATGCGGCTGAGGCTGACCAGCACCGCAAAGAGAGCCGGATAAATCACCAGCCGCCCCAGCACAATGGCATAATTGCGCCGGCTGCGGAAGACCCGGGACCAGTCGGCCCCGGCCATCAGCATCCCGATGCTGAACATACCCAGGGGCCCCACGCAGGCGCCCACATTGTCCACGGCGGTGGCCACCACCCCCGGCAACCGCAGCCGGCCGAAAAACAGCACCATCCCCGCCAGGGTGGCCAGGATGTTGGGGTTTTTCAGGATCTTCCAGAGGTCCAGCCGGGCCGAGGGGCAGACCAGTTTGACGCAGTGGGTCCAGGAGAGGACGATCTGCACCATAAGAAAGGGACTGGTGAAGAGCACATACTCCTTGCCCAGCAGGCTGGTGACCAGGGGGATGATGAAATTGCCGCTGTTGGAGTAGATGAGGCTGCCTTTCTCCACCCCGTCCAGCCCCAAGGGCCCGGCCAGCAGCCGGGTGAGCAGGATGTACACGATGTGGATGAGGATCGCCGCCCCCAGGGCCAGCAACAGGCCCTGGAGCTTTTCGGGGCTGTACTCCACCTGAAAGGCGGAGAGCATCATACAAGGGCAGACGATATAGAGGGAGAGGGCCGCCACCACCCGGGAGTCCTCCAGCTTGAGGACGCCGCTCTTTACGCCGGCCCAGCCCATCAGCACCATCACCGCCATGGAGAGGATGCTCTGCATCAAGAGAAAGCTCAGTTCCATAATCCTTCCCTCCTCAGCAGATGATCTGGTACAAAAGGGCCATCAGGGGCATGGTGAGAATGGACAGCAGGGTGGACAGGGCCACCACTGCCCCCGCCCGGGGGCCGTCCCCGCCCGAGATCTCGGCCATCTGGGCCACGTTCACCGCCACCGGGGCCGCACAGGCCAGCAGGGTGATGAGCAGCCACTCCCCGGCACCGGGCAGCCGGGCCGTGACGCCGGTGGCCGCCGTGAGCAGGATGAAGACCAGGGGATACAGCACCAGCCGCCCCAGGGCAATGAGCCAGCTGCGCACCGAGCCCAGCAGAATGCCCCAGTCGATCTCGGCCATCATCAGCCCGATGTTGAACATGCTCACCGGGCCCATACAGTCGCTGATGGACTCCACCGCGCCGGAGACGATGCCCGGCAGCCGCAGCCCCGAGAAAAAGAGAAACAGCCCCGCCCCCACCGAGAGGATGTTGGGGTTGCGCAGCAGTTTGAGCCAGTCGGTTTTGGCCTCAGGCCGCAGCAGCCGGGGATAATGGACCCACATGAGGGGGGTCTGGATGACCCGGAAAGCGCAGGCGTAGAGGATCTTTTCCCGGCCCAGCAGGGCAGTGACCAGAGGAATGATGAGGTTGCCCGCGTTGGAATAGATCAGGCTGCCCTGCTCCACCGCATCCAGCCGGCAGGGCTTTGCCAAAAGGCCGGTGAGCAGCAGGTAGGTCAGATGGACCCCCACCGCCGCCGCCAGGGTGACCAGCAGGCCGGTCTGGGTGTCGGGGGCCCGGTCCACCTGGAAGGCCACGATGTTCACACAGGGGCATATGATGTACAGGCAGAAGGCCGACAGCACCGCCGCGCCCCCCTGCCGGATCACCCCGGTCTTGGCGGCCACCCAGCCCACCAGCGCCATACAGGCCATGGAGAGGATCTTCTCCATCAGCAGCAAACTCAGTTCCAAGCTTTACCCCTTCTCTTCCTGTTTTTCTTTCGGCCCGGGCATCGGGCCAAACACCTCCTGCCCCGCCCCAAAGCCGGGCGCGGCCGCTCCCTGGGCCTGCCAGGCCCGGCAGAGCGTCTCCTTTTGGGCCCGGCTCAGCTTTTTGAGGGCGGCCTCCCGCCGCAGCCCCTCGCTCTTGTCGGCCAGGGGCTGGGCATAGGCCAGGCCCTGGGCCCCGAAAGCCCGGGTATACCTGGCCCCCCTGCCCTGCTGATGGGCCCGCAGCCGGGCGGCCAGATCATTGGTCCAGCCGGTGTAAAGGGCGCCGTTGCGGCACCGAAGCATATACACCCAGCTCTCCTCTTTTTCCCGGTTCATCCGTTCAGCCGGCCCGCCGCCTGCAGCACCTGGCGGCAGGCGGCCAGCACAGTGGCCTTGTCCTCCCCGGTGACCAAAAAGCGACTGGCATGGCAAAAGCGCAGGCCGCTCAGCCCGCTGCGCTGGGCCAGCACCTCGGCCGGCTGACCCGCCCAGGCCGCGGGGAAGGGCAGCTTGGGGCTCTTGGTGCGTCGGTCGTTCACGCACTGGGCCGCCCAGCCTCCCCGCTGGCTGGGATAGACCACAAAAACCGCGTCGCTGCGGTAGAGGGCGTTTTTCCAGGGGGCATAGCAGGGCAGCACCACAATGCCGTCCCGCATGTGGGCATAGGCCTTCTGCACCAGCTCATCGGCCCGGCTCACCGCCCGGGCCTCCTCCAGCCGGTTCTCCAAAATCACCTTGGCAAAGGACACCGCCTTGGCAAAGCACTCGTCCGCCGGCTCCTTGGAGTCCCACCGGGGGTTGAAGCTGCCAATGGCGTCGGCCAGGCTGTCCTGCTCGCCGGTGTTGTCGTTCAGGTCCAGCGGCTGGACAAAGTTCTCATCCAGCAGCCGGGCCTGATTCTCCCCCACCAGCCCAGGGCCCAGCACCCGCCACAATTTGCCGAAGGCCGCATAGGGCACCCCGTTGGGGCGGGTTTCTCGGGGCTCTGCGTGGTGGTCAAACATTCCGTCTCCGATATCAAAAACCAGCCCCTCGAAACGGTCCGGCACTTGAAAGCCGCGCTGGATGCGGATGTCCGGGCGGACGATCTGCAAGAGCGCGGCGCTGAACACGTCGTCGGCGTGGAATTTTCCCCCGTGGGTGAAGGCCTGGGCAGGTATTTTCATGGATTCTGTTCCTTTCTGTATGGCGCTTACAGGGCGGACAGGCTCGCATATCCCCCGCCCTCCTTTTATATGTATAGAACATAGTATACCATAACCCTCCCCCATGGGGGCAGATTTTTTTCTTTGCCCGGCCGGAAGTCTTCTGGGGGAATTTGTCGCTTTTGGCCGTTTTTGCGCCGGCCGCCCTGTGGTATAATAGACCCGTGACAAGCCCTCTCATCCCATCCATCAAGGAGCCTTTCCATGAAACGACGCACCTTTCCCTTTTTTCTCTGTCTTCTCTTTCTGCTGGTTCTGGTGCTGGTGACCGGCTTTCTCTTTGCCCTCTTTTTCTCGCCCCCGGCGGCCCGGGTCGAAGCCCCCGCCCTGCTGGCGCTGGACGAGGGCTGGGCCCGGCAGCTTCTGGACTGTACGGACAAATCCGACCGGCTGGATTTTCTGGATGCGGTGCCCGACCAGGCCGAGGCCTGGGGCTGCCAGGGGGTGCTGATCCGGGGCCGGTACGGCGAGGACGGCTTTTTTGAGGACAAGACCGATACCCTGACCCTGGCCCCGGCCCTGGACGGCACCGACCCGGTGAGCCGGCTCAAAACCCGCTGCGCCAAGGCCGGCATCGCCCTGTACCTGCTGGTCACCGACGAGGAGGGCACCCCCCTCAGCCGGGAGGATGCCCCCGACTGGGCCCTGAAGCTGGCCGAAAAGAGCTCCCCCGTGGTGCTGTTTGCGGGCCAGGCCGAGGGCTTTTCCACCACATTGAAGGGGGCCACAGCCTATACCGACGGCGAGGAACTGACCCTGCTGGACGGGGTGAGCCCCGCCAGCCTGGCGGCGTTGCAGCAGGCCGGCACCGGGGGCGTGCTGGGCAGTTGGAACGATCTTGAACAGGACGCCTCCCCCGCCCGGCTGCTGGCCTCTTTCCGGCAGGCCCCGGAGGAAACCCTGCCGGACACCTCCCTGCCCCGTCAGGCCGCCATCTGCTACCCCTCCGATGGTTTTTCCACCTATTATGACACCCTCTGCCTCACCGGCACCAGCGACCCGGCCAGCGAAGTGCTGCTGAACGGCCAGCCGGTGGACCGGCCCGGCAGCCAGGGGGTCTGGACCAAGGCGGTGACCCTGGCCCTGGGGGAGAACACCTTCACTCTCACCCAGGGGGATGTTTCCCAGACGGTCACTGTCACCTATAAGACGCCCCCGGAGTGGACTCCCGCCCAGCCGGAGAGCGACGGCTCGGTGGAGGCTCAGCCCGGCCAGTGGCTGCGGGTGACCGCGGACGGAATCGCCAGCCTGCTGGCCGATTACCAGGACTCCTCCACCATCCTGGCCACCATCCCCCAGGGGGCCATGGCCCGGGTGGCGGACAGCGCCCAATACACCACCTCCTCCAAGATCACCTGGGCCTACCAGCTGGAAAACGGCGGATGGCTGCGGGCCTCGGACGTGGAACTGCTGGGGCAGGAGGACCCGGCCGCCGCCCTGCCGGCCTTCACCGGCCTCTCTGTTCTCTCCGCGCAGGAGGGAGATCTCTGGACCCTGGAGGGCACCGGCACCCCCCTCTATCTGGAAGAGCGGGGGGAGGACGGCAGCCTGAGTCTGACCTTCCCGGACGCCTCCTTTGAGGGGGAGGTTCCCCAGGGCGGGGAGTTTGCCGCCTCGGTGAGCCTGGAGCAGAACGAGTCGGAAGAGGAGGGCGAAGAGGCCGCCGGCTTTACTCTTCGCTTCACTTTTGATGAGGAGAACCCCCTCTGGGGGTATACGGTGCGCTATGCCCAGGAGGGCGTCCAGATCTTCCTGAAGCGGGCGCCCCGGCTCAGCGATGACCCTGCCGCCCCTCTGGACGGGGTGAGGGTGCTGCTGGACGCGGGCCACGGCGGGGAGGACAACGGCGCCAGCGGCTGCGCAGGCACCACCGGCCCCCTGGAAAAGGACCTGAATATGGCCCTGGCCCTGGCCGCCAAGGCCAGGCTGGAGCAGCTGGGCGCCACCGTGAACCTGACCCGCCAGGGGGATGACACCCTCACCCTGGCCCAGCGGCTGGATGCGGTGAACCGGCAGGCCCCCGACTTCTTCCTCAGCCTTCACCACAACAGCATCGCCCTCACCCGGGACACCCTGGATGTAAACGGCACCGAGTGCTACTGGTTCACCCCCCAGAGCGAGGAGCTGGCCGCAGCCCTCACCAGCCGCTTTGCGGCGGCCTTCGGCTGCAACGACCGGGGCGCCCGGGAGGACTACTACTTTGTCACCCGCACCACCGCCTGCCCGGCAGTGCTTTTGGAGAGCGGGTTTGTGACCACCGCCCTGGAATACGAGCGGTGCGCCGATGAGACCGGGCTTTGGGCCGAGGGCGGGGCCGTGGCCGAGGCAGTGCTGAGCACCCTGGCCGGCTGAGAACATCTGCCCCCCAGCATTCCACCAAAGAGAAAGGCCGCCGTGCAGTGCACGGCGGCCTTTCCCCGATGGAGGAGTTGAGGAACCCTGCGCCCGTTTGCGGGGGCGCTTTTCCCTGCCGGGGGCCAATGGCGTTGCCCCCGGCCACGTTCAATGGCCTATCGCAAAAGCGGCGCGCGCTGTCCTGTTCGCGCGCTGCTCCTGTATAGCAAGATTTTCAGCCCGCCCTCAGGATCTGGCACAGGCTCTGGCCACGGCTCTGCCGGGCCAGGAATTCTTCCCGGCAGGCATCATAGCGGGCAAAGCACCGCCTTGCCTCGCCGGGGTGGCGGTATGCCTTCCAATACCCGGTACACAGGCTGCCCGCGCCCCCACGGCGGATGAATTCCTCCACGTCCCGGGCGGGGTAACCCAAAAACAGCCCGATCTCGTGGGGGAATCCGCTCTGGCCCATGCGGCGGGCCAGCTCCTTTAGCAGATCTTCCAGCAGAGCCCCCTGGGGATAGCCCATCCGGCGCAGCATCTTGCGGGCCCGGCGGCCCAACAGGCAGCTCTCCAGCCAGACCGGGTCGTACAGCAGCACCACCAGATGGCTCTCGCACTGGCAGAGCACCTTGCAGCGCAGCCCGTGCTCCAGCAAGAGCGCCCGGCACTGGGCCAGGTCTTCCTCCAGCCGGGGGAGCTTTGCGCGGTGGCAGGTGACGGTGCCCGAGGGCCTCAGCCCCGCCAGTACGGGGGCCGCGTGGGTGCACAGCAGGGTCTCAAAGGGCTCGGTCATGGGGGCCTCCTGTTCTGTTCCGCCGGGGCGGAAAGGATTTGGTTAGTTAAATCTAACCGCAGATTTTTTTAAAACGGCCGGCATGTTTCGTGCTTTAGTTAGCTATGCCTAACCGCAAGCACACTATACCATTTGCCGATGGTTTTGTCAATGCCTTTTCAAAAAATTCGGGACAAATTTCCTTTTTTGTGGGGCGGGCAGCGCCCTGGCCTATTCTTTTTTTACTTGACGAAATCTCGTAAAAAATATATGATGGTGCCAGGACATTTCCTATTTCAATTCTTTTTTTATGATTTTTTTCACATAGATATAACATTTTGTCCAAAAAATACACCCGCAGACCCCTGCGGGGGAAGGGAGGGATTGTATGAGTCTGCCGCCGCGCACCATAGAGGTCAGGATGCTGGGGGATTTTTCCCTGTCCTACCTGGGCAAAGACCTGCGATTGGAGCGCACCAACACCACCAAGGCCATGCAGGCTCTGCAAATCCTGCTGTACCGATTCCCGGAGGGGATCTCCCGGGAACATCTGCTGGACATCCTGTACACGGGGGACGCAGCCGCCGACCCCGCCAACAACCTGAAGGTGACCATCAGCAACCTGCGCCGGCTGCTGGCGCGGGCAGGGCTGCCCGCCGGGGTGACCATCCGCTATAAAACCGGCAGCTATTTTTTTTGCAGCGATGAGCCTGTGGTACTGGACGTGTGCCAATTTGAGGAGGCGCTGGCCCTGGCCGACAGGGCCGAGACCGAGGACGCCCGGCTGAGCCATCTGGAGCGGGCAGCCGGGCTGTATGCCGGGGAATTTCTGCCCCACCTCATGGGCTCGGACTGGGCGGTGATTGCCGGTTCCCGGCTGCGGCAGAGCTATTTTGGCTGCATCCGAAGCCTGGCCAAGCTGCTGAGCCAGCGGGAAGAGTGGGAGACCCTGCTGGAGCTGGCCACCCGGGCCGCCGCCCTGTACCATCTGGAGGAGTGGCAGTGCCTGCGCATCGACTGCCTGATGAAGCTGGGGCGGTACGGTGAGGCCAAGCAGGTCTATGACCAGACTGTGTACGAGCTGAGCGAGGAATTTGACGTAAAGCCCAGCGACGAGCTGATCAAGCGGTTCCGCCAGCTGAGCCTGGCCGGCCAGGTGAACACCGAAACGGTGGCCGAGATCACCGGCCATATCCAGGAGTCCCACCGAAAAAGCGGGGCCTACTATTGCAGCTACCCCAGCTTCATTGATTTTTACCGCATCTGCTGCCGCATGATGGAGCGCAGCGGCCAGAGCGCCTACCTGCTGATGTACTGGCTGTGCGACAGCCGGGGCCGCCTTTTGGAAAACCCGGAAAAGATCTCGGCGGCCGCCCAAAAGCTCAAAAAGGCCATCGGCAGCAGCCTGCGCCGGGGCGATGTGTTCACCCAGCACGGGCGGGACCGCTTTCTGATCCTGCTGCTGGGCACCAGCCGGGAGAACTGCTCCATTGTGGACAAGCGGATCGAGAAAAACTACCGGGCAGATCCGGCCCGGGGCGTCTCCCTGCGCCATTCCCTGCATATGGCCGGCGAGGCGGCCCTGGGGCTGGCAGACAGCGGCGTCTGGCATTCCTCCACCTGAACAAACCTCTTTTGGCCCGGCCGGGGCTCCCATTCCCCGGCCGGGCCTTTTTGCGCCGGGCCGCATGTTGCCGCAAATTTCATCTTTTGGGTGCTCTTGGAGCAGGCTTTCACCTTCCGGGGAAGGTCGGGCTGTGCTATAATAGTTTATGTATGTCTTTTATGAAGGAGAACCGCCCCATGGTAACCATCCTGATGCCCGTATACAATGAGGGTGCCGCCATCCGGCAGACCCTGTCCCAGGTTGACCAGGTGCTGAGGGAGGCCGACATCCCCCACTCCTTTTTGCTGGTGGACGACGGCAGCACCGACGACACCTGGCAGCAGCTGATGCAGGCCCGCCGGGAAATGCCCGGGCTGCGGCTGGTGCGGCTGAGCCGGAATTTCGGCAAGGAGGCGGCCCTCTGCGCCGGTCTTGAGCGGGCCGAGGGGGACGCGGTGATCGTGATGGACGGAGATTTGCAGCACCCGCCCCGCTATCTGCCCCGGATGGTGGAACTGTGGCGCCAGGGCTACGAGATCGTGGACGGGGTGAAGACCCATCGCGGGAAGGAATCCCCCCTGCGCCGGTGGTGCGCCGGACTGTATTACCGGCTGTTCGGCCGGCTCACCGGGCTGAGCCAGCAGCCCCTGTCGGATTTCAAGCTGCTGAGCCGCCGGGCCCTGGAGGCCTGGAGACAACTGCCGGAGCGGGACACCTATTTCCGTGGGATGAGCGCCTGGCTGGGCTTTGCCCGCTGCCAGATGCCCTTTGAGGTGGAGCCCCGCCGCCAGGGCCGCACCAAGTGGCGGTTTTCGGCCCTGCTTCGCCTTTTTGTGGATTCCATCATCGCCTACACCGCCGCGCCCCTTTTGCTGGTGGGGCTGATGGGGCTGGTGATGCTGGGGGCCGCCGCGGTGCTGACGGTGCAGACCCTCTGGATGTATTTTTCCCACCAGGCCCAGACCGGCTTTTCCACCGTGATCCTGCTGCAATTGTTCATTGGCAGCGGCCTGATGCTGGCCTTGAGCGTGATCGGGCTGTACATCGGCAAGATCTACGAGGAGGTCAAGGGCCGGCCCCGCTATCTGGTGTGGGAGGACACCGGCGCCTGCCTCCCCGCCGCCCGCCGCTGAAAGGAGAACCCTGTGCTGGCTGTTTTGTATCTGGTTTTCTGCTTTGGGGCAGGGGGCTTTTTGTTCTGCCGCTTTTTCCCCACCCTGGCCTGCCCGGCCTTTCAGAGCCTAAGAGGGCAGGATGTGCCCCTCTACCGGCCTTTTCTGGCCCTGCCCGCCAGCTTCTGCCTGGGGTATCTCTTGCTGGGCTGGGCCGCCTATCTGGGGGCCTGGCTGGCCCGGGGCACCCAGCGGCCCATGGCCTTCGGGGCCGGGGCTGCGCTGGCGCTGGGGCTGGGGCTGACAGGGGCCGGGCCGCTGCATCTTCGCCGCCCTGCCGGGCGGGTCTGGCGGTCCGGCAGGCTCCAAGCCCCCGCCGCCTCTCTTCGCCGCCGGGCTGCGGATTTCTGGGCCCGGGATTTCGGGGCCATCCAGGCCCTGGCCCTTTTCTTCGGGCTGGCCGCCGGGCTCTTTGTGAGCTTTTACAGCTTCTGGGAGGACGGCAGCGCGGTCTCCATGGCGGTAAACGTCTACTCGGATTTCTCCCCCCACATCGCAGTGATCCGCAGCTTTTCCCTGGGCAATAATTTCCCCACCCAGTACCCCCACTTTGCCGACGGCACCATCCGCTACCATTTTCTCTTTCTCTTTGCCGCCGGGCTGCTGGAGTACCTGGGCCTGCCCCTCACCTGGGCCCTCAATCTGCCCAGCCTGCTGAGCTTTCTTTCCATGATGCTGCTCCTCTTCACCCTGGCCCATGTTCTCACCGCCAGCCGGGGAGCGGCCCTTCTGAGCCTTTTCTTTCTGTTTTTCCGCAGCTCCTTTGCCTTTTTCAGCTTTCTGGGCCAGAAACCGGCCGACACCGGCTGGGCCCAATGGCTTTTGGAAAACAAGACCTTCATCGGCACCACCGCCCACGAGGACTGGGGGCTCTTCAACCAGAATGTCTGGGCCAACCAGCGGCACCTGTCCTTCGGGGTCTGCCTGGTGCTGCTGGCGCTGCTGATGTTTTTGCCCCTCTTGCAGGGCGGGATGGAGGCCCTTCGCCGGGGGCCGGCCGCCTGCTTCTTTTCCCGGAAAGGCTGGACCCCCTGCCCCCCCCTTTTGTGGGGGCTGCCGGCGGGGGTGCTGCTGGGGGCCGCCGCCTTCTGGCACGGCTCCATGGTCATCAGTGCCTTGCTGATCCTGGCAGGGATGGGGCTGTTCAGCCGGGCCCGGCTCACCTATCTTTTTGCCGCCCTGCCGGCCATGGCCCTCTCCAGCCTCCAGTCCGCCTTCTTCACCAAGGGGGCCTCTCCCCTCTCCCTCCAGATCCATCTGGGCTTTCTGGCCCCCTCCTCTTCGCCCGGGGATGTGGCGGAATACCTGCTGCTTTTGACCGGCATCTTTTTCCTGTTCTTTCTGGCAGGCCTTGTCTGGGCGGGGGGCGGCAAGGGCCGGGGGGCCGCCCGGGTCTTTTTCCTCAGCTGCCTGCTGCCCCTAATCCAGGCCTTCACCCTCCAGATGACCCCCGACATCGCCGTGGGCCACAAGCAGGTGATGCTGAGCCTGATTTTGGGGGGCATCCTGAACGCCTGGCTGCTGCGGGCGCTGTGGCGGGGGCGGCGGTTTGTGCTGCCCCGCCGGGCTGTGGCCCTTACCGCGGCGGCTCTGCTCACCCTCACCGGCCTGGAGGACGCCCTCACCTACTCCAATCTCTGCCGCTCCTCCCCGGTGCAGATCCAGAAGCAGAACGCCCTCACCGACTGGATCCGGGAACAGACCCCCGCCCGCTCGGTCTTTCTCACCGGCTACATCACCATCCACCCGGTGTTCACCGCCGGGCGGCTGGCCTACCAGGGCTGGCCTTATTATGCCTGGTCCGCCGGGTACGACACCTCCGGCCGGGACCAGGTGCTGAAGGAGCTCTTCTCCTGCCGGGACCCGGAAACCTTCGCCCGGGCCGCCCGGGACACCGGGGCCGACTACCTGCTGGTGGACAGCACCCTCACCGGGGACGAGCGGTTTGCCGCCTTTTTCGCGGCGGGAGGCGAGGAGATCCTCCGCCAGGCCCTGCCGGTGGTCTACCAGGACGAACAGGCCACCATCTACCAAATCCGCTGATCTTGCACGAAAGGATTCTGCCATGCTTTCCGATCTCTTGGCACTGGCCCGCTGGTGGGCCGTTCTGCTGCTGCTGAGCCTTGCCCTGCTGCCCTTCACTCTCTCGGTGTTCGGGGGGCTGCGGGACAAGGGCTGGGCCTTTTCCAAGGTGCTGGGGCTGGCCTTCTGCTCCTGGCTCTCCTTCACCGCCGCCTCCTT
Source organism: uncultured Oscillospiraceae bacterium (assembly GCA_949295465.1). GTDB lineage: Bacteria > Bacillota > Clostridia > Oscillospirales > Ruminococcaceae > JAFBIO01. The sequence continues at coordinate 29,553 of CASFKY010000012.1, forward strand.
CCACCTCATCCCCTTCCGGCTGGCGGGCTGCTGGGCCCTCACCGGGGCGGCGGCCCTTCTCTGCTGGGGGGCGGCTCTGGCCCGGCGGCGGGGGCAGCCTGCCCGCTGGCTTCAGGCTCTCAAAACCGGCAGTTTCTGGCGGCACGCCCTGGCAGAGGAAGTGATCTTCCTGGCAGCCCTGGCCCTCTGGGCCTGGCTGCGGGCCACCAACCCGGACCTGCGGGACCTGGAAAAGTTCATGGACCACGGCTTTGTGGCCAGCATCCTGAACAGCGACTGGATGCCCGCCTCCGACATGTGGTACGCGGGCGAGGGGATCAACTACTATTATTACGGCCACTTTGCCACCGCCTTCCTCTGCCGGCTGGCGGGGGTGGGCAGCGCCGTGGGCTACAATCTGATGATGGCCACCACCTTTGCGCTGGCCCTCAGCCTGGCGGGGGCCCTGGGCTATGACCTGCTGGGCGCCAGAGGGTTCCGGGGCCGGGGCTGCGCCGCCGGGGGGGCCGCCTCGGCCCTGCTGGTGGCGGTGGGGGGCAACGGCCACGCCTTTATTTTTGGGGTGCTGCTGCCCTTTTTGAACCGGCTGGGCCTTGTGGACTACACCGACAGCTACTGGTACCCGGACGCCACCCGCTTCATCAACTGCTACGAGGGCAGCACCGACAACACCATCCACGAGTTTCCCTTTTATTCTTTTATTGTCAGCGACCTGCACGCCCATGTGCTGGACATCTGCTTTGTGCTGCTCTTCCTGGCCCTGAGCCTGGTCTGGCTTGGCCGTGCCCGGCAGAACGCCAACCGGCAGGGCAGCCTGTGGGATTCCCTCACCGACCCGGCCTTCTGGCTTTGCGGCTTTGTGCTGGGCATCATGGCCATGACCAACTACTGGGACTTTGCCATCTATACCATCGTCTCGGTCTTTTTCGTCTTTTGGGCCGCCGGGATGCGCCAGGGTCCCCAGCGGGCCGGCTTCTGGGGCGAGGGCGCCCTGCGCCTGGCCCTTCTGCTGGCCCTGCGCTCTCTCTTTGCGCTGCCCTTCAGCCTATCCTTTGACTCCATGAGCTCGGGCATCGCCCTTGTGTCCCAGTCCAGCCCGCTGCCCCAGTTTTTGGCATTGTGGTATCTGCCCCTCCTCTGTTTTGGGGCCTATCTCATCTTCCTTTTCTTCACCGAGCGTCGGCGGCTGGGCCGCTGGCCCTTTGGACCTCTGGAAGGCGCCGAGGGCTGGCAGGTTCTCTATGAGGGGCCCGGCAAGCGGGCCCGCCGACTTCCCCTGCCCAGCCCCGCCCAGGGGGACGGGTTTTCCCTCTGGCTCAACAGCTTTGAGGTGCCCGATCTCTTTGTCTTTTTCTGCTACCTGTGCGGGGTGGGGCTGCTGATCGGGCCGGAACTGCTCTATCTGAAGGACATCTACCCCTCAGCCCCCCGGGCCAACACCATGTTCAAGCTCACCTACCAGGCCTTCATCCTCTTTGGCATCGCCATGGGCTACAGCCTGGCCCGCTGGTGGGCCGCGGCTGCCGGGCGGCCAAAGGCCCGACGGCTGGCCCGCCGGCTGGTGCTGGTATGCTGCCTGGCCATTCCCCTGTGCTATACTCCCCTGGCCCTGGGCAGCACCTACTGGGGGCGGGAGTATCAGGGCCTGGACGGGCTGAGCTTTATTGAGCGGGAGGCCCCCAACGAGGCGGCCCTCATCCAGTGGATCGACGAGAACGCCGCCCCCGACGCGGTGGTGGTGGAGGCCCCCGGGGCCAGCTACACCCAGTACTGCCGCATCAGCATGGCCACCGGCCGTGCCACCATCGTGGGCTGGCACACCCACGAGTGGCTGTGGCGCAGCGACCTGGCCGGGGTGGACGCCCGGGGCGAGGAGGTGCGCGCCCTCTATGAGGGAGGCGAGGCCGCGGCCCGGCAGGTCACGGAAAAATACGGGGTGGACTATATTGTGATCGGCCCCCGGGAGCGGGAGAGCTACCCGGCGCTGGATCTGGAGGCCCTTATCTCCCTGAGCAGCAGCCAGCTGGATTTCGGGGAGTATCTCCTGCTCTGCCTGGATTGAGACACCGCACCTGCGCCGGGCTGCCCGGCACTTATGGGAGGAATGGTTTTGGACAAACTCTATATTGTGATCCCGGCTTACAATGAGGAAGCCAATATTGAAACGGTGGTGCGCCAGTGGTATCAGGTGGCCTGCCAGACCGGCCCCGAGGCCCGGCTGGTGGTGGTGAACGACGGCAGCCGGGACGGCACCGCCCAGAAGCTGGAGGCCCTGGCCCGGCAGCTTCCCGCCCTCATCCCCCTCAGCAAGCCCAACGGGGGCCACGGGGCGGCCTGCCTCTTCGGCTACCGCTACGCCCTGGACCAGGGGGCCGATTACATCTTCCAGACCGATTCGGACGGCCAGACCCTGCCCGGGGAGTTTGCCCCCTTTTGGGAACAGCGGGCCGATTACGACCTGGTGATCGGGCGGCGGGTCCACCGGGGGGACGGATTCTCCCGCCTGGTGGTGACCAAGGTGCTGAAATATGTGACTCTTTTCTTTTTGCGGGCCTCCACCGCCGACCCCAACACTCCCTACCGGCTGATGAAGCGGGAATTTTTGGCAAGCTGCCTTGCCCTCATCCCGGAAAATTTCTTTCTGCCCAATGTGCTCATCTCGGCCTTTGCCGCCCGAATGGACCGGCCCGTGCTCTCGCTGCCGGTGAGCTTTTTGCCCCGGCAGGGGGGTGTCAACAGCCTGAACCTGCCCCGCATCTGCCGCATCGGAATACAGGCGGTGGGAGATTTTCGCCGGGTGGATCGGATGCTCCGCCGCCGGGGGCTGTGACGGCTCTCTCCAAAATCGACTTTTGAACCGGCTCTGGCCGGCGCCCTGCAAGGGGCGCCGGCCTTTGGTTTTGAGCCGGGCTCCCGAGCCTCCTGCGCCGGCCGGGCTTTGAGCCGGCGGCCTCTGCCTGTCTTTGAGAAAAAATGCTTCTGCCCCGCCTTGCGCCCCCAAAAAGCCAGCCTCTCCCCTGCCTTTTTGGGAAAGATTCTGTCCTTTCCCCCTTGCATTTTCAAAAAATTGTGGTATAGTGGTGCCAGGTAGACACCCCAGGGGGGTGGGGTGTTTACCTGGCAAAGCCCGCCGCCCGGTCCGGCACCGGCCGGCCTTGCCCCTATCCCGGTCCCCCGATATTTTCCTTTCTGAACCAAAGGAGCAGCATATGCAACAATTTTCCGTCACCGGCATGAGCTGCGCGGCCTGCAGCGCCCATGTGGAGAAGGCCGTGGCCGCCCTGCCGGGCGTCAAGAGCGTATCGGTCAGTTTGCTGACCAACTCCATGGGGGTGGAGTTTGAGGCCCCCGCCACCGCCCAGGAGATCTGTGCCGCCGTGGACAAGGCCGGCTATGGGGCAAAGCCCCTGGAGGCGCCGGGCGCTGCCGCCCAGGCCGCCCCCGCCGAGAATCCCCTGGAGGACACCCAGACCCCCCTGCTGGTGCGCCGGCTTGTGGGCAGTCTGGTCTTTCTGGCCCTGCTGATGTATGTGTCCATGGGCAGCATGATGGGCCTGCCCCTGCCCGCCTCTCTGGAGGGGGCCGAGGGGTCAGCGGCCTTTGCCCTCACCCAGCTGCTGCTGGTGCTGCCCATCCTCTATCTGAACCGGGCCTTTTTCATCAGCGGCTTCAAGGGCATCTGGAACCGGGCCCCCGGCATGGACGCCCTGGTGGCCCTGGGGGCCGGCGCCAGCCTGGGGTACAGCCTCTGGGTGATGTACCAGATCTGCTTTGCCCTGGGCGCCGGGGATATGGCCGGTGCCCATGCCGGCCGGCATGACCTGTATTTTGAGGGGGCAGGCATGATCCTCACCCTCATCACCCTGGGCAAGACCCTGGAGTCCCGCAGCAAGGGCCGCACCACCAGCGCCCTGAAAGGGCTGCTGGAGCTGACTCCCCGCACCGCCACCCTCCTGCGGGAGGGCAAGGAAGTGGTGGTACCCGCCGGCGAAGTGCAGCGGGGCGACATCTTCCTGGTGCGTCCGGGCGAACAGATCCCGGTGGACGGCAAAGTGCTGGAGGGCGAAAGCGCCGTAAACGAGGCGGCCCTCACCGGCGAGAGCATGCCGGTGGACAAGGCCGCCGGCAGCGAGGTGAGCGCCGCCACCCTGAACCAGACCGGCGTACTGAAATGTACCGCCAGCCGGGTGGGGCAGGACACCACCCTCAGCCAGATCATCCGAATGGTGAGCGAGGCGGCGGCCACCAAGGCCCCCATTGCCCGGCTGGCCGACAAGGTCAGCGGCATCTTTGTGCCCACAGTGATCGGCCTGGCCCTCATCACCCTCGTTGTATGGCTGGCAGTGGGCCAGCCGGTGAGCTTTGCCCTGGCCCGGGCCATCAGCGTGCTGGTGATCAGCTGCCCCTGCGCCCTGGGCCTGGCTACCCCGGTGGCCATCATGGTGGGCAGCGGCCAGGGCGCCCGCCACGGCTTTTTCTTCAAGACCGCCGCCTCCCTGGAGCAGGCCGGCCGGGTACAGATCGTGGTGCTGGACAAGACCGGCACCGTGACCAGCGGCCAGATGCAGGTGCGGGCTGTACAGCCCGCACCCGGCGTCAGCCGGCAGGAACTGCTGCAAAACGCCGCTACCCTGGAACAGAGCAGCGAACACCCGGTGGCCCGGGCCGTGCGGGGATATACCCAGGATCTGAGCGCCCCCGCCCTCACCGGCTTTGAGGCCCTGCCCGGCAACGGGGTGCGGGGGCTGGACAAGGATACCGGCGAGGAGCTCATCGGCGGCTCCTTGGCCTTCATGGCAGGGCGGATGGAACTGCCCGAATCCCTCACCCAGGCCGCCGAGACCCTCTCTGCCCAGGGCTGCACTCCCCTGTGCTTTGCCCGGGGCAGCCGGGTGCTGGGGCTGGTGGCGGTGGCCGATACCCCCCGCCCCACCAGCAAGGAGGCCATCCGCCGGCTGAAGGAGATGGGGCTGCGGGTGGTCCTGCTCACCGGCGACAACGAGCGCACCGCCCGGGCTGTGGGCAGCCAGGTGGGCGTGGATGAGGTGATCGCCCAGGTGCTGCCCGGCGACAAGGAGGCCAAGGTGCGCCAGCTGCAGCAGCAGGGCCGGGTGGCCATGGTGGGCGACGGCATCAACGACGCCCCCGCCCTCACCCGGGCGGATCTGGGCATTGCCATCGGCGCCGGCACCGACGTGGCCATCGACGCCGCCGACCTGGTGCTGATGCAGAGCGACCTGCTGGGGGTGGCCCGGGCCATCCGGCTGGGCCGGGGCGTATTGAAGAACATCCGGGAAAACCTGTTCTGGGCGTTCTGTTATAATGTAATTGGCATCCCGGTGGCGGCCGGCTGCCTGTGGCCCCTCTTTGGCCTCACCCTCAACCCCATGATCGGCGCGGCGGCCATGAGCCTGTCCAGCTTCTGCGTGGTGACCAACGCCCTGCGGCTGAACCTGCTGGATCTGGACAAGGGCGGCCAGCCCGTATCGGCCGAGGAGCCCGTTCTCCCCGAAACCCGCCAAAACGAAACTCAACCCGAAACCAACCCCAAAACCCAACATTCTGAAGGAGGAGTACCCATGAAGACCAAGACCCTGAAAATTGAAGGCATGATGTGCGCCCACTGCCAGGCCCATGTGGACAAGGCCCTGAACGCCCTGGAAGGCGTGAGCGCCCAGGTGGACCTGGAGGGCGGCAAGGCCGTCTGCCAGGTGGCCGACAATGTGACCGACGAGGCTCTGAAGGCGGCGGTGGCCGACGCCGGCTACACCGTGACGGGGATTGAAGAATGAAGGCCGATCACGAGCAGGTCTGCCGGCTGGTAAAGACCGCCCGGGGCCAGCTGGACGGCGTGCTGCGGATGGTGGAGGAAGACCGATACTGCATTGACGTGGCCAACCAGCTCACCGCCGCCCAGGCGGTGTTGCGCCGGGCCACCCGGGAGGTACTGCGGGCCCACATGGCGGCCTGCGTCACCGAGGCGGTGCAGAGCGGCGATGCAGACCAGAAGATCGACGAGCTGATCGAGCTGTTTGACCGAATGACCCGGTGAATACAAAATCAGGGGAAGAAATCCTGGGATTTCTTCCCCTGATTTTTGTCAATATGCGAGATTTTGCGACTTTCCCTCTTGACATTCGCCCGGAAAAGTTGCATATTTATACCGTTATTCTTGTAAAAACATTCAGTCGGCTGCGCCGTTTTGTCGGTAAACTGCATACAAAAAAGGAGATTCGCATCGTGAAAGACTGGAAAACGCTGTATGAGGTCAAGGGCCCCAAGTGCCTGCTGGAGCTGACCGCCACTGAGCTGAAAGCCCTGATGGATGAGGGGGCGGACACCGTCATCCTGAGCTTCGGCGCCATCGAGAACCACGGCAGCCACCTGCCTTTGGGGGCCGACTGGTTCCAGGCCAACATGCTGATCCGCTGCGTCCACGAGCAGCTGACCGCCATGGGCCACAAATCCATCCCGGGCTTCCCGGTGCCCTTTGGGGTGCAGACAAACCAGTTTGAGCGCCAGGGCGCCAACCTGTTTGGCAATGTGCCCATCAGCGAGCGCACCTTCATCGATATGGCCGAGGACCTGTGCCTCTCCCTCCATCAGCAGGGCTTCAATCGGTTTGTGCTCTGCCTGAACCACTCCGAAAACCACGCCGCCCTCCATGTGGCCGCCAAGGACCTGGCCGTGCGCTTTGGGCTCAAGTGTGTGGTCTGTGACTGGGTGCCCCCCATGAACGACTTCTGGCCCAAGGTGTGCAAGAACCCGGAGCATCAGGGCCATGCCGGCGAGGACGAGGCCAGCTGCGTGCTGGCGGCAGTGCCCAACCTGGTGCACCTGGAGGGCTGCCAGCCCTACTACGAGGAGGACGACGGCAAGCCGGTGAAGATGGGCGGCCTGCACTATTACGGCGGCGCCGTGGGCATCTATGTGCCGGTGCGGGAGGACAAGAGCCCCGGCTACATCGGCAACCCGGCCGACGCCACCGTGGAGGTGGGCGAAAAGTGCTATGAGGCCTATGCCCAGTGGATTGCCCAGGTTGCGGACAAGTACCTGTACAACGACTGATTTTGAGGCCCTTGCGGCCTGCTTTGGGGAGGAATTTTACTGATGCAAGCACAAAAAACCAAGGACATGCCCTTCGGCTGGGCGCTGTTCTGTATCGCGTTTCTGCTCTGTTCCATGATCGCCTCGGTGCTGTGGCTGGACATCCCGGTCCACATCAACCTGCTCACCTCCATCGCCGTCACCCTGGGTGTGGCCTGGCTGAACGGAAAGCCCTGGAAAGAGCTGGCGGCCGCCATTGAATACGGCGGCCAGATCCTGGTGACCCCCACCATCATCATGATGCTCATCGGCTGCCTCATCGCCAGCTGGATCGCCGGCGGCACGGTGCCCATGATCATCTACTGGGGCCTGAAAATGATCAACCCCTCCTACTTCCTGTTCACTGCCTGCCTGATCTGCGCCATCTGCGCGCTGTCCATCGGCAGCAGCTGGTCCACCGCCGGCACTGTGGGCGTGGCCCTGGTGGGTATCGGCGCGGGCCTGGGCATCAACCCGGCCATGACCGCCGGCGCCATCATCTCCGGCTCTTATCTGGGCGACAAGATGAGCCCCATGTCCGACACCACCAACCTGGCCCCCGCCGTGGCCGAGGCCGACCTGTTCGACCACATCAAGAGCATGATGTACACCACCGGCCCCGCCTTTGTGATAAGCCTGATCATCTACTGGGTGCTGGGTATGCGCTACACCGCCGACGGCATCGACTCCGAGCAGGTGGCCAACACCCTGGCAGCCATTGAGCAGAACTTCGACATGAACATCCTGCTGCTGCTGCCCCCCGTGATCGTGATCGTGATGGCAGTGCTGAAGTGCCCCTCCATCCCCACCCTGCTGATCTCCACCCTGGCGGCCAGCCTGCTGGCCATGATCTTCCAGGGCCAGAGCCTGGCCGCCATGGCCACCATCCTGGACGAGGGCTTCTCCATCGACAGCGGCTTTGCGGATTTTGACACCCTCATGAGCCGGGGCGGCCTGCAGAGCATGCTGTGGACCGCCGCCCTGGGCATGCTGGGCATGCTGTACGGCGCCATCATGGAAAAAACCGGCCTGCTCTCCTCTTTCCTGGAGCACATGAAGCCCTTGGTCAAGAACACCGGCACCCTCATCACCACTGTGATCTTCTCCAACGCCATCCTGCTGGCGGCCACCGCCAGCCAGACCCTGGCCATCGTGGTGGGCGGCCGGATGTACGTCACCGAGTTCAAGAAGAAGGACCTGCTGCCCCAGGTGCTCAGCCGCACCCTGGAGGACAGCGGCACCATCATCTCTCCCCTGATCCCCTGGAGCCTGTGCGGCGTGTACATGACCGGCACCCTGGGTGTGCCCACCCTGTCCTACCTGCCCTACTCCTTCCTGTGCTGGCTGTGCCCCATCATCGCCATCATCTATGGCTTTACCGGCAAGTTCGTCTGGAAAACCGGCGAGCATCCCAGCCAGCGCACCTACCACGACCACGACGAAGAGGCCGCGGCTCAGCCGGCCTGATCTCTTTCTCCGAAACAAAACGGCACAGCCTTAAAAGGTTGTGCCGTTTTTGTTTATTCCAGGCTTTGGCGAAGCTGCTCCATTGCCTCCTCAAAGGCAGGCAGGCCCCGAAGGTGTTGATACAGCTCTTCCTTTTGGGCGCTCTCCCAGACCATACGGCGCATTTCCCGATAGGTTCCTTCCTGTTTTTCCTCTTCCTGAAGCCGCAGCCCCGGACTGAAAAGTTCCGGGGCCGGGCAGGGCCGGGGGCCGGTGAGCACCCGCACATACCCGGCAAAACTCCGGGCCGCCTGCTCCCACTCTTTCCTGCCCAGGTGGAACTCCAGCTGCAGGGCATCGCTTGCATCCAGGAAGCCGAAGGACCGGGCCATGGCCCGGTAAGCCTGGGCAATCTTTTGCCGGGCTGCCTCCCCCGGCGTCAGCCGGGGACTGGCCAGGATGCCCAGACAGGTGAGGGCCTGACTCACATGGCGGAAGAGCTGCTTCTGGGTCTGTTCCAGGGCCGGGCCGGTCTGCTCCTTTTTCAGGTAGTACTGGACCCAGACTCCTGCCGGGTCCACCGCCTGCTCGGGCAGCTCTTTTAAGAGGGCCGCCCCCTTTTCCGGGTCTCCGTCGGCGATCTCCAGGCCCGCCAGGCTGAGGGTGGCCCCCTGCCAGTAGGCGGCGCTGCCGCTGGCTCGCACCCGCTCCAGCAAGTTCCGCTTGCGGGCCCGCCAACGGGCAAAGACTTCCTCCCCTGCCCCGGGGTAAAATACCCGCAGGGTGTCGTAGACGGCAGCCCCGTTGTACAAAAGCAGAGCACAGCCGGGCCAGCGGCAAAGCAGCTCCTCCAGCCGGTCCTCCGCCTGTCTCCATCCCTCCGGGCCGCCCCCGGCCAGGGCCTCTCCCAAAAGGTCGTTGATCTGGTCGATCACCTGGCCGGCCGGCGGCTCCTCCTCAAATTGCAGCAAGGTGTCGGGATTGGTGCCCAGGGCCCGGGCCAGGGGGCAAAGCAGGGTGATGTCCGGGTAGGAGCTGTCTGTCTCCCATTTGCTCACCGCCGGGGCCGAGACCCCCAGCTGTTGTGCCAATTGTTCCTGGGTGAGGCCCTTTGCCCGCCGCAGGGCGGCGATCTGAGCGCCGATTTTTGGGGGTATGGTCTCCATGGATGTGTTCCTCCTGTCTCAAAAAATGCGGACGCGCCTCCTGCCTGTATTGTACCCTGCCGTCCTGTTTGCCACAAGGGAGGCATTGTTAAGTTACAGGCAGATTTCTTGAATGCCGTTCAGATTTTTTGAGCCGGGCAAAACCGCAGCGGCCTTTTTGCCGGGTTGTTGCGGTGCAAAACCCAGGGGGGCTTCCCGGCCGGAGCGCCGCACAATACGGTCGGCAGCGGCAATTCGCTCCAGCTGTTCCCCACGCAGACCGCCTCTGACATCTGCGGAGACGTGATCCCCGCTCAGTTTTCTTTTCTTTTTTTGCCCCCCTCCTCCCAGAGTTTGTCAGCCGTATCACACCACTCCCTGGCATAGGGGGTGGTTTTGTCACACAGATGATCCACGGTCTCAGGGCTCTGATAATCGGTGCTGACCGCACCGCTTTTTTTCACCATCTCCCGCAGCGCCTCCGGATTTTCCAGCATGGGACAGGGCCGGAGCATGTTGTCGTTGAAGGGTTGATTGCCGTGGTAGGCCATAAACAGAGGGCTCTTGAGCGCCTCCAGCAGGCTGGTGTTATGAATGTTGCAATTGGAATAGTGGATGAACACGCAGGGCTCCACATCTCCCTTGGCGTTGATGTGCAGGTAGTTGCGCCCGCCCGCGATGCAGCCGCCCACATACTCGGCGTCATTCTGAAAATCAATGGAGAAAATTGCCTTTGTGCCGCGGTACTCCCGAATACGGCGGTAAACCGTTTCTCTCTGCCGGGGCGAGGGCAGAAGGTCTGCGGCGGCCTCGTTGCCCACCGGCATATAATGGAAAAACCAGATAAACAGCGCGCCGGCCTCTATGATGGAATCAAAGAACGCCTCGCTGGTGATGTCTGCATAGTTGCGGCTGGTATAGCAGGTGGAAATACCAAAGGGCAGCTTGTGGCTCTTGAGCAGGGCCATGGCCTGCTGCACTTTTCGATATCCGCCCTGACCGCGCCGGGAATCGTTGGCCTGCTCAAACCCTTCCAGCGAAAGGGCCGGCACAAAATTTTTGACCCGCAGCATCTCCTTGCAGAAGTCTTCGTCGATGAGCGTGCCGTTGGTGAAGGAGAGGAACTCGCAATCCGGGTGCATCTCGCACAGGCGGATCAGGTCTGCCTTGCGCATCAAAGGTTCTCCGCCGGTATAGATGTACATATGGATTCCCAGCTCTTTGCCCTGGCAGATGATGGAATCCATGGTTTCCAGGCTCAGATTCAGGCGATTGCCATACTCTGCCGCCCAGCAGCCGGTGCAGTGCATATTGCAGGCCGAGGTGGGGTCCAGCAAAATGGCCCAGGGCACGTTGCAGTTTTCCCGGGCCTTCACTTCCTCCTGCACCGCGCTCCCCTTTAAGCTGGCGTTGAACAAAAAGTTCTGGAAAAAGGCCTGCCGCACCCCGGGGTCCAGTTCATAAACCCGCAGCATCAGCTGATACCAGTTGTTCTTTTCCCGGATGGCCCCGCGAATTGCGTCCCGCTGATTTTGATACCACCCTGCCGGGGTGAACCGATCCACCAGCGCCATCAGTTTGGGGATGTTTTCTTCCGGGTTTCCTTCGATATATTTCAACGCCTGGGTGATCGCAAAATTCTGCATGTTGTCCTTGATGGTACTCATGGTGATCTTCCTTTCCGCGTCTTGCGCGCCTCTGTTTTGCCCCATTATATGGAGCTCTCCCGCCAAAGTCACGGGACAGGAAAATCTTTGGGTCCAAATTTGCGACACCCGCATCGGGTTTGTTACCTTTTGGGACAGGGCCTGCCCGGTGAACATTGTTTTCCCGCGGTAAGCTGCGCTATGCTGTGGATATCCTCAAAGCGAGAGGGTCCGGCGCCGATTTCAAAAGGCCGATTTCAAAAGGAGGTTCGAGATGGAAAACAGCATGTCCCGCCTGTTGATTGAGACTACGGTCCGGCAGGCCCTCAAAAACCTCCGGGAAGATCCCCAAAGAAGTACCCGAAATCTGATCGATATGGCCCTGCAGTTTTCCCAGGGACGGTTTCAGAATCGTTTTTTCGAGACCGCCCAGACCATGCTGAAAAACGAAAACAGCGCCTATTACTCGCTGGTACAGGACGCCGCCGGGCACATCGAGACCGAGCATCTGGTGCGATTCGGGATGAATCTGGGATACAACAGCTGCACCTGGGGCGCCCACCGCATCCGCACCAATGAGCAGGCCCTGGGGTTCAACATTCCCTGGACGGTGCTGCTGAAAATGGAAGGGGATTTTTCTGCCCTGCAATCAGAGAAATATGACGCGGTCATCACCGAGGGAGAGGGGCTTGGCATCTGCTGCTGGATGCTTTTTGCCCCCCAGGCCGACCCGGTTCGGCTTCTGCCGCTGGCGCAGGCGCATCCTGACAGCGCGTTTTTCCTTTTCTGCCCTTCCGGCACAGTCACCCCCCTTTTGGCCGAAAAACTGGAACCGCTGTACAATCTCATGCCGGTGGTCCGCTTTGACTTTGCCTCCGGGGCAGCCTGTTCTCTTCTGCGAAAGGCCCGGCTTCCTTACTCACTCTATTGCCCCTACTCCCGAAAGGAGGCGTCCTCCTTTATAGACGGGAGCCTGTTTGCTGCCGCCCAAAGACTGCACCCCATCTTTACCGCCCTGATCTTTCGGCCGGACTGCCCCATCAAAACCCGAGCCGCAGTTTACCGGGCCGTGGTGGAGATCCGCAAAAAACAGCTCTTTGAGACGGTGCCCTGGGAGCTGTATGAGGACACCTGCATGTTGGACGAGATTATCTCCGACGATGCCTGCTGGATCTGTTTTGACGGAAAGGGGATTCTGCGCTCCCCCGAAGGCACCTCCCGCCCTGACTGCGGAAATCTGTTTGACTGCGGTCTGCGTGCTGTCATCCGGCAGGCATGCCCCAAGCCTTCCTCCATTTCCTTTTATCGGCAGGCTTAGAGCGCCGCTTTCTGCGCGCCGGTTCTGGCTCTGCCCCAAAAAGCCCGCCCCGGCAGCTTGCACCGGGGCGGGCTTCTCCTTTTTTGTTCAGGGGTTTGAATCGCCGGCCTCTTTCCGCTCCATCTCGCTGCAAAGCACCTTTGCCCCTTTTTCCACCAATCGCTTGATCCTCTCCACAAATTCATGGGGCGGCATGCAGTTCCTGGTCAGCAGCCATCGCTCCATGGCGCAGATTACCGCATCGGTAAAAAACGCGATCTCGAATTCCTCAAACTTTTCCGGGCCGAACAGATAGGCCAGCCGGCTGAGAAGCAGCGGGCGGATATATTCCCGGAAATGGTCTGTAAAAGAATTCTGCCCTTTGATCTGCAGTGCTCTGCGGTAAAACTCATGGTGCTGGTAAAAATATTCGCAGGCTTTCTCCACCAGGTCCCAGTGCTTTTCAAAGGGGACCTCTATATCCGCATCCTTCACCAGCGTGATGAATTCCGTATCAAAAATCCAGTTGACCAGATCGTACTTGTCCTTGAAGTGGTAATAAAAGCTCTTTCGGTTCATACCGCAGCGCTCGCAGATCTGAGCCACATTGATCTTCTCAAAAGGCTGCTCCGCCATCAGTTCCCGCAGGGAGTTGGCCAGTGCCCGCTTTGTGATTTGGGAGTCTGCCATCGTTCCAGCTCCTTTTGAAGTTCCTGCCAACAAAAACAAACCCGCCTGTTCCGCGCAGACGCGGCCGATCGCCTTGATCCGGGCAGGTTGAAGGGTTTTTCACATTTTTCAAAATCCAGTTTCAGTGTAGCACGGCCTTTCTTTTTTCTCAACGCCCTTTTCCCTTCCGGGGCGGGACAAATGCTCTTTCCTGTCCCAAAAGGTAACATCCCCTTGAAAGCTGAGGAAAAGTGTAACGAGAAAACCGCTTTGCCCCATGAAATCAGGCAAAGTCCGGGATACAATACTCTCAAGCAACTGCGAAGGAGGTTTTCCCCATTGACATTTCACCAGGTTTGTGCCTCAGAGGCGTCTTTACGGCTGGATTCCGACCCTCGCCGGGGTTTGTCTCAGGAGCAGGCCGAAAAGCGGCTGTCTGAATTTGGCCCCAACAAGCTCAAGGAACCCCGGAAAAGATCCATTCTCCGGCGGTTTTTGGAGCAGTTCCAGGATGTGATGATCCTGATTTTGCTGGCGGCAGCGGCCGTCTCTTTTGGAATTGCCTGCCTGGAAGGCCGGCCCGAAGAATTTTTTGAGCCGGTGCTGATCCTTCTCATTGTCATTTTGAACGCCGCGATGGGCGTTTTGCAGGAGAGCAAGGCCGAAAAATCGCTGGATGCGCTGAAAACACTTTCGGCGCCCCACGCCCGGGTGCTGCGGGAGGGCAAGGAAAAGATCATCGAGGCTTCCCTTCTGGTTCCGGGCGACATTATCCGCCTGGAGGCGGGCGATTTTGTTCCCGCGGACGGCAGGCTGCTGACCAGTGCCGGCCTGAAGTGCGAGGAATCTGCCCTTACCGGCGAATCGGTTCCCTCGGAAAAGGACGCCCAGCTCACGGTGGCTGAAAACGCGCCTCTGGGCGACCGCAGCAACATGGTCTTTTCCGGCTGCTCCGTCTCATACGGCACCGGGACCGCCCTGGTGACCGCCACCGGCATGAATACCGAGATGGGCAAGATCGCAAACCTGCTGGAAGGAGAAAGAGAAAGCCAGACCCCCCTTCAGAGAAAGCTCTCCCAACTGGGCAAATATCTGGGGATTCTGGCCCTGGCCGCCTGCGGCATCATCTTTGTGGTGGGGCTGGCAAGCGGCATTCCCGCCCTGGAGATCTTCATGACCTCGGTTTCCCTGGCGGTTTCCGCCATTCCGGAGGGACTGCCTGCCATCGTGACCGTAGTTCTATCCATCGGCGTACAGCGTATGGCAAAAAAGAACGCGCTGGTGCGCCGGCTGCCGGCAGTGGAAACTCTGGGCAGCGCCTCGGTGATCTGTTCGGACAAAACTGGAACACTCACCCAGAACCGCATGACCCTGGTGGAAGCCTATGCGGATGGGGATTCCGCCGCCGAAGAGATCGGCGCGGCAAATTCCTCTGCCGTTTGTCGTCTGCTTCAATTGGCCAGCCTGTGCTGCGACGGCGCCGTGAACCGCTCGGAGGGAAAAGAGCTTCTCATCGGGGACCCCACCGAAACTGCCATCCTTCTGGCGGCACTTCAAAACGGAATCTCCAAAGAATCTCTGGAAGCACAGTTCCCCCGTCTGGCCGAATTGCCCTTTGATTCAGACCGAAAGCGGATGTCCACCCTGAACCAAATGGGAGAAAAGAAGGCAGTGATCGTAAAGGGAGCATTCGACGTGCTTGCCGATCGCTGTGTGGCCGGCAATCTGGACACCGCCCGCCGTATCTGCGAGGAAACGAGCGGTCGGGCTCTTCGGGTGCTGGCAGTAGCCTGCCGGGAAATCCACAAGATTCCCGAACATCCCCAGCCCGAAGAGCTGGAAACCGATCTGACCCTGATCGGCCTTGTGGGCATGATCGACCCGCCCCGCCCGGAAGTGCGGCAGGCGGTTGCCACCTGCCGTCGGGCGGGGATCCGCCCGGTAATGATTACCGGGGATCATGTGGCCACGGCCTCTGCCATCGCCCGGGATCTGGGGATTCTTGCTCCCCCGGACCGGGCAATCACCGGCGCGGAGCTGGACGCCATAACGGATCAGCAGCTGGAGGAAGCAGTGGAGAAGATCGCGGTATGCGCCCGCGTCTCCCCGGAAAACAAAATTCGGATCGTGAAGGCCTGGCAGCGCAAAGGGCAGGTAGTTGCCATGACCGGGGACGGGGTAAACGACGCCCCGGCCCTGAAAGCCGCCGACATCGGCTGTGCCATGGGGATCACCGGCACTGATGTGGCCAAAGGCGCCGCCGACATGACCCTTACCGACGACAATTTTTCCACCATTGTGGACGCCATCCGGGAAGGCCGCGGTATCTATGCCAATATCCGCAAAGTGGTGGGCTTTTTGCTGGGTACCAACATCGGCGAGGTGGTGGCGGTATTTGTGGCCATGCTGCTGTGGCACAAAACGCCCCTGCTCTCCATGCAGCTGCTCTGGATCAATCTGGTTACCGACAGCCTGCCGGCCATTGCGCTGGGCATGGAAGCGGTGGAAGAGGACGTGATGGATCAAAAGCCCCGGCCCCGGCAGGAGAGCCTCTTTGCCCATGGGTTTGGTGTGCGCATCCTTTTGCAGGGATTTCTTTTTGCCCTGCTGGCCCTGATCGCCTTCCGGGTGGGCGAAACCGTCACCGGCGCTCTGGCCGGCGGCCAGACCCTGGCTTTTATGGTTCTTGCCCTTTCCCAGGTGATGCATGCCTTCAATATGCGCTCCGATCATTCCCTGTTCCGCATCGGACCTTTCGGCAATCGGTATCTGAACGGCGCCTGCCTTTTGTCCATTTTGCTGGTGCTGCTGGTGCTGTTCACTCCTCTGCGCATCCCCTTCGGGCTGGTGGCACTGCCGGCAAGCCTGTATCTGCTGGGCTTTGCCCTGACGCTGGTTCCCATTCTGGTGATGGAGCTCTCCAAATCGCTTGGATGGGTTCGGTATCGCCCCTGAAAAAGGAGCTGCCGCCAAGGTTCGCTGTTCCCTCATTTCCCTGATACTCCGCCTGTTTGCGGGCAATTTTGCTCTTTTGCCTGCTCGCTCCCTCATATGATGGAAAGGAACCGCCATGTTTGACACCGACGAAAAGCGCAGGACCTTCTCCCGCTGGGCGGTGGGAACCTTTGCCGCCTGCGTTCTCCTCTATCTGGGCATACGCCACATTCACGATCTGCTCCTATGTCTGGAGTATCTGGCTCATCTTGTCCGCCCGCTGCTCATCGGGGCGGTGCTCGCCCTGATTCTCAATGTGCCATGGGATTTTGGGAGCGTTTTTTTCTGAGGCATACCCGGCTGAAGAGAGGGGCGCGCCCCCTCTCCATTCTGCTGGCGCTGCTCTGCGTGGCAGGCATCCTGGCCGGGGTATCCCTTTTGGTTTTGCCGGAACTGATGGATGCCCTGCAAATGCTGGCACAGATCATCGGCAATGGGTTTTTGCAGCTTTCCCACATGGAGGATGCCCTGCCGCTGCGAGACACCCCGCTGGACGCCGTTTTTTCCAGGCTGAACATAGACTGGCTGAGCCTGCAAAATCAGATGGAAGAATGGCTCAGGGCCCAGCGGAGCCGCCGTGGAGCGGATTCTCGCCGCCGCCAGCGCCCTGGTGAACAGCGCGGTCTCCATCTTTGTGGGTCTGGTGTTCGCGGTCTACATCCTTTCCGGCAAAGAAAAACTCAAACACCAGGACACCCGCCTGCTGCGGGCCTGGCTGCCCCAGAAGTCCGGCTCCCTCATCCTGCATATCCTCTCGGTGTGCAGCGAAGTTTTCCGCCGCTTTGTGGCCGGGCAAACCCTGGAGGCCCTGATTCTGGGTTCTCTGTGTATGCTGGGGATGGTGATTCTCCGCATTCCCTATGCGCCCATGGTAGGCGCGCTTGTGGGGGTGACGGCGCTGGTCCCCATTGTGGGAGCTTTTGTGGGCACCCTCGTGGGCGCGATCATGATCCTGACCGTGTCCCCCTTCAAGGCACTGCTCTTTGTGGTTTTTTTGCTGATTTTGCAGCAGGTGGAAGGCAACCTGATCTATCCCAGGGTGGTGGGCTCCAAACTGAAGCTGCCCGCCATCTGGGTCCTGGCGGCGGTGACGGCGGGCGGCAACCTGGCCGGCCCGCTGGGAATGCTGCTGGGAGTGCCGGCCGCTTCGGCGGGATATGCCCTGCTGCGGGAGGCAACGGAACAAAAAGAACAGATGCGCCGGCACGCATATTCCTGACATTTCCCTGCTGCCTGTGGACAACACAGGCAAGCCCCTTGTCGGTTTTTATTCTTTCCTCTCGGCTTGCAGCCGCAGGCGCACATAGTCGGCCACCCAGCAGTGCTTTTGTTCATCCCAAAGGCGAGGGCGCAGGGCCTCTTCCAGCCCGGCCAGCACCCTCTCCTGATTTTGGGGCGGCAGGGTGCCCAGCTGGCCCCCCGCAAACATCTGTACCCAGCGGCGCAGCCCCTCCTCGCCGCCGGAAAGGGGCGTGGGCCGCCGGAACAGCCAGGCCGCCCCCACCGCAAAGCCCGCCTCTTCCAAAAGAGCCGCATGCCGGCCCAGAGAGGGGAAGTAAAATCCGTGGCGGTAGCGGATGCCCTGCTCTTCCAGCTGCCGGCCCAGTTCTGATAAGATGGTCCCGGTGTTGCCCTTGCCCCCGAATTCGCAGACCAGCTGGCCGCCGGGCTTCAGGTTCCGATATAAATTCCGGGCCAGGGCCGGCTGGTCGGCCTCGTCGATCCAGTGAAAGACCGCATTGGAGAAGATACAGTCCGCCCCTTCCTCCAGCGAAAAGGTGCGGGCATCCCCCTGGCGAAAGTCCAGCGCCGGGTAATCTGCCTTTGCCTTGGCCACCATGGCCGGGCTGCCGTCGATGCCCAGCACCCGGTACCCCCTCTCGGCCAGCTTCTGGGTGAGAGCTCCGTTGCCGCAGCCCAGGTCCAGACAAAAGGCTCCCCGGGGCAGATCCACCAGGGAAAGGATATCCTCACCGTATTGATATACAAAAGAAAAACCATTTGTATATTCTTCTGGCCGCCATTCCTGGTTCATTCAGCCGCCTCCTTGTTGATTTTTTCAAAATAATACAATTCGTATTTAATCAAACCATCCCCGGGGGATGCAGATGTCCTGCCGGGGCACCTTGTCCCAGGAGAAATCCTCCACCAGGCTGGCCGCCGTGCGGGGCCTGGGCTCCGGCTGGAGCCCGTACAGACAGGCCAGCTTGCCCAGGATCCCCTGGGGGGTATACCGGCCGGCCAGCTCCTCCAGGCTCTGGCTGCCGTTGCGCTTGGAGAGCCGCTCCCCCCTTGCATCCAGGAGGAGAGGCAGGTGGTAAAACCGGGGCACAGGCAGTTCCAGCATCCTGTAGAGCCAGATCTGGCGGGGGGTGCTGGAGAGCAGGTCGCTGCCCCGCACCACCTGGTCCACCCCCATGAGGGCGTCGTCCACCACCACGGCCAGCTGATAGGCATAGACTCCGTCCCCCCGGCGCAGGTAAAAGTCCCCGCAGTCGTCGGCCAGGTTTTCCCGGTAGGGGCCCAGGTGGCCGTCCACAAAGGCGATCTCCTCCCGGGGTACCCGCACCCGCCAGGCGGGGGGCTTCTTTTTGGATTTTTCCCGGATCTCCTCCGGGCTCAGGCTCCGGCAGGTACCCGGGTAGATCACCTGACCGTCCGAGCGGTGGGGGGCGCTGGCGGCGTGGAGCTGGCTGCGGCTGCAAAAGCAGGGGTATACAAGCCCCATGGCCGACAGCCGGTCGTAGTAGCGGCGGTAGATCTCGCTCCGCTCGCTCTGATAATAGGGGCCGTGGGGCCCGCCCCGGGAGCCCCCCTCGTCCCAGTTCAGCCCCAGCCAGAGCAGGTCCTCCTCCAAAAGGTCCGCATAGCGGCGGGGGCAACGCTCGGCGTCCAGGTCCTCAATGCGCAGCACCACCCGGCCCCCCAGGGCCCGGGCCGACAGCCAGGCCAGCAGGCTGCACCCCAGATTGCCCAGATGCAGCCGCCCCGAAGGGGAGGGGGCAAAACGTCCGACAGCCATCCCTTGCCCCCTCACTTCAGCTGATAGGAGCCGTCCCCTTCCAGGACGAACTCCGAGGCGTAAAAGGCTTTGAGCCCCTTGAGGAGGGCCAGGGCGTCCCCGGCGTGGGCGGTCTCCACACAGGAGTGCATGGCCCACTGGGGTGCGCCCACGTCCGCCATGGGCAGGCTGACCGTGTGGCCCAGCAGGTTGCCCAGAGTGCTGCCCCCGGGCAGGTCGGCCCGGTTGGTGAACCGCTGCACCGGCACCCCCGCCCGGCGGAAGATCTCCCCCGCCAGCGCCCCGGTGAGCCCGCTGGTGGTGTACCGCTGGTTGGCGCTGTATTTCAATAGCAGCCCCTTGCCCAGGATCACCGGGTTTTCCGGGTCGGCCCGGTCCAGGTGGTTGGGATGGGCGGCGTGGCCGTTGTCGGCGCTGAGCAGCAGGCTGGCAGCCAGGGCTGCCGCGCTCTGCTGGCGGCTGCGGCCCAGGGCCTCCCCGATCCGCTCCAGCACCTGGCTCAAAAAGCCGCTCTCAGCCCCCTGGCGGGTGCTGCTGCCCACCTCCTCGTTGTCAAAAAGGCAGAACAGCCGCCCGGTGTAGGGGCCCGGCTGCCCGGCCAGAAATCCCCGCAGGCAGGCCCAGGCCGACTCCAGATCATCGATGCGGGGGCTGAGGAAGAGCCCGCTCTCCCCCAGCAGGGTGGGCGGCTGGAGGAGGAAGAGGGTCAGGTCCCCGTCCAGAACCGCCTCCTTTTCCACCCCCAGCCGGTCGGCCAGCCAGTCCGCCGGGGAGGGCGAGCCCTCCGCCGCCCAGACCGGCTGCAGATCCGAAGCCGGGGCCAGGGCCCGGCCCTTGCCGTGGGCCTCGTCAAAGTGGACACAGAGGGAGGGAATGACGCAGACCGCCCCCTCGCTGCGCACCAGCCGGGGTTCGATCCCCTTTGGGGTGCGCACCAGCACCCGGCCGGCCAGCCCCAGGGGCCGGTCCAGCCAGGAAGGAAGATTCAGGCCGCCGTAGCCCTCCACCGCCAGGCGCTGCCAGCCGGCCAGGCTGCGGCCCTCCCATTTTTTGACCCGGAAGGTGGAGCTGTCGCTGTGGGCGGCGCTCATCCGCCAGGAGCGGGGCCCCTGCTCCGGCAGCCAGAAGGCAATGAGGCTGCTGCCGTTGCGGGTGAGGTAATATCTTCCCCCCGGCTTCAGGGCCCAGAGCCTTCCCTCCTCCAGCTTTTCAAAGCCCGCCTCTTCCAGCCGGCGGGCCGTGGCCGCCACCCCGTGGAAAGGGCTGACCCCCTCCTCCAGGTATTCAAACAGATCCCGCAGCGCCGCGTCCATCTCATCCCGTCCTTCCCTTTTGGTCTGATCGTAGGGTCATTATAGCATATTTGCCCCGCTTCGGCACAGACTGTTGCCAAAAGGTGCTATAATGAGGGGGGCAGAGGCCCGGCGGCCCTGCCCGGAACACACCGGCGCCGATGCGCCGCAAGGAAAGGATGATCTGTTTTGAAACGATTTTCCCGGTTTGGTATCCTGTTTTTGAGTCTTTCTCTCGCCTTTGCCCTGCTGCTGGCCGGCTGCGGGGCTTCGGCCTCTTCTCTCAGCCAGACGGCCTCTTCCCAGGCCCCGGCTTCCTCCGCACCGGCCCCCACGGCCACCCCGGCCCCCACCGAAACGCCCGACCCGACCCCGGCTCCCGCCTCGGACGGGCTGGAGGAACTGCTCAGCGGAATGCTGGGCTTTGGTCCGGGCACTGCGGGCAGCAGTCTTTCCAGCATGGGCCGGGCAGCGGACCTTTTGAACTGGAGCGCCGCCCACGCTGAGGCGGACGAGGAACAGCTTACTACCTGGGTCACCGCCTGGTACGGCAGCTGCACCCGGGAGGAGCGGGAGAACCTCTCAGAGAGCTGGCCCATGGTGCGAGACGCGGCCCAGGCCCTTATCCAGGACCCGGCCACCAACGCCCCCATTCTGGAGGACGCGGGCGCCAGCCTGGACCCGGCCCAGCCGGACGGGCAGGCCTTTGAGCCCCTGGCCCGGGTACTGGACCAGGTGATCCTGGGCAAGAGCGCCTGAGAGGGGCTTACCCCCAAGACGAAAAGATCCCCCGGCCGGGAATTTCCCGGTCGGGGGATCTCTGTTTTATGTTTGAGTCCAAGCGCGGCAGCTCACTGCTCGCCAGCCAGCACCACGCCCCGGTCTCCGTCCAGGGTGACCACGGCGCCGGTGTGCAGCAGGCTCACCGCGCCCACGGCCCCCACCAGCACCGGCAGGTCCAGGCTGAGGCCCACAATGGCCCCGTGGCTGTTCATGCCGTTCTGCTCGGTGATGATGCCGCCGGCCCGACGCAGCAGGGGCAGCATCTCGTTGGAGGTCTGCTCGGCCACCAGGATGTCCCCGTCCCGGAATTCCTGTTCGGCCTGGGCCAAGTCGGTGCAGACGCACAGCCGGGCGCAGACCTTCTTTTTGGTGACGCCCCGGCCGGTGATCAGCACATGGCCCACCACATGCACCTTCATCATGTTGGTGGTGCCGGACACCCCCAGGGGCACGCCGGCGGTGATGGCCACCAGCTCCCCGCTCTTGACCAGGCCCGCCTTTTCGGCCTGATCCACCGCATGGTCGAACAGCTCGTCGGTGCTGGCCTTCTCCTCAATGAGCAGCGGGGTAACGCCCCAGGACAGGTTCAGCTGCCGGCAGACCCGCTCGTCCATGGCAAAGCCGATGATGGGGCAGCTGGGCCGGAACTTGGAGATCATCCGGGCGGTTCGGCCGCTCTTGGTGACCGTGATGATGGCCGCCGCCCCCAGATCGTGGGCGGTGGTGCAGGTGGCGTGGCTGATGGCGGCGGTCACGTCCGGGTTGGCGTCCACCTCCCGCAGCTTGAACCGCTTGCGGTAGTCGATGTCCTCCTCGGTGCGCTCGGCGATCCGGGCCATGGTGCGCACGGCCTCCACCGGGTAGGCGCCGGCGGCAGTCTCGCCGCTGAGCATGATGGCGCTGGTGCCGTCGTAGATGGCGTTGGCCACGTCGGTGGCCTCGGCCCGGGTGGGGCGGGGATTCTTGATCATGCTGTCCAGCATCTGGGTGGCGGTGATCACCTGCTTGCCCGCGTCGTATACCTTCTTGACGATCTCCTTCTGCAATACGGGCACATCCTCCAGGGGGATCTCCACCCCCATGTCGCCCCGGGCTACCATGATGCCGTCGGACACCCGGATGATGGCGTCGATGTTCTCCACGCCCTCCTGGTTTTCGATCTTGGCAATGATGTTGATGCCGTGGCCGTTGTTCTCGTCGCAGATCTGGCGGATCTCCAGCACATCCGCGGCGGTGCGCACAAAGCTGGCGGCAATGAAGTCAAAGCCGCTCTGGATACCGAAGAGGATGTCCTCCCGGTCCTTGGCGCTGATAAAAGGCATGGACAGGTGGGCACCCGGCACGTTCACGCCCTTGGTGTTGCTGACGGTGCCGTCGTTCAGCACCCGGCAGTGGATGTCCCCGTCCTCCACCCGCTCTACGGTCAGCCCGATGAGGCCGTCGTCCAGCAGGATGGTGGAGCCCTCGCTCACGTCCTGGGCCAGGCCCGGGTAGCTGATGGAGACGCCCTCCTCATCCCCCTCGTGCTCCTGGCCGTAGAGGGTGAAGGGATTGCCCTTCTTCAAAAGGACCTTTCCCTCCTTGAAGATACCCAGGCGGATCTCCGGGCCCTTGGTGTCCAGCATGGTGGCGATGGGCAGGCCCAGCTCCTCGCGCAGGCGCACCACCTTGTCCAGCATCTCCTTGTGGCTGGCGTGATCTCCATGGGAAAAGTTGAACCGCGCCACCGCCATGCCGGACAGCATCAGCTGCCGCAGCACATTTTCATCCCGGGTGGCCGGACCCATGGTGCAGATGATCTTGGTCTTTCTCATAAAGATATCCCCTCCTTTGCCGGCGCGGGCGGCCTTCCGCCCTGTCTTCCGGCGAATCACACAATTCTCATTCTTAGATTTTATCGGTTTTCAACAGCCTTAGTGTACCACAAACCGCTTTGATTTCACAAGGTACAGACTGCCGAAACCGGCGGGATATCCCTTTCTTTCCCCTTTTCTTGCAGAGATTTTTCAAAAAAGGCACAAAAAAAGCGGCCCGGAATCCCGCCGCGGGGACCTTCGCAGGGCTTTTTCCCCGCCTGTTTTGACTCTTTTCGGGCTCTCTGCGCCGCCCCCGGCCCCTTGCCCGGGGCCCTTCTGCCCCCGCTTTGGCCCCTTTTGGCTTTGGCAGATTTTCATAAAAGTTTTTTCGGCCGGGTCTTGTCCCTGGAGGAAAGCTCCAAAGATGAACAAAGCATGAACAAAAACTCTTGACCTGTCCCTTTGGCTGTGCTAGCATGTGTGCAACAAAACAAATGGCAAAGGCGCCGGACGGGTTTTATCCGTCCGACGCCTTTTTGTTATTTGGTTTTGAACACAAAAGAGGGGGGACATGTACATGTACAATTCTGCAGACGTAACCTGGACATTGGTAGCGGCTTTCCTGGTGTTCTTCATGCAGGCGGGCTTTGCTTTGTGCGAGGCAGGGCTTACCCGGGCCAAGAATACCGGCAACATCCTGATGAAGAACATGATGGATTTTTGTATCGGCACGCCCTGCTTCTGGCTGGTGGGCTTCGGGGTGATGTTCGCCGGCTCGGGCGCGCTGATCGGCGGGTTTGACCCGTTCATCCGGGGCAGCTACAATTTCGGCACCCTGCCCGTCTGGGTGTATGCGGTATTCCAGACGGTGTTCTGCGCCACCGCCGCCACCATTGTTTCGGGCTCCATGGCCGAGCGCACCAAGTTCAGCGCCTACTGCCTGTACTCCGCTGCCATCAGCCTGATCGTCTACCCGATCTCCGGCCACTGGATCTGGGGCGGCGGCTGGCTGTCCCAGCTGGGCTTCCACGATTTTGCCGGCTCCACCGCGGTGCACTTCGTGGGCGGCATCACCGCCATGCTGGGCGCCTGGATGCTGGGGCCCCGCATCGGCAAGTATGACAAGGACGGCAAGCCCCGGGCGATCCCCGGCCACAACATGACCGCCATGGCGCTGGGCGTCTTTGTGCTCTGGTTCTGCTGGTTCGGCTTCAACGGCGGCTCCACCGTCTCCATGACCGGGGACGACACCATGGTCTCCGCCGGCCTCATCTGCTTCAACACCAACCTGGCGGCGGCCCTGGCCACTGTGGCCGCCCTGATCACCACCTGGGTGCGCTACGGCAAGCCGGATGTGTCCCTGACCTTCAACGGCGCCCTGGCCGGCCTGGTGGCCATCACCGCCGGCTGCGACATGGTGGACCCCTACGGCGCGGCCCTCATCGGCATCCTGGCCGGTGTGCTCTGCGTCTTCTCGGTGGAGTTCTTTGACAAGATCGCCCACATTGATGACCCGGTGGGCGCGGTCTCGGTTCACTGCGTGAACGGCGCCTGGGGCACCCTGGCCGTGGGCCTGTTTGCCACCGACGGCGGCCTGTTCTACGGCGGCGGCTTCACCGCCCTGAGCATCCAGGCGCTGGGCGTGGTCTCGGTGGCGGCCTGGGTGCTGGTGAGCATGTTCATCATCTTCAGCCTCATCAAGATGACCGTGGGGCTGCGGGTCTCCGAACAGGAAGAGATCGACGGTCTGGACATCCATGAGCACGGCCTGGCCAGCGCCTATGCCGGGTTTGCCATCAGTGACGCCAGCTATGCGGAGCTGGACGTGAACGAAAACACCGATCTGGGCCAGAGCGATGTGACCAAGGCCAGCCCGGCCCAGGTGGCCGCTGCGGTGAAGGTGCAGAAGGAGGCTCCCCTGCCCGCGGATCTGGACACCGGCATGCACAAGGTGACCATGATCGTACAGCTGGCCAAGTTCGAGGCCCTGAAGCGGGCCCTGAACGGAGTGGGCGTCACCGGCATGACGGTGACCCAGGTGATGGGCTGCGGCCTGCAGAGAGGCAGCGGCGAAAAGTACCGGGGCGCTGAGGTGGATTCCACCCTGATGCCCAAGGTGAAGGTGGAAGTGGTGGTGAGCAAGATCCCCGTGGACAAGATCATCGACACCGCCACCAAGGCCCTGTACACCGGCCACATCGGCGACGGCAAGATCTTCGTCTACAACGTGGCCAAGGTGGTGAAGGTGCGCACCGGCGAGGTGAACTACGACGCCTTGCAGGACGTGGAGTGATCTACCTGCCTGATTTTCATCTTTAGTCTCTTTCCATAATCAAGTCTCTTTCCATAATCAGCCATTTTCCAAAAGCGGGACCTCTTTTGTAGGGTTTTGAGGTCCTGCTTTCTTTGGTCCCAAAAAGCCCCGCCGCCCGGCCGGTCCCAAAAGGGCAGGCGGGCGGCGGGGCAAAATTTGGGGATACAAAGATTATTTCAGCTTGATCAGCTCATATTCCCGGCTGCCCAGGCCCAGCTTTTCGGCGTGGATCTGGGTAAAATGCCAGTCGGTGACCGGGGCCGTATTGGTGAAGTGGTCGTGATGGTCGGTAAAATCGGGCCGGGCCATGGCGTCCCACAAGAGGGTGCCGGGCAGGGGCTGCTGGGCGTTGCACAGGTCGGCACAGGCCTCGTCCAGAGCCACCGGGTCAAAGCTGGCCAGCATGCCGATGTTGGGCAGGATGGGGGCGTCGTTCTCGGCGTGGCAGTCGCACTGGGGGCTCACGTCCACGATCAGGCTGATGTGGAAGTGGGGCCGGCCCCGGCAGATGGCCGCCGCGTACTCGGCGATCTTGTAATCCAGGATCTCATTGGCATGGCCGTTGGCGTTGTACACCGCGTCAAAGTTGCAGGCGCCCAGGCAGCGGCCGCAGCCCACGCACTTGTCCTGGAGGATCTGGGCCTTGCCGTCCGGCCCGAAGGCCACCGCGTCCTGGCCGCAGGCCCGCTCGCAGCCGTGGCAGCCCACGCACTTTTTCTGGTTTACCTGGGGCTTGCCGCTGTTGTGCTGCTCCATCTTGCCGGCCCGGCTGCCGCCGCCCATGCCGATGTTCTTCAGCGCGCCGCCGAAGCCGGTGGCCTCATGGCCCTTGAAATGGCTCAGGCTGATGAGAATGTCCGCATCCATCAGGGCCCGACCCACCTTGGCCTGCTTCACATATTCCCCGTCCGGCAGGTCCACCAGCACCTCGTCGGTGCCCTTGAGCCCGTCGGCAATCAGGATCTGACAGCCGGTGGTGGTGGGGTTGAAGCCGTTCTCGGCGGCCGCCTCCAGGTGATCCAGGGCGTTCTTGCGCTTGCCCCGGTAGAGGGTGTTGCAGTCGGTGAGGAAGGGCAGGCCTCCCTGCTCCTTCACCACCTCGGCCACCGCCCTGGCGTACTGGGGCCGCAGATAGGACAGGTTGCCCGGCTCGCCGAAATGGATCTTGATGGCCACAAACTGCTTGTTCATGTCGATGTTGCCGATGCCCGCCGCCCGGATCAGCCGCTGCAGCTTGTGGGGCAGGCTCTCCTTGCCATAGCTGCGGAAATCGGTGAAATATACCTTTGATGCCATTGTCTTTCCTCCACATCCAGGGCCCCGCCGGGGCCCGCGTTTTTTCTGTTGCCGGGCCTCAGCCCAGCACCTTCTCCCAGAAAGCCACCGAGAGCACCAGCGCCCCCAGGAAGATCCGATACCAGCCAAACACCTTGAAGCTGTGGCGCTTGACATAGTTCATCAAAAAGCGGATGGCCGCCACGCTCACCAGAAAGGCCACCAGCATGCCCACCAGCAGCACCGCCACTTCCTGCCCGGTGAAGCTGTTGCCCTCGGCCACAAACTTCACCAGTTTGAGGCCGCTGGCCCCGAACATCACCGGGATGGCCAGATAGAAGGTGAACTGGGCCGCCAGCGGGCGGGAGGTGCCCAGCAGCAGCCCGCCCACGATGGTGGCGCCGCTGCGGCTGGTGCCCGGGATCAGGGCCAGCACCTGCCAGATGCCGATGATCACCGCGTCCCGGTAAGTGAGCTGTTCCATGCGGACGATGCGGGGCCGGCGGCGCCGGTCCTCCACCACCAGAAACAGCACGCCGTACAGGATGAGCATGAGGCCCACCACCGGCGCGTTGTAGAGGTGTTCATCCAGCCAATCGTCCAACGGCAGCCCGATGATGGCGGCGGGCAGGCTGGCCACCAGGATCTTGGCCCACAAAATCCACTTTTCCCGGTCACACCGGGCCAGCAGCTTCTGGGGCAGCGAGCCCCCCTCCGCCTCGCCGGCAGGCAGCTTGCGGAAGGGCCAGAGCCGCCCGAAATACAGCAGCACCACCGCCAGGATGGCCCCCAGCTGGATCACCACCCGGAACATGCTCACAAAGGCGTCGCTGAGTTCAAACTGCACCACCTGCTCCACCAGGATCATGTGGCCGGTGCTGGAGACAGGCAGCCATTCGGTGATGCCCTCCACGATGCCCATCAGCACCGCTTTCAAAACTTCAAGCATAGGTTCTCCCCTTTTTTCCCTGGCCGGACGCCGCCGGGCAGGATTCGGTATTTTTCGCCTGTAAAAAAGCTATGATGAAAATGGGGCGCAAAGGGCCGGGCCTTGGCCCCGCCTGGCGCACCCCGTTTTATTATAGCATAAAGCCCCCCAAAACAGAACGGTTTTGCGGTTTTTGCCCGGCGGCAAAGGATTGCCCTTTTTTCGCAAAGTATTTATAATACTTTTGTATATCCGTCCTGGCCCGGGGTACTGCCCGGGGGCTTTCAAGGAGGTTCTATGATCATTCGCCTTTCTCCCGCCGGCATCCAGCTCACCGGGGTCTGGCTTTTGCTGGGCGGCGGGCTGACGGGGGCCGTCCTTTTCTGGCTGAACCATCTGGCGGGGGCGCTGGCCTGGGGGCTGGCCCTGCTGTTCTGCCTCTACTGCCTGCTGGGGTATCTGCCCGGGCTGGAGATCCTCATTGACGACACCGAGCTGTGCATCCGCTCGGGGGTGCTGTTCCCCTGCGTCAAGCGGATCCCTCTGCGGGCCCTGTGCGGGGTGGTGCGATATTCCTCCCCCCTCTCCCGGTTTTCGGGCTGCCAGACCCTGCTGCTCTATGCGGGGGGCGGGCTGGCCTGCCTGCTGCCGGCCCTGACTTTGGCGGACGCTGAGGCCCTCACCTTTCTGTTGCAGGGAGGCCGGCCATGACCTTCCGCCGGTTTCATCCCCTGTACAGCCTGCACATCGTGCGCAAATGGCTGGCCCTCTGCCTGCTGCCCATGCTCCGGGCCCTGATCCGATTCGACTGGCCCAGCCTGGTGCTGGCCCTGCGGCAGGACGCCCTCATTCTCCTGGTGCTGCTGGGCTTCAGCTTTGTGATGTGGCAGTGCTCCGGCTGGCGGCTGGAGGGCGACCTGCTCACCATCCGCCTGGGGGTGCTGTTCCGCCTGCGCCGGCAGGTGCGGATTCCGGAGCTGGCCTCCGCCCTGGTGGTGCGGCCCTTTCTGTTCCGGCTGGTGGGGGCCAGCCGGCTGACGGTGTACACCCGCCAGAGCCTGCCCGGCAGCATCACCCTCTGTCTGCCCCGCCGGGATGCCCAGGCTCTGGCCCGGGCCCTGATGCCCGCCGAG
This sequence comes from uncultured Oscillospiraceae bacterium, assembly GCA_949295465.1. GTDB lineage: Bacteria > Bacillota > Clostridia > Oscillospirales > Ruminococcaceae > JAFBIO01. The sequence goes on from CASFKY010000012.1 coordinate 58,379, forward strand.
AGTGAAAACCCGGTGTTCGCCCCGGTGGGGGTGGAGCGGCTGAGCATGCTGGTGCTGGGCTTCAACGTGACCCTTACCGGCCTGATGGCGGTGTACAGTGCCCGCAAAACCCTGAACGAGCTGGACCCCTTTCTCACCCAGACCGCCTGGCAGGGACTTTTGCAGGCGGAGGCCCTGGTGCGGCGGGTACTGCCCGCCGGGCTGGCCTGGCTGGTAACCCTGGGGTTTTTGTTCTATGTGTTCAGCCTGGGATACAATTTTCTCTGCCGGGCCAACCTGCGGGTGGCCCGGGATCACCAGGTGCTGGTGGCCCGGTACGGGCTGCTGCGGGTGAGCGAGCGGCGGGTGTGGCTGGACGCGGTCACCAGCTGCCAGGTGCGGGTGAGCCCCGCCGCCCGGCTGCTGGGCCGATACCCGGTGTACCTGGCCGCCGGCCATGACCAGGGGCTGGAGTCTCCCCTTTTCCTGTGCAAAAAGGGGGATTGGCTCAGCCTGCGTCGGCTGATGCCCGGGCTGTACCTGCCCCCCAGCCGGTACGAGTCCACCAGGGGCCGCAGCCTGGCCGCCTTTTTCTGGTTCCCGGCGGGGGGGATGGGCCTCTGCCTGCTGCTGGCCATCCTGAGCCGCGCCCTCTGGCCCGCCTACACCTTTCTGTTTTTGTTCGGGATGCTCTTTTTCGGCTGTCTGGGGCTCCAGGCCGCCGAGGGGTTCCGGCGGGAGGGGGTGGGGCGCACCGGCTCCAGCCTGACCCTGTGCTACACCCGCCGGCTCACCCGGTATGAGGTCTGTGTCTTTTCGGATCTTGCCCGGACGGTGTTCCGCCAGAATCCCTTCAGCGCGCTGAAGGGGCGGGGCACCTTCACCCTGAAACTGCCCGCTGCCCGCTATCGAATCCGCAGCGTTTCGGCCCGCACGGCCCGGAACCTGCCCCTGTAGCGGCGGCGGCCAGCACACCTATATATAAAAGGAAGCGGAAGTACAAATGTTTCAGACAGTAATCTTTGATTTGGACGGCACCCTTCTCAACACCATCCAGGACCTGGCCTACTGCGCCAATCTGGTCTGCCGGGCCCACGGCTGGCCCACCTATTCGGTGGACACCTACAAGACCTTTGTGGGCAACGGGATGCCCAAACTGGTGGAGCGGTTTTCTCCCCCGGACCAGCGCACCCCCGAGGCTCTGGCCCGGACCCTGGAGGAATACCTGAAGGCTTACTCCCTCCACAAGGAGGACACCACCGCCCCCTACCCCGGGATCCCTCAGCTGCTGGCTGACCTGAAGCGGGAGGGGGTCCAGACCGGGGTGCTCAGCAACAAGGACGACGGCCCCGCCAAGGCGGTGGTGGAACACTACCTGCCCGGTCTGGTGCACCTGGTGAAAGGCCGGGTGGACGGGGTGCCCGCCAAGCCCGACCCCACCAGCCTGCACCACCTGATGGATGAATTGGGAGCCGACCCGGCCGCCACCCTCTTTGTGGGGGACAGCAATGTGGACATCCTCACCGGCCGCAACGGAGGGCTGACCACCTGCGGGGTGCTGTGGGGTTTCCGCACCCGGGAGGAACTGCGGCAGGCCGGGGCCGACTACCTGGCCGCCGACACCGGGGAACTGGCCAAACTGATCCGGGAGGGAACAGTATGAACCGACATGCCCCGGCCCTGGCGGTATTGGCCGCCGCCGTCCTCTGGAGCCTCATCAGCATTTTTGTGCGGGGGCTCTCCGCCCTGGGTTTTGACAGCATGCAGATCGTGGCGGGCCGGTGCCTGCTCAGCGCCCTGCTCACCTTCCTGTTTCTCTTTTTCAGAGACCGCCGGCTGCTGCGGGTGCGCCCCAGGGACCTGTGGCTCTTTGCGGGCACCGGGCTGATGAGCATGGTCTTTTTCAACTGGTGTTATTTTTCCACCATCCGCGCCGCCGGGGCCGGCATCGCGGTGGTGCTGCTGTACACCAGCCCCATCTGGGTGATGCTCTTTTCGGCCCTCTTTTTCAAGGAGAAGATCGGCCCCGCCAAACTCCTGGCCCTGGCCTGTACCTTTGGGGGCTGCGTGCTGGTGGCCGGCTATACCGGCGGCCAGACCCTGACGGGCGGCGGCATCCTGATCGGGGTGTGCAGCGGTATCGGCTATGCCCTCTACTCCATCTTCGGGCAGGCGGCCCTGAGCCGTGGGTACCACACCTTCACGGTCACCGCTTACACCTTCTTTTTTGCAGCGGCCGGGTGCCTGCTGCTCACCTCTCCCCTCCAGCTGGCCCGGCTCTGTGCCCAGCCCCTGGCCCTGGGGGAAGTGCTCATCAACACCCTGATTTGCAGCATCCTGCCCTACCTGCTCTACACCTGGGGTCTTGCCCGGATGGAGGCAGGGCGGGCGGCCATCCTGGCCACAGCCGAGCCCCTCAGCGCCACCCTCATCGGGATTTTTTTGTGGGGTGAGCCCCTCACCCCCGCCAAGTGCGCCGGGGTGGCCCTCATCTTCGCGGCGGTGGTTCTGCTGAACCGGCGGGAAACCGCCCGTGCCCACTGAATCGTACAGCAAACGGCGCCCCTTGCGTTGGCAAGGGGCGCCATTCTGATTTTGAAGGGAATTTTTCAGCCCACCTGCCGGGCCCGGCGGGCCAGGACCACCAGCCGCTGGTCATCGTCCCCCACGCAGGTGCTCAGGGTCATCACATGATCCTCAGGGGAGACGCTCACGCCGGTATCGTACAAAAGGCCCTGGCACATCTGCCGGAGAAATTCGGTGTAGGCCTCTCCCGGCGCAAAGCCCACCGTATAGAGGGAATCCTCGCTGCTCACCTGCTTGGCCCCGAAGATCTGGTATCTCCAGATCCCGTCCTGGGGGGTGTACAGGGTAAACCAGCCCCCGTTTTCCTTGTAAAAATCCGGGTCCCGGTATTCCCGCAGGTTGCCAAACATGCTGCGGTTGTGCATGTTGTGCCCATACAGGATGAGGTGCAGATCCTGCCAGCCGGTGTTGGCGCCCTCCAAAAAGATGCTGCCCGCCGTGTTGGGGGTGCCGTCCCACAGGGTGCGCAGGTATTTCTCATTGTCCCCCGACCAGACTACCGGGTAGCTCAGCCGGATGGCGTCAAAGTCAATCCAGCCCACCACGTCCGGGTTCTGGGCCTGAAGAGAATCAAAATCCACATCCAGCAGGGTGAAAGACTCTTCGGCCTGCTGGCCGTCGCTCTCCTGCTGGGGGGCGGCGGCGGTATACTGCTGGCGCAGGTCCTCATAGGTCTTTTCCCCCTGCCAGTAGATATACAGCTGCCGAAGGATGGCCGCCGCCGAGATCACCACCACCACCAGCGCCGCCAGCTGCACCAGCCCCAAAGCCGAAATCTTCCTTTTCTTTTTTTGCTGCATCGCTTTTCCCCTTGCTCTGATAGAAAAGAGGAGCCGCCGCCAGGGCAAGCTCCTCTGGGTGATTCACCTGTATGATATCACTTATCGGGCCGATGCGCCAGCCTTTTTGCGGCGCAGCAGCAGCACTGCCGCCAGCAGCAGAATGGCCAGGCCGACCCCGACGCCGATCAGAACCCCTGCGGCAATGCCCCCGGTCTGCTGGCCGGATGCGCCGGCCTGGGGTACCGCATCCGGCTGGATCTCCTCAGTGCCTCCCCCCGTCTGCCCGTCGGTGAGGGGCGTCTCATCCGGGTTGATCTCCTCGCCTCCGGCCGCTGTGCTGTCCCCGCCGGCCCCCTCGACGGCGCCGTCGTCGGCGGTGGCCGCGTTGCGGTAGAGGGTGACGTCCTCATACTGGTAGGTCACGGTGCCCGGCGTGGTCACGGTGGTGGTTTCGCCCCCCTGCGCAACCGCCTCATACCAGAGGGTGAGCGCATTGGGCCCCTGGGCGGTGATGGTCAGGCTGGCCTCGCTTGTCTCGGCCCGATAGCCGGACACCGCCGGCGCCTGGAAGGTGAGGGTCACGGCACTGGAAGTCCCCTGCAAGGCGGGCGCCACCTCGGCGCCGGTGGCCCGGTCCCGGTATTCCACGGTGTAGGCGTAATTTTCGCCCTGGCGCTTCATGGCGTACTCCACCACATACTCCTCGCTGAACCCGGTGTCTCCATAGCCGGAGGCCACGTTGATTACCTGATAGCGGTCGTCTCCCGGCAGGATCTGGTCTATCTGGGGCGCGCTGGGCAGGGACTGTCCTTCGGTCACCAGCACCGAGAGGCTGCCGGTGGCGCTGCTGACCTCATAGGTATAGCCGGCCTCTTCCAGATACTGGGTATAGGAATCGCTGAACCGGGAGCCCTCCATGCCGGGGCGGAAGGTGATGATCCGGCCCTGGGGCTCATCGGCAAAGGCCGGAATGGCCAGCACACAGGCCAGGGCCAGCGCCGCGCTCACCAGGCGGGCGGCAAAGCTCTTGCGCATCCTCAACGATCCCCTTTCTCTCTGTGGTTTTTATCCTTGTCTTTGTCCTTTTTGCGGGCGATGAACAACACCAGCAGGGCCAGCACCAATACCCCCGCCGCCACAAAGATCAGGTTGGTGTCGCCGGTCTTGGCGGCCTGGACCAGGTAGCGGGTCTGGGTAATGATCTGGTCTTTACCCTTCTCCACAATGGTCTCGGGCTTGGGGCTTTGCCCCTCCACATCCGAGACCAGGAAGCGGAACTCCACCAGGCCCTGGGCGGCCTGGTATTGATCGTTGGTGCTGCGGGCGTCCGGCGTGATGGAAAAATTCAATTCCGTGGTCTCGCCGGGGGCCAGGGTGGCCACCAGGCGGGGCTCGGCAAAGGAATCATTCAGTTCTTCCAGGCCCTCGCTGCCCAGACCGCCCACCAGGCTGCCGGTGAGGCCGGTGGCCGGGTCGTACCCATACAGCACCGTATCCCCGCAGCTGAGGCTGACGGTATAGGCGGTATCCTTCTGGTTGGCGGTGGCGTTGAGAAGGCTTTGGAGCACATCGGCCTCCAGGTAAAAGTGCGCCCTCTTGGAGGAGATGTTTTTCAGCTGGATGGCGCCGGCCTTGGGCAGGCCGGGCACCATGCCCGAAAAGCCGGACATATCCCCCTCCACTGCCAGATTCTGGCCGTCATAGGTCACCGTGCCGGTGGGCTCAGCGGCAAAGCAGCCCAGGGCCAGCGCGGCCGCGAGGGCCAGCGCCAGCATCAGGGCACCGATTTTTTTCCTCAAGGTTTTTCCCTGCCTTTCCGCCATCGCTCAGTTCTCCAGCGAGAGAATGCTTCCGTCCTCTCCCAGAGTGGCCTTGACGCCCCAGGCCGAGAGGATGCCGTCGGCATTGATCTCATTGTACTCGCCGCCAATAAACTGCACGCCGTCCGCCTTCACTTTGAGGCTGAAGGACTGGTTCTGATACTGATTGTCCAGTTCCTCCGGCAGGCGGATGCTTTTCAATAGCGCCGTGGTGGACTGGCCGCCGGCCAGCGGCTCGGAGTAGTAGAATACCCGCTTGCCATCCACCGCCTGGGCCAGGAGGCCTCCGCTTGCCTGGAGCCAGCCCTCCCCCAGCATGTCCGGGGTGATCTCCAGCTGGATCACCTGGCTGCCGCCCTGCTCATCCTGGGCGGTAAAGCCGGTGTTTACCTGGTCGGCGTCGCCCCAGTAGGCGTACAGGGTCACGCGGACATAGCTGTCCACATTGCCGGTGTTTTTCACCGTGTAGATGCCCTCTGCCTCGCCGCTGGCCAGTTCCACCGTGCTGCCGGGCATCCAGTTTCCCCCGCCCAGCGAGTCATCCGTCGTTTCCATCTGGATGCTCAGGCTGGTGGCGTTCAGGGGAGCCTGCATGGCCTGGTCGCCGCTGACCTGGCTGGCGGCCAGCGAGCCGCCCGCCATAGCGGCCACAATCAGGGCAGCGGCCGTGCCCATCAGCAAAACTCTCTTCTTCACTGGAACTTCTCCCTATTTTTTATCCTGTCTGCCAGAGCCCACAGGGCCCCTGCCGCAACCAAGACTCCCGCGCAGGCCGCCATGCCGGCGCCGGTGCGGAACAGTCGGGCCACATTGCCCAGAAACGGTATGCAGAAAACCACCTTGCCCACGACCCGGTCATAGGCCACCGGGTTGATGTCCGGCTCGGCATTGGCGTCCCCTTTGGTGATCAGCTGCCCGGCCTGGGCATCGTTTTCCACCACCCGGTGGGTCTCTACCAGAGAGGTAGCGTTGCCCAAAGTAAAGGTGATCACATCTCCGGGCTGAAGGTCCCCGGCCTCCCATTCCTGTACATAGATGGCGCTGCCCACCGGCAGGGCCGGCTCCATGCTGCCGGTGAGGATGCTGTAGACCTGCCAGCCCCACAGTCGGGGCAATGCCAGAGGGAGAGCGGCCAGCGCCAATGCCAGGATCAGCGCCGCAGCCGCGGCGCTCAAAAGCCTTGCCTTCATCCGGCCCTCTCCTTTCTGGCTGATGTGGGATTTACTTTGCGGTCAGGGTGTTTGCTTAGGTGCCGGTGGTGCTGTTCAGCAGATTTTTAAGCTGTTTTTTTGCCTCGTCATATGTAAGATTGGCCTGCTGGACAGCTGCGGCCTCCACCTTGATGCTGAAGGAGATGCCCTCATACTCATTCCCCCAGGTAGTGGGAATGGTCAGACCCTTGAAGAGATAGTCGGCAGTCTGAGTAGCGTCCACACCGCCTTTGTCCTTTTTCGCATCTTCCGGATGCTGGTCATAATAGAAGATATCTCCTTCTTTGTTCCACACTCCAGTACCTTCTGTTTTGCTGCTTTGCTCTTCCGCCACCGCTTTTTTGATCATCTTCCAGATCTCTTTTTCAACATCATCTTTGTTCAATTTGCTGTCCTGCGGCAGTGTAGTATCCACCGTCAGTTTCAAGGCCACCCAAGCGCTCTGGCTGCTATCGTCCACTTTGACGCTCACTTCCTTGCTGAGCACATCACCCGGCATGACATTGCTGTAGGTGATACCGTTTCCATCCGCATTAGGCCTACCCGCTGTCCGGCCATCTCCGTTCTCCGATTTATCAATCAGCTCAATCTCCACATTGCCGGCGGTAAAGGTGTTGGTTTTGGCGTCGGTCTTATCGGTGAAATAAGCCAGGGTGCCGCCCACCGCGATCACGCCGATCAGGGAGAGGCTGAGCGCAGCAGTGAGAAGATTCTTCTTTTTCATTGTGTAACCATCCTTTTTTATCATTTTTCTTTTTTCAGTGAAGGATAAAAGCAAAAAGCCCGTCGGGTATCCGGCAAGACGCCCATTTTGTCAGTCGTCGGCCGCAATTTCCGCTCTACAGTTTACCGCACAGGGGTTATGGTACGGTTAAAGAGGCGGGCAAAAATCATACTTTTCAAAAAATTTGTTGTGGGATCGCATCCTGTTCAGCTGTGTTCGCTTTTTCTCCACACTTTCTTCTCTGTCTTTTTTTCTGTCTCTTTCTCCGGCTGTTTGGCAGAGAAGCGGGGCGGCTTTTTCTTTTCTTCCTCATCCGCTTCCAGGATCATGGGGACGAAGTTCAGCAAGATGACCACCACCAGCGCCCCGCAGATCGCCAGGATTCCACGGGATGTTCTGGCGTGGATGGAGATATACCCCAGCAGGGGCAGGTGAAACCGGGCCTTGCCCAGCACCTGGCCAAAGGCGACCTCCCCGTCCGGCTCGGTGTTGGCATCCCCCTGGGTGATCAGGGTCTTGCGGGTGGTGTCGATGCTGACCACCCGGTGGGTCACATAGTTGGATCCATCCGCCAACAGGTAAGTGCAGACGTCCCCTTCTGCCAGCTGGGAGGCGTCCATGGGCTTGACATAGACTACGCTGCCCACCGGGATGCCCGGTTCCATGCTGCCGCTGAGGACGGCCATCTCCTTGTACCCCATGGCCATGGGCACCAGGATGGCGGCCGCGATCCCCAAAAGGAAGATCAGTACCACTGTGGATAGAATATTGCAGAGTTTTTTAACCATGGGCTCTCTTTCTCCTCCTCAGGTCCGGGCTCATCCCTTGGCCCTAAATGCCGCCTGGGCACGTTCCAGCGTATAGCTCTCACCGCCGGGGGCCAGTACGCTTTCCTGGTAAACATCCACCGAGAACACCGCTGTGGAGGGTACATTGCCATCCACCTCTATGCCGGTGAAGAGCGGGGTGGTCTCAAGGATTTTTCCGTCCTCCCCCACGCCGGGAAGTACCTGCTTATAGTAGTAAAAGCCGTCCTCCCCTTCTTCCCAGTCACTGCCATAGGTGAATTGGAACATATCCTCTTTCACGCTGGCATCACCGCTGGAGATCAGCACCTTAGCCCGCACATACACCGGCGATTTGCCGGTATTCTCCACCACAGCCAATTTGTTTTCGCTGGTATTGCCGGTTTCCTCGATTTCGGTGCTTACCTGCGCCAGCCGAAAGGTGTTGGTGGCCGGGGTGTCCGCCGCTGTCAGATAGGCAACGGTGCTGCCCACCAGGGCCACCGCCAGCAGCAGAACGGAAAGCAGAGTTTTTATCAGGGGTTTTCGCATATATCTTTCTCTCCTCTCTGCCGTTTTTTCAGCTCTGGCCCGCCTGGTCTTTCAGGGTATTGTTCTGGCTGAAGACCCACTGACCTTTTGCGCTGTCATAGTGGAAATTGTTCTGCTGGATGCTCTGGTCGCCGGGATTCTTTTCGCCGGTCTTTTCATTGGTAAAGCTGACGCTGCCGTCCTGATTCCATTTCACTTCGGTGGACACTTCTGCCGCCGAGCCTGTGCTGAGCTTGTAACCGGCGCCGGGCAGTTCCTCCACGATATAGCTGCCCAGAGGCAGGTGGTCCATGGTCAGATCGGCCGTGCCCTCCTTGCTGAAGGTGAGGTAGCGGTACCAGACCTGGCCGCTGCCCTCGTGGGTGATCTTGAACAGGAAGGTGGCGTCGCTGCCTATGGTCTCGTTGAAGCTGTTCAGCGTCTTGTGGATGACCAGGGAGCCATAGTTGTTGGTGTAGCTGTTCTGCACGGCAACCGATTTTTTATCTGCCGCCACCGTCCAGCTGCCCAGGGAAAGGGCGCTGCTCTGGCCCGCCGGGGCCTTGATGGGAGAAGCGGCGTTGGTGCCAGTAACGGTCACTTCCAGATTTTCATCCGGGACTGCATACCCGCTCTCGGAGATGGTGCAGACCGTGTTTTTGGGGAATTCCCGGGTCCAGGTTTTGGTATAAGGGGTATCCCCTTGCAGCTGGATATTTTCCCCGGCGAGATTCAGGCTGATCTTACCTTTTTCGCTGTCGTATTCCCAATCCAGGGTGAGGGTATATCCGCTTTGCAGCCCTTTCAGCTGGTCCTGGGTGAGGCCCACGAAGGTCTTGGTGATGGTGGTGCTGACGGTATCCAGCCGGATCACCGGCTTGGGGTACGCCAGAGGTTGGGCGCGCTGATCGTTGTAGAGGTACGTCAACCGGGCGCCATCGTTGGAATAGAAGCCCGATTGGCTGGCGTGGGTGCCGGTACCGGCATCGCCCTGGTTGGGATACCCGCTGCGGAGGAACTCCACCTTTGCGCTGTCATTGGCCTGAATCTGAAGATGCACTTCATAGGTCCAGTCCTCTTCCAGTTGATAGTCCTCGGGAAATTGCAGATGGAGCTTTTTGTTGAGGCTGTCGTAGGTGGCCGTCAGGGTTGTATTGGAACCACCGGGAAGGGTAACCGTATAGGTATACTCGCTGCCATTCTGGGTAAGCTGCCCTTCCATGACGCCGCTCACCGGCTGCATGGTCACCTGACCGTCCGTTTCCACCGGGTGCAGCACCGAGATGCTCAGCCATTTGCTGCCGGTCATCACCGCGTCCGCATACTGGGAGAGTTCATCCTGGATGCTTACCCCGGTAAACCGGGCACTGGTCATCTGATCGGTAATGATGCTCAGGGCCTTGCTATGCAGCTCAGCAAGGCTGTCCACCATATAAACGCCCTTGTCCGTCTCATCCACCTGAGAGGCGCTTTTGATGAGCGGGAGCATGGTGCCGTCCTTCAGCGCATCATTGTTCACGCTGACCATATAGAAGCAATCCGAGTTGAGCGAGACCGCTTCCCGCTTGGCATTTTCCAGGGGAAGATCACAGGTGTCGCCGTCACAGGCAGTGCTGCCCACAATTTCTCCTTTGTGCGGCATCTCCTCAACCGTCTGATCCCGCTGGACGTAGTGGGCATCGGGCTCCTTGCCCGAAAGTAAGATCACCGCTGTGAGGGCCCCCTCCCGGACAGTTCCCCCCAAAAGCAGCTCGTTGGCCTCCCGCAGACCTGCCTCGTAGTTGGAGGCATCGCCATAGGTCCCGTTTGCCAGAGAGAGCTGGGAGGCGTCTCCCTTCCAACTGGAGAGCAGCCCGGCGGAACTCCAAACCGCGTTGTCTTCCGCTCCGCCAAAACCGGCCACCGCAAAGCGGGTATCATAGCCGGCACTTTTCAGGGTCGCCTCCATATTCTGGATCGCGCTCTGGACGGTCTGCCGATTGCTTTCGCCTTCAAGCAGCGCCTGATCCAACACAAAGATCACATCCAGCTTCTGGCCATCGGCCTGGGCCTTGCCCGAAACCGATAGGCTCAGGTCATACAGATAGCTGTCCGTTGCCTTGATCGCCTTTTTTTCGATTGTGGGCGATTTTTTTATTTCTACCGGCTTGCTATCCTGCTTGGCCACATTGACGAACTGGGCGATCTTGTTGTCCGAATCCACCAGGATCTCCGGGTCAATGACACCTTGCAGCTGGGAGTTCACAATTACATTGGCCAGGTACTCCCGAATATCTGCGGTGTTCTCCCGGACTTTGTATTGTTTCCCCTCTTCCAGCTGATCCTCAAAAACGGCCACCTGATTGGCTTTCAGGTTGAATATGCCACTGGGGTCGGTGACCAGACGATCCTGAATCGGCGTTGCTCCGTTGGGGTTCTGGTACCACTCATCCGCGTTGTACAGCTTGTAGGGGGCGTTTGCCACCGGCTTGTTGTCAGAATCCAGCAGAGTAAAGGAGAAGGACGTATCTGTGGTGATATTTGCATTGGATCCCTTCAGCTGTTTTACCACCGCCAGGTCGTGGGCCGGCAGGGTGGGTAGGTTCAGTTTGATATAGCAGTTGGAGCCGCCGGCGCCCCGTTCCAGATAAAAGAACTGAATGGTATGCTGGCTGTAATCCGAAAATGTATCGCCGTGGAACAGGCTCTCATTCAGATCGGCGCCATAAACGTTCTGGAACATGGCCTTGATGGTGGTTGTCTGCTCCCGATTGTTCACATCCTTGGTCTTCACTTCGCCGGTGGCAAAGTTGATGCTGCCGCCCACTGCCGCATGAATTCCGCCCAGGTCCAGCACCAGGACATCGTCGATGAAAATCCACATATCATCATCGCCGCGGAATTCAAAGATCATATCCTTGTTGTTTACCTGGCCGTTCAGGGGCTGATTGAAATCGGCAATCATGGTCATACCGAACCAATAATTGGTGTCTTTTTCCGCAATGTGCCGGTTCCCTGTCCAATCCTGGGTGGTGTTCAGCGGCAGGAATGCCGTGGTATCTGCCGAAGAACCATCGGTTTTTTCGGTATAGCTCCTCACATAGAACCGTTTGGCCTCAGGGTCATAATCGACGGCATGCTCTCTGCTGTCGTACACATAATAGCCATCCTCGGCCTCATAGAGCAGATGATCCGTCTGGTATCCAGTAACGGCAGGGTCGCTCTCTGCCCCGAACAAGAAGCCCAGGCTGCCGCCTCCGGCCAGCGAGGGATACCCATTGCTCAGCGTATTGGCCAGGATTCCCTGCTGCAGATTCTTATTTCCATTGTTGACACTCCCGTAAATGTCGGAGCCCCAATGGAAAAAGTTGAAAGCGGACAGCAGGCCTTTGCTTTCCAGGGAATAGTTGATCTTGGTATCATAGTCAAACAGTTCAAAATGGATGCCGGTATCTGCCTCCGAGATGGTTTTTTTATCGTCCCCCAGCGGCGTGACGCTGATTTCTTCCTTTTGATAGATCAGATAGAACTCCGGGCTATCCTGGGTCATGGGCACCAGACTATTGTTTTGATTCCGATAGTTCCATTTTTGATTGCTGTATTGGACCTGATTTACCAGATCATTTGTTTCGGTACAGCCGCCAAAGCGAGTTTCTTTGTACCGATAAAGCACGCCCTGGCAGGAGATCTGATAGATCCCGCGGCTCACAACGATATCGCTCATGTTCTTTGCGCCGCTGCTGCCGTCCAAATTCAAGGTTATGCTCTGCTCATATGTACCGTCCTGGCCATAGGGCAGAGGCTCTCCCTTTTCATCCACATAGTGGAGCGTGATGGTTTTTGTGCTGCCCCGATAGGTCACCGTAAAGATGGAGAATTTTTCTACCGCGAAGTTCGCGGTCATATCACTCCCCTCCACCGTGACCGTGCCCGGCTCCTGCCCGGCCGTTTCTGCCTTTGTGCGGGTCTCTGTATCGGCCTGGGCCACCTGCTCTACTGTTACGGTGCCGTCCGGCTGCTCCTCATGGTGCTGGACCGACAGGGTGGAAGCTTCGGCCTCCTCGGGCAGCAGGCCGGTCAGGGTCATGGTCACCTGCACCTCGCCCTGGGGTTCCACCTGGGCGCCCTGGGCATTTTCAAAGCGGATGTCCATGGCAAAATAGCCGTCATAGCCCACCTGAGCCTGCTCCAGCTCTTCTCCGGCCTTCTGTTTTTCCTGGCCGGCGAGCATCTCCGCCTTCAGCACAACCTCCTCGGAAAACGCCTTCGCCGGGGCCGTGGCCTTCACGGTGAGCAGGGCCGCACCGTTTTCATCGGTCACCTGGGCGGTATACTCCCGGGGCTCTGCCGGTTCTTGCAGGCTCTCCAACCGGGCCGTATATTCTGCCAGCTGCTCCTCGCTCAGTTCTGCCAGGGCGGCGCGCTCTTCATCGGTGAGCTCTTCCACCGCTGCCAGGAATTCTTCGTCCTCCATCTCCATCAGTTTGGCCAGCAGCAGCTCTCCCTCGCCGGGAACCGGCGAAGGGCTGACGGTGGGGGTCACGCTGGGGGTAGGAGTCGCACTGGGCGTGGGAGTGGCACTGGGCGTAGAGGTTATGCTGGGTGTAGGAGTCACACTGGGCGTGAGGGTCGCGCTGGGCGTAAGAGTCACGCTGGGGCTCGGAGCCGCCGTGGGCGTGGGTTCTGCCGTAGGTGTAGGCTCTGCCGTGGGCGCGGGCTCTACCGTGGGCGCGGGCTCTGCCGTGGGCGCGGGCTCCGCCGTGGGTGCGGGCTCCGCCGCAGCACTTTCCTGCTCTACGGAAGGCAAAATCGCATCGATTGCCGCCCCTAGCACAGAGCCGCCATCATTTTCTGTCTGGTCTTCTGCCAGAATGCCGGCGGGCATCATGCTGCCTGCCAAAGCAAGGATCAGCACGAAGCTGAGGAATCGGCTGAATAGTTTGCGCTTCATCGCGGTTGCCTCCTAGGGGACATTGTATCTGAATACGGAATGTTCTTGTAAAATCAGCGGTCAAAAAGCGGCCTGTCAGGTCTCGGCGGCGGGTCCTTCTTCCATATGGGTGACTTCCACCGCGCTGTCCATCAATCTGATCAGTTCCAGGGCACTGCGGAAATTGGCCGTCTGATTTTTCTCGGCCCAGGTCACGCTGCCCTGCCAGGTGGCGTTCTGACGATACATCACATGGACCACAAACGTGGCTTTTTCACCCTTTTGTTCCAGAAGTTTTTCTTTGCTCATTTGCCGTGCCACCTTTTTCTCTTTTTGGGGGATCGGGGATGTGGTTTTTGTTGAGAAGCTTCGCAGTTCATCCGAACACTGGGGGTAATTCAGCCGGTCACAGAGCTGATCGATCAGCCGGAACACCTCGCATTGGCTGCTGAACCTGTGAGGCTGGAGCTGATAATAATGGTACAGCCTGCCGGCGCACTCTCCCCTCTTCACCCTGTCTATGCAGATATTGCAGAGATTGGGCGCTGCTGCGTGCAAACCATCCATTTTCTTCCCTCTTCTCTTCCCTGTACTCAAACGCATCTTTTTGGAGTTGCCGGGTATACTATATCATTTGCCGGTAAAAACCCGGTTAAAAACAAGGGTGAAAATGATACTTTTTACTATTTTTCTCATCAAAAAGGGCCCGGCAAATGCCGGGCCCTGGGGGGTACTGCTATTCTGCTTGTGGGGCGGGCGGCGCCGCATGGGCGTTCATTGCAGCGTCACGCACCAGTAGGTGGCACCGCCCTCCTCAAAGGCACAGCCGATGCCGCAGGCGGTGTAATCGGGGGAGGTCATGGCCGCGTAATGGCCGGGGCTGTTGGCCCAGGCATCCACCACCGATTGGGCCGAGTTGTAATTCTGAGCGATGATCTCAGCAGTCTGATAGCCGTCGTGGCTCATCACTCCGGCCACCAGCATATCGATGCACCGCTGGGTGGCAATGGAGGACAGGTTGGCATCCGCCGACAGGGGGGCCACCCCCACCGCCGCCCGGTAGGCATTGATATTCTCCAGCGTGGCCTGGTAGGCAGAATCGGTGGATTCGATGACAAACCACTGGAGAGTGCCCGCTGCCGCCTCAAAGGGAACCGCGCCATAGGCAGTGCTGCCGGAAGAACTGCTGGAGGAACCGCCGGAAGAGCCGCTGCCCGAACTGCCGCCGGAGGAGGGCCGACGGACCGTAACCTGGCAGCTGGCAGTCTTGCCCCCCACCTGAGCGGTCACGGTGGCCTCCCCCTCAGCCACCGCAGTGAGGGCGCCGGCAGAATCCACCGTCACCACATTCTCATCGCTGGAACTCCAGGCCGCCCCTTTCAGGTCGGCGCCCTCGGGCCGGGCGCTCAGATTCAGGGTGTGGGTATCGCCCGGGGCCAGGGTGAGGCTGCTTTCCAGGTCCAGCTCCTCTATGGCCGGCGATACGGTGACCTGGCAGTTCGCCTCCAGATCGGTGCCCCGGATGGAGGCCGTCACCGTGGTCTGACCGGCGGAGAGGGCCGTCACAGTGCCATCCTCCGCCACCGTGGCCACCGCCTCATCGCCGGAGCGATACTCTACCGTATAGTCGCTGGCATCTTCCGGGCTGACCGTGGCCGCCGCCGAGCCGCTCTCCTCACTGCCCAGCACCAGGGCCAGAGATTCCGGCATCGTGATGCCGGTGGGGGTCACGGTCACCCGCACCTGGGCGCTGGAGTTGATTTTTCCGTCCGCGCTGGACAGGTAGATCTGGGCGGTGCCGGCGCTCACGGCTGCCAGGTTGCCCTGGGCGTCCACCATCACCACGTCCGGGTTGCTGGAGGAATACTGCATGTCCAGTTTTTCCAGCAATTGGTCCGCCTTGCTCTCGTCGGGGACCTCTTCGCTGCTATAGGTGTAGGTGGGCTCGGCCAGGGCAGTATCGCCCTTTTCCATCACATCGGGCACGCTGAGGCTGACCCCGGTGACCGACGCGCCGCAGGCTGTGAGCAGCAGGGCCATCGCCGTGCCCAGGCCCAAAAAACGAACAATCCCTCTCTTCATCTTCCAATTCCGGCTCCTTTCGACAGATTTTGGTTCTATTATAGCACACTTGGAAGATCTTGCTCCACAAAGTTTGCCGATACAGGCCTCTAAACTGCCCACCGCCTGTGCAGCATACCCGATTCCAGGGGCACTGTGCGGCGAACAGGGGCCGGATGCAGGGCGCCTTCGGGCCGAGAGGCAACCGCCCGGGAGAACAGCCCGCCGCCCGCCTCCCAGCCTTTACAAGCGCAGAATCAGCCATTATACTGGATACTAGGAAGTTTTTGGATTGTGGGTCAGGAGCAAAGGAGTGTGGAAGATGAGACTTTTTGGGAAAGCGGCGGCACTGGGCCTGACAGCGGCCCTTCTTTTGACAGGCTGCGGCTCCAGCATCACCGGGGTGACGCTGGAAATGCCCCAGACCATGGAACGGGGCGGCACCGGCGAGGTCATCCCCACCTATACATACAGCGACGGGCAGACACCCGACGAGACCAAGGCGGACAAACTTCTGGAAAAACTGGACATTCAGTATTCTTCCAGTGACCCGGACGTGGTGGTGGTGGACGCCCAGGGCAACCTGACAGCCGTGAGCGCCGGCACCGCCACTGTGACCCTGGCCAGCGGGGACGGAAGCATTTCGGCCCAGGGAGAAATCACCGTGGTGGTAAGCCCCACCGGCATTACCCTGCCGGAATCGGTCACCCTCACCCTGGGCGGGGAACCTCAGGCGCTGGAGGCCGTGCTTGAGCCTGAGGACGTGAGCGATCCCACCATCACCTACACCTCTTCGGACCCGGCCGTGGTGACGGTGGATGAGGCCGGCACCCTCACCGCCGTGGCCGAGGGCAGCGCCCTTGTCACCGCCGCCGCGGGCCAGGTGGAGGCCAGCTGTGCGGTGACGGTGATCCCCCAGGAAGCGGCTGAACCCGAGAGCAGCACCTCCGGCGGGGAGGGCAGCTCTGCATCCAGCGCCTCTGACAGTTCCGGCCAGGCCACCGGGTCGGATTCTTCCGCCGATGCTCCGGCCTCCAGCACCGCCTACGGCGCCGTCCCCTTTGATTTGGCGGCCGGCTCTGGCACCTGGTGGGGCATCGATTCCAGTGATTCCGCCTTCAGCGCAGTGCTGGAAGGGATCAATTCCTATCGCGCTGCCGCCGGGGTGGGAGCACTGACCGTGGATTCCGGCCTGACAGCCATCGCCGATCAGCGGTGCAGCCAGCTGGTGGACACCGGGCTGACCCATGACGGGTCCCAGACCATCGAGATCATCGGCCAGAACGCCCCCTCTGCCCAGTCCATTGTGGAGGCCTGGGCCAACAGCACCGACCACTACAACGCGATGGTCTACCCCTCTTTTACCAAGTGCGGCATTGCCTGCTGGTTCAACGAGTATGGCTGGACCTACTGGTGCGTGACCTTTGAGTGAGGCCGGAGCGGGGCGGCTGTACACACCTATATAAAAAGGCCGGGGCTTTTGCCCCGGCCTATTGTTTTGCCTGCCAGTTTTGCCCGGGTTTGCAGCCCGGACCTGGAGAACAGAAAAACCACCGGCCTGGCCCTGGAGCCAGACGCCGGTGGTTTTGTTTGGTGACCCGTACGGGAATCGAACCCATGTTACAGCCGTGAAAGGGCCGTGTCTTAACCGCTTGACCAACGGGCCTTTTAAAAAATACAGAATTTCGCTAAAACAGCAAGCTTCTTTCGCCCACTATTGCGGACGACCCCCAAGTATCTTAGCGAAACTCTGTATCATGGTAGCGGTAACTGGATTCGAACCGGTGACACTTCGGGTATGAACCGAATGCTCTAGCCAACTGAGCTATACCGCCATATTTTACACCAATCAAAATAAGGTGCGTAGATTATTATATGGGATTGTCCGGCTTATGTCAAGGGTTTTTTGTATTTTTCATGAACTTTTGCCGCTTTTTTGGGGCTCGGGCGGCCCGCAGCCGCCCGAAAAAAGTCTCCCATTCCATTTTGCCCGCCTCAGGCCGGGATATACGCCAGAGGATCGGTGCGCTGGCCGTCGATGCGCAGCTCCAGATGCAGGTGATAGCCCTTGGAATTGCCGGTATTTCCCACCCGGCCAATGGCCTCCCCCTTTGTCACCGACTGACTCACGCTCACCGGGGGCGCCTCGTTCATGTGGGCGTAGAGGGTGGCAATGGTGCGGCCTGCCTCGTCCCGGCCATGGTAGAGGATCACATAATAGCCGTAGCTGTAGCTCTCGCTGCCGCCGGCTGCCTGCACCACTCCATCGGCTGCGGCCCGGATGGTGCTGCCTGCGTTGGCCGCAAAATCCATGCCCCCGTGGGGTTTGCCGCTCCAGCCGTCCGGCTCGCCGAACCGGCAGCTGAGAAAGGCGTAGCTGTCCAGCGGGCAGCCGAATTCCAGCCCGCAGTAGAGGGTGTGGTTCTGAGCTCCCTGAGCGATCTGCTGGCGCACATACTCCTCATACCGATCATCCGCCTCCTCAAAGGCCGCCTGGGCCGCCTGCACCTGCACCTGCTGGGCCTCCTTTTCGGCCTGGGCCGCGCTGATGGCTGCGTCCTGCTGCTGGATCTGGCCGGTGAGCACCTGCACCTTCTCCTCCATCTCCTGCTTCTGGGCCTGGAACTGGGCCTCCAGATCCTCCAGCAAGAGCTGTCGCTTGCTCAGCTCCTCCTTCTCGGTTTTGAGCACTTCCAGCGCCTCGTCCTCAGCCTGGCTCATCTGCTGAAGCGTATCCGAAAAGGTAAGCAGCTGGTAGAGGCTCTTGGCCTGGGCCAGCCAGGCAAGACCCCCCTGATCGTGAAGCAGCTGCATCCCGCCCAGGATCTCCTTGTACTGATCCCACTGGGCGGTGTACTCGGCCTGCTTCTGGTTCACCGACTGGCGGGCCCGCTCCAGCTGGTCTTCCAGCAGAGCCATCTCTTCGCTGAGCTGGTAGATCTGGTCGGTGATCTCCCCTTTCTGGTCCTTCATGGCCTGGCCCTGCTGCACCGCCTGGGAGAGGGCGTCTTCCTTCTCTTCCAGCTGGGCCTGCTGCTGGGCCAGGTTGGAGCTGGCATCCTCCCGCTCGCCGGCCAGCTCCTGCCGGCGGTCGTCGGCCAGGGCCGAAAAGGCCAGGACCGCCGCCATCCCCACTGCGGCCATCCCCGGCAGCACCCTTTTTTGACAGAATCTCGTGATTTGCTTGTTCATATCTTTCCCTTCCCGTCCGGGCGGCCAATGGGCTGCGTCCGCAAGTCTATATCATTAGACCAACCCCAGTGTAAGACTTTTGGCCGGCACTGTCAAGCCCCAAACCAAAAGGGCCGGGCTTTTTGCAAAGCCCGGCCCTGGAATGGGTCTGCGAAGATCACTTTTTGGGGATGAGTTTTTCCTTGCCGCCCATGTAGGGACGCAGCACTTCGGGGATGGTGACGGTGCCGTCGGCCTGGAGATGATTTTCCAGGAAGGCGATCAGCATGCGGGGAGGCGCCACGCAGGTGTTGTTGAGGGTGTGGGCCAGGTAGGTCTTGCCGTCGGCGCCCTTGACCCGAATGTGCAGGCGGCGGGCCTGGGCATCGCCCAGGTTGGAGCAGCTGCACACCTCGAAGTACTTCTTCTGGCGAGGGCTCCAGGCCTCGATGTCGCAGCTCTTCACCTTCAGGTCAGCCAGGTCGCCGGAGCAGCACTCCAGCTGACGCACGGGGATCTCCAGGTTGCGGAAGAGCTCCACGCTGTTTTTCCAGAGGCGATCGTACCAGATCATGCTCTCCTCGGGCTTGCAGACCACGATCATCTCCTGCTTTTCAAACTGATGGATGCGGTAGATGCCCCGCTCCTCAATGCCGTGGGCGCCCTTCTCCTTGCGGAAGCAGGGGCTGTAGCTGGTGAGGGTGAGGGGCAGCTGGGCCTCGGGCAGGGTCTGGTCGATGAAGCGGCCGATCATGGTGTGCTCGCTGGTGCCGATGAGGTAGAGGTCCTCTCCCTCGATCTTGTACATCATGGCATCCATCTCGGGGAAGCTCATGACACCCTTCACCACATCGCCGTGCATCATGAAGGGAGGAATCACATAGGTGAAGCCTTTTTCATCGATCATGAAGTCCCGGGCATAGGCCAGCACCGCCTCGTGCAGGCGGGCAATGTCCCCCAGCAGGTAGTAGAAGCCGTTGCCGGCCACCCGGCCTGCGGAGTCCATATCAATGCCATTGAAGCTCTCCATGATGTCCACATGGTAGGGGATCTCAAAATCCGGCACCACCGGCTCGCCAAACCGCTGCACCTCCACGTTGCAGCTGTCGTCGGGGCCGATGGGCACACTGGGATCGATCATGTTGGGGATGGTGTACATGATCTCCTGGATGCGGGCGGCCAGCTTCGCCTCGGTGTCCTCCAGCTCTTTCAGCCGGTCGGCCTGGGCGGTCACCTGCTTTTTGATCTCCTCGGCCTCGGCAGCCTTGGAGGGGTCCTTCTTGGCCTGGCCCATCAGCATGCCGATCTGCTTGGAGAGCTTGTTCCGGTTTGCCCGCAGATCGTCGCCCTCCTTGATGGCGGCCCGGTACTCGGCATCCAGCTTGATGACCTCATCCACCAGGGGCAGTTTCGAGTCCTGGAACTTCTTCTTGATGTTTTCCTTTACCGCGTCGGGGTTTTCCCGCACAAAACGAATATCCAGCATATTCTTTCCTCACTTTTTATTCACGGTTTGTATCTTTTGCCGCCTATTGGGCGGTTTTTGACGTTTGTATGTTTATTCCTGCTCTTCTTCGTCCTCGTCGCCGATCCAGTCGTGCTCGCCGTCCGGGTCCTTGTCATAGTGGCCCAGCAGGTTGGCAAAATCCATCAGCTGCCGGTCGGAGTAAAAGTGGAGGGTCAGGGTGCCCTTGCCGCCCTTTTTGTAGTTCACCTTCACCTCGTTGCCGATGACCTCCTTGAGGGCCAGCTCCACCTCTGAGGCCAGGGCCGGCATCCTGGGAGCCGGCCGGGGGGCGGACTTTTCCCGGCTGAGTTTCTTGCACAGGGCCTCGGTCTGGCGGACATTCAGCCCGTTTTTCAGCACCAGCTCCACCGCCTGAAGCAGCTTTTCCGGCTGCTCGGAGAGGCCCAGCAGCACTTTGGCATGGCCGGTGCTGAGCTGGCCCTTTTGCAGTGCCTCCAGGGCCTGGGGGGGCAGTTTCAGCAGCCGCAGACTGTTGGCCACGGCGCTGCGGCTCTTGCCCAGCTTTTCGGCGGCGGCCTCCTGGGTGAGGCCGCACTTTTCCATCAGCTGGCGGATACCCTGGGCCTCTTCCACCGGGTCCAGGTCCTCCCGCTGAAGATTCTCGATGAGGGCCAGCTCCCGGGCCTGCTCCTCGCTCACGTCCCGGATCACCACCGGCACCTCGGCCAGACCCGCCAGCCGGGCGGCCCTCCAGCGGCGCTCCCCCGCGATGATCCGATAACCCGCCCCGCCGGGGATGGGCCGCACCGCAATGGGCTGCAAAAGCCCGTGCTGTCGGATGCTGTCACAGAGCTCACCCAGGCTCTCATCCTCAAAGTTTTTCCGGGGCTGGTCCTTGTCCGGCTCGATGTCCCGCAGGGGCAGGCTGGTGATCTGCCCGCCCTCGGCGGCTGGGGTGGTGTCCTCAAAGAGACTGTCCAGCCCCCGGCCCAGCCCCCTTTTTGCTTTTGCCATGCGATTTCCTCCTCTTGACCAAAACGACCGCTCTTCTCTGCCCTTTACCGCTTCTGATTGGCCAAAAATTCCCGGGCCATCTCCATGTACGCCTCACATCCCCGGCTGGCCCGGTCGTAGAAATTGATGGGCTGGCCGAAGCTGGGCGCCTCAGAGAGCCGCACATTGCGGGGAATGGTGGACTTGTATACCTTGTCCCCAAAGTATTTCTTTACCTGCTCCACGACCTGGAGGGTCAGGTTGAGCCGGCCCGAGTACATGGTGAAGACCACGCCCTCGATATCCAGATAGTGGTTGTACATCTTGCGCACGGTTTTGACGGTGCTGATCAGTTCGCTCAGCCCCTCCAGAGCGTAGTACTCGCACTGGATGGGAATGAGCACCGTATCGCTGGCGCACAGGCTGTTGAGGGTGAGCAGGTCCAGGCTGGGGGGGCAGTCGATGAAGATGTAATCGTAGTTGGCGGCCACGGTGGCCAGGGCCTGGCGGAGCCGCCGCTCCCGTTGGGGCAGGTTCACCAATTCGATGGCTGCGCCGGCCAGCCGGGTGTTGCTGGGCAGCACGTCCACCCCGAACTCGGTCTTGCGCAGGGCCTCAGCGGCGGGCACCTCTCCGATGATCACCTCATAGCTGCCCTTTTCCACGCTGCGCTTGGAGATGCCGTAGCCGCTGGTGGTGTTGCCCTGGGGGTCCAGGTCCACCGCCAGCACCCGCTTGCCCAGAGAGGCCACGCAGGCCGCCAGATTTACCGCCGTGGTGGTTTTGCCCACACCGCCTTTCTGGTTTGCGATTGCTACCACTTTGCCCATGGCCATTCTCCCCTTCTTTCCACCGGCTGCCCGCCTTTTTGGGCAGCTTTTTGGATGCTTTTCTGTCAAACAAGAGATATTATAGCATATCCCGCCGTCATTTTAAACGGCCTGAGCCCTTTTTCTTGGGCAAATGTTCCACGTGGAACATTTTCTGCGGCTTGGGCCTTTTCTGCCGGAGTCCGCGGTATTATAATAGGGTAGCTGTAACCGCGGCAGGGCCGCGGCATTGAGAGGGGGATTCTGATGCAGCGTTCCAAACAGATGTCCGAATCTTTTCGACTGGCGGTGTTGCTCACCCTGTCGGGGGGATTCATGGACGCCTACTCTTATATCTGCCGGGACGGGGTGTTCGCCAATGCCCAGACCGGCAACATCCTGCTCACCGGGGTGGAGCTCTCCACCGGCAGCTGGATGGAGGCGCTCTGCCACTTCTGCCCGGTGTTGGCCTTCACCCTGGGCATCGCGGTGGCTGATCTGGTGCGCTATCGGTTGCAGGGCAAGCTGAAACTGCACTGGCGGCAGATCACCGTGCTGGCCGAGGCGCTGATCCTGTTTTGGGTGGCCTTCATGCCCCAGAGCCTGAACCTGGCCGCCAACAGCCTCACCAGCTTTGCCTGCGGCTTGCAGGTGGAGAGTTTCCGCAAAGTGCGGGGCAACGGCGCCGCCACCACCATGTGCATCGGCAACCTGCGGGCGGCCACCCAGTCGGTATGTGAGTACTTTTTCACCCTCAACCGACCGGCAGCTCAGAAGGGGATGCTGTTTTACGGCATCATCGGGCTGTTTGTGGTGGGGGCCATCCTGGGCAACCTGTGCGTGATGGAATTTTCCGAGAAGGCCATCCTGGTAAGCAGCCTGCTGCTTTTTGCGGCCTTTTTCCTGATGTTTATTCACCGGGAGGACTGATCCCACCCATTGTTCCACGTGGAACATAATACAGCACCAAAAGGAGGCGTTTTGAGATGGCTGAACTCCACTGCCCTTCCGCCGGGCCCATCCCGCCGGAGGATGCCGCCGCCCGGCTTGATGCCTATGAGGGCCTCACCCGTCAATTGCAGCAGGAATACCGGGAGCTTGCCCTCCAGCTGGAGGCGCTGCGGGCCCAGGGCAAGACCCATTCGGCCCGGTTCCGGGAACTATTGGGCAAAAAGCTGATGTTGGCGGACCACCTGGCCCGGCTCAAGGCCTGGGGACTGATGTAAAAAGAGAAGGCAAGGGCCCCGGCCGGAAATTTTCCGGCCGGGGCCCTTGTTCTGCGAAGATAAAATGGATCTCAGCTCTCTTTGGGGGCGTCAGGCTCCCTTTTTTCGGCCACAGCGGTGGGGATGCGCACCAGATATTCGATGTAGTCCCCTTTTTCGCTGCGCTTGGCCACCGCCGGCACCCCCGCCTCCTTCATGGTGCGCACTGCCTTTTCCACCGTGTTGAGGAAAATCCGCACATCCCGCACCACCGGGGTCACCTTCCGGCGGGGTTTTGCGTTCTCCTGCAAAAGGCGGCTCACATATTCATCCGCCTGGCGGGCGTTCATGCCGCTGCGGGCCATCATTGCCAGGGCCAGGCTCCGGGCCTCCCCTTCCGGCAGCCGGAGGGCCGCCCGGGCCTGCCGCTCTCCCAGCCCCTTTTCCAGGCAGAACTGCTGCTGCTCCTCGCTGAGGGAGAGAAGGCGGAGCTTGTTGTTCAGCGCCGGCTGGCTGATGCCCAGCCGCTCGGCGGCCTGGCTCTGGGTGCAGTTCCAGCGGCCGATCACGTCCCGGATGCCCCGGGCCTGCTCAAAGGGGTTGAGACCTTGGCGCTGCATGTTCTCCAAAAGGCCCAGAGCGGCGCTCTCGTCGTCGTCGTACTGGCAGAGAATGGCGGGAATCCGCTTCATGCCTGCCATCTTGCAGGCCCTCAGTCTCCGCTCCCCCGCCACCAGCTGGTAGCGCCCCCCGGGCATGCGGCGCACGCTCACCGGGGTGAGCAGCCCGTTCTGCCGGATGGAGAGGGCCAGACCGGCCAGTTCCTGGGCGTCAAAGGCCTGACGGGCCTGAAAGGGAGAGGGATCGATCTCCTCCAAAGGGATATAGCGGACTTTTGGCCCGGATTTGGCAAGAATGGCCATGGGAACTCCTTTCTACAGGTTAAAAAAGCTGGCCCTTTGAGGGCTTCCGTGTTATACTGAGGGGGTCAGGCAGGGTGTGAGGCCGCCTGGGAGACATTTTGCTGTGAGGGATCATCTATGAACAAACGCAATGAGCTGTACAAGGCCTTTTTCAAGGCCCTGGGGGTAGAGGCAGCTCTCTTCCTCTTTTACGGGATCCTGCCCTACAGGGACGGGCGAAGCGATCTGGCTGGGCTTGTCCAACAGGGAATCTTCTGTCTGATCTGCGGGGCGGTGCTCACCTTTCTCTTTTACCGCATCGCCCTGCGCCGGCGCCGGTGAAAGTCCGGCTTTTTTGCACACAAAGGCCCGTGCCATCCATAAAAAGGATAGCACGGGCCTTTTGTTTTGCAAAGAAATTTCGTGCGACGGTTTTCGCCTTTCGGCTCCTCATTTCAGGGGGCTTTTTGCGATTTTGCCGCCGTTTCTGGGGTAAACGGTCGGAGTCTGCGATATTTTTTTGAGGAAGATCAGGTTTCGCTCATCCCCTGCGGGCAGCCGGAAGGGCCGCAGCTCCATCTCTCCGCCGCCCAGCCGTCGGGCGGCTCCCTCGGCGGCCCGGGCCTCGGCCGCTGCGCCGGAGCCCTTGAGGGCGATCATCCAGCCGCCCGGCTTTACCAGGGGCAGGCAGTACTCGCAGAGGATGGGCAGGGCGGCCACCGCCCGGGCCGAGGCCACGTCAAAACTCTCCCGCCAGACCTTGCGGGCGGCCTCTTCGGCCCGCTCCTTGGCAAATTCCACCCCTTCCAGCCCCAGCTGGCCCACCACATACTTCAAAAACTCCACCCGCTTGCCGGTGGGCTCCATCAGCACCAGGGAGAGCTGGGGCTTGTAGATCTTGGCCACAATGCCGGGGAATCCCGCCCCGGTGCCCACATCCACCAGCCTGCCCTGTACCTCCGGCTGGACGGCAAAGAGGAGGCTGTCCACAAAATGCTTGTCCTCAATGCCCTCCGGGTCGGTGATGGCGGTGAGGTTCACCTTCTGGTTGTATGCCACCAGCAGCCGGGCGTACTGGTCCAGCAGGCCGGCCTGGGCGTCGGTGAGGGGGATGGAAAGGGCCTGGCACTTCTTTTTCAGGCGATCCTGGTCAATCATGGTCTTCTCCTTTTTGGGATGTTCCACGTGGAACATCCTCTTCTTTTTCTCTCTGCCGGCGGGCGGCCAGCAGGGCCACCGCCAGCACCCCCTCGTCCGCCGGGGATACTCCCGGCACCCGGCCCGCCTGGGCCAGATTTCTGGGGCGGATGCGGGAGAGCTTTTCCCGGGCCTCCAGGGTCATGCCAGAGAGGGCCGAATAGTCAAAATCCTCCGGGATGGGGGTGTTCTCGTGGCGCTGCACCTCCCGGATGGCCTTCTGCTGGCGGGCAATATAGCCGGCGTACTTGATCTCGGTCTCAATGCGGCCCGCCATCATGGGGGTGATCCCCTCTCCCCTGCCGATGCAGGCCGCAATCATCTCATAGGTGATCCCCGGCCGTTTGAGAAGGGTCTCGGCGGTGCCGGCCGTCTGGCCCGGGTCCACCCCGGCCGCCTCACAGAGAGGCCTCAGCTGGCTAAGACGCACCTTGGCGGCGCGCAGCCGGGCCAGTTCCTTCTCCTTGAGAGCCCGGGAGGCCTCAAAGCGCCCCCATCTCTCCTCGTCCACCAGCCCATACTCCCGGCCGATGGGGGTAAGGCGCTCGTCCGCGTTGTCCTGGCGCAGGGTCAGCCGGTATTCGCTGCGGCTGGTCATCATCCGATAGGGGTCCATGACTCCCTTGGTCACCAGATCGTCCACCAAAGTGCCCAGATAGCTGGTGTGCCGGGCAAGGATCAGCTGCTCCTTGCCCAGGGCCCTGCGGGCGGCGTTCAGCCCGGCCAGAAGCCCCTGGGCCGCCGCCTCCTCATAGCCGCTGGTGCCGTTGAACTGCCCTGCCCCGTACAGCCCCCCGATCTGCTTGGATTCCAGGGTGGCCTTCAGGCTGGTGGGGTCCACACAGTCGTACTCGATGGCATAGGCCGGCCGCATGATCTCCAGGTGCTCAAAGCCCCGGATGGCGTGGTACATGGCCACCTGCACATCCTCGGGCAAGCTGCTGGAAAGCCCCTGGAGATACATCTCCTGGGTGTTCTCCCCGCAGGGCTCCACAAAAACCGGGTGCCGCTCCTTGTCGGCAAAGCGCATCACCTTGTCCTCGATGCTGGGGCAGTACCGGGGGCCCACCCCCTCGATCATTCCCCCATACAGGGGCGAGCGTTGGATGTTTTCCCGGATGATCCGATGCATTTCCGGGTTTGTGTAGGCAATATAGCAGTCCACCCTGTTGTGCATGGGCTGGGTGGTGAGGAAGCTGAAGGGCTGAAGCTCCTCCTCCGGGTCGCCGGGCTGCCGCTCCAGCCGGGAAAAATCGATGCTCCGCCGGTGCACCCGGGCAGGAGTGCCGGTCTTGAACCGGCGCAGCGGCAGCCCCAGGGCTTTCAGGTTTTCGGTGAGGGCGGTGGCCGCGTGCTGGCCGTCCGGCCCGGAGGCGTACCAGGCATCCCCCACAAAGATCTTGCCTCCCAGGTTGGTGCCGGTGGCCAGCACCACGCAGTCCGCCGAGTAGTGGCCGTTCAACTGGGTATAAATCCCCTTGATCCGGCCGTCCTCCACCTCCAGCCCGGTCACCTCGGCCTGGTGGATGGCCAAACCCGGGGTGTCCTCCAGAGCCTTCTTCATGTACATGTGATAAAATTTTCGGTCGATCTGGGCCCGCAGCGAGTGCACCGCCGGCCCCTTGCCCCGGTTCAGCATCCGGCTTTGCAGGTAGGTGGCATCCGCCGCCAGCCCCATCAGCCCGCCCAGAGCATCCACCTCCCGCACCAGGGTTCCCTTGGCGGTACCTCCGATGCTGGGGTTGCAGGGCATGTTGCCGATGGAATCCAGGCTGATGGTGAACAGGGCAGTCTTCGCCCCCAGCACCGCCGCCGCGTGGGCGGCCTCGATGCCCGCGTGCCCCGCGCCGATCACAACGACCTGATATTCTCCCAAATGGTTCATAGATTTGCCCTCTCGTCCCTCTATATTTTATCGTATTACCGTTATTTACCCACACAGAAATTCTCAAACACCTCGTCGATCACCGCTTCGCCCGCATTCTGTCCGGTCAGGTCATAAAGGGCGTTCAGGGCATCGTCCAGGCAGACGCTCACCGCGTCGTAGCCAAAGCCGTTCTCAAAGGCTTCCCGGGCCGCCTGCACCCCGTCCCGAGCGGCGATGGCGGCGCTCAGCTGCCGGCGACTGCTGAGGACGCCTGCCTCCGGGTCCAGCCCGGCAGTGCCCAGCACCCGCTCCACCGCCTGACCCAGCAGAGCCGCCGACTGAGGATCTCTGGCCGAGAGGCGAAGCACCTCCCTGAAACAGGGGCGGAGCTGTTCCTCCCGCAGGGCATCGGGGCCCAGGGGCAGATCCTCTTTATTCAGAATGGCAATGGCTGCCCGGCCCTTGCAGGCCTGGGCAAGTTCCAGGTCCTCCCGGGCGGGAGGCTGGCTGCCGTCAAACACCGCCAGCACCAGCCCCGCCTGGTTCAGCTTCTGGTAGCTGCGGCGGATTCCCTCCGCTTCCACCAGATCCTGGGTCTGGCGCAGGCCGGCCGTATCACAGAGATTCAGGGTAATGCCGTTTAAAAGCACGCTCTGTTCCACCACGTCCCGGGTGGTACCGGCCACAGGGGTCACGATGGCCCGCTCAAAGCCGGAGAGCAGGTTCAGCAAGGTGCTCTTGCCCACATTGGGCCGGCCCACTATGGCGGTGGTCACCCCCTGGCGCAGCACCGCACCCGCTCCGTACTCGTCGATGAGGGTCTGGAGGGACTGCCGTGCCTCTTCCAGGCTGGCCAGCAGGTTTTGGCCCTTCAATTCCGGCACATCCTCCTCAGGGAAATCCACCCAGGCGGCCAGATGGCCGGAAAGGGCGGTGAGCTTTTGGGTGATGTCCCCGATCCGCCGGGCCAGAGCGCCGTCCAGCACCGCCAGGGCCAGGGCCGCCCCCTGCCGCCCCTGAGCGCCGATGATGTCCATCACTGCCTCGGCCTGGGTCAGCCCAATCCGCCCGTTCATGAGAGCTCGGCGGGTGAATTCGCCCCCTGCCGCCGGCTGAGCCCCCGCCTCCAGGCAGGCCTGCACCAACCCCTGGGAGACCGCCCGGCCTCCGTGGCAGCTCAGTTCCACCACATCCTCCCCGGTATAGCTGCGGGGCGCCCGGAAAAAGAGGGCCACCGTCTCGTCCAGGGGCTTGCCCCGCAGAAAGCTGTGGCCGAACAGGGCGGTATATCCCTTCTGCTCCTCCACTTTTTTGGCGGCGTTGGCCGGCCGGAACACCTTCGCGGCAATGGGGTAGGCCTCCGGGCCGGACAGGCGCACCACCGCCAGCCCGCCCACCCCGGGGGGTGTGGCCAGCGCACAGATGGTTGTGGTAAAGGCCATGGTTCCTCTCTTCCCTTCTCTTGGTATCGGGGTCGGCCCGCAAGCCGGAAATACCCCAGGATATTATAACACAGCGCGGAACAAATCAAAACGTCTTGCCGGCCCAAAAGACGGAAAACGCCCAGGACCTTTCGGCCCAGGGCGTTTTCCGCGAGACATATGTACAGAAGAAATGGAAGAATTCTTACTTTTTCAGCAGCTTGGCGGCCATCTTCTTCAGGCCCTCGCAGCCTGCCACCACGTTCTCGTAGCTGTTGGCAAAGCTCATGCGCAGGTAGCCCTCGCCGTTCTTGCCGAATACATCGCCGGGCACCATGGCCACCTTCTCCTCTTCCAGCAGCTGCTGGCAGAAGTCGGCGCTGGAAACACCCAGTTCCTTGATGTTGATGAAGATGTAGAAGGCCCCGCCGGGAACCTTGCAGGACAGGCCCGGAGTCTCATTGATGGCCTTCACCGCGTAGTCGCGGCGGCGCTGGTACTCGGCCAGCATCTCCTCCACCTCGCCGTGCTCCTCCTTCAGGGCAGTGACGCCGGCGGTCTGCACGAAGCTGGGGGCGCACACCGAGCTGATCTGGTGGAACTTGTTGAAGGTCTTGATCAGGTCCGCGTTGGCGGCCACATAGCCCAGCCGCCAGCCGGTCATGGAATAGGTCTTGGAGAAACCGTTCAGGGTGATGGTGCGCTCGGCCATATCGGGCAGGCTGGCCATGGCCACATGCTGGGCCCCATCATAGAGCAGCCGCTCGTACACCTCGTCGGTGACCACCAGCAGGTCCTTCTCGATGGCGATCTGAGCGATGGCCTTCATGCTGTCATTGTCCAGCACGCCGCCGGTGGGGTTGGAGGGGTTCACCACCACTATGGCCTTGGTCTTGGGGGTGACCAGGCTCTTGAGCTGCTCCAGATCGATCTGATAGTTGTTCTCTTCCAGCAGGTCGTAGGTGACAGCGTTGGCGCCCAGCATCTTGGGCACGTTCAGATAGTTCATCCAGACCGGGTCGGGCACCAGGATCTCGTCCCCCTCGTCCAGAATGGAGGCCAGCACGCAATAAACCGCCTCGCTGAGGCCCGCGGTGACCAGAATATTCTCTACCCTGTAATCGCAGCCCTTGCGGGTGTTCAGGTATTCGGCAATGGCCTGGCGCAGCTGCATGGTGCCGAAGTTGGAGGTGTAGAACACATCCCCCCTGTCCAGGGCCTTCTTGGCGGCCTCCTTGATGTAGGCGGGGGTGTCAAAATCAGGGCGGCCCTGCTCGAAATGCAGAACCTTTTCTCCTGCCCGCTCCATGGCCAGAGCCTTTTCGTTCACCTTGCGGATGCCGGAGGGCTTGAGCACGTCAGCCCGCTGAGCGATAAAATTTCTCATAGCGCAGATCCTCTCTTCCTTCTTCTGTCTACGGTGGTTCCGCCGGCAAAAGACAGCCGGCCGGAAGGACTTTCCCTTACCTATCTTAACCATACCGATTTTTGGGGGCGCTTTCAAATATCTTTTGCATTATATGTATATAAATTTTATATTATGAGTGGTATAATGAAGCGAGAAGTTTTTTGGTTTGGGGGAGCGGCAGATGAACAAGAACATGGAATACATCTACAAGATCTATCAGGAGGGGGGATTTTCCAAGGCAGCCAAGGCCCTGTACATCTCCCAGCCCGCCCTCAGCGCCATTGTGCGCCGCACCGAGCGGCAGCTGCACGCCACCCTCTTTGACCGCAGCCAGAACCCGGTGCGCCTGACCCCTGCCGGGGAATACTACATCCGCTGCATCGAGCGGATCCAGGCCATCGAGAAGGAGATGGAACAGCACTTTGCCGAGCTGTCGGGGGGCAGCCAGGGCACCCTTTCCATCGGCAGCGGGGCCTATTACTGCACCTATGTGCTGCCCGGGCTGATCCGCCGCTTCCAGGGCCAGTATCCCCAGGTGCAGATCAGCCTTCTGGAGGACATCAGCGATCAGCGCACCCAGAAGCTGAGCCAGGGCCAGCTGGATTTTATGGTGGATGTGAACGAGATCCACTCTCCCGGGCTGGAAAGTCAGGTGATTGCCCAGGAAAACATGATCCTGGCGGTGCCGGCCTCCTTTGGAGGCAACGAAAAGCTCCGGGGCTGCCGGCTGAGCTTTGAGGAGGTACGCCAGGGCCGCCACCTGGACGGCGATATTCCCTGTGTGGATATGTCGGTGTTCCGGGATGACCCCTTTATCTTTCTCAAGGAGGGCAACCACAGCCACGACCTGCTCAAAAAACTCTGCCGCCTGGGGGGCTTTGAGCCCAGGCAGGCGGTGATCTCCCTGGATCAGCTGCTCACCGCCTATTACATGGCCTGTGAGGGAGCGGGCATCACCGTACTGCGGGACACCACCCTCCTCCATGTGGCCTACACCCCCAGCCTCTTTTTCTACAAACTGCCGCCCCAGCTCTCCCAGCGGGATGTCTACCTGAGCTATGCCAAAATCGCCAAGGAGCGGGCCCTCATCCGGCTTTTTCTGGATTTTCTCCGCTCCCACCCAGGCCCCTTTGAGCTGCTGGAAAGGACAAATACATAACATTTATATTATAGTGTCATAAAATAATTTATATGGATTTTGAGCCCCTCTGGGACATCAAAAAAGGGAGCAGCCCCTCGGGGCTGCTCCCTCTCACTTTATGTTCAGAGACTGCCGGGCCGAAACTCAGCCCTTGGTGTTCTTCTTTTTCTGGCTGCCGAAACTGTTCAGCAGGGTGATGCACAGCGCCAGCAGCGCCATCACCACGAAAACGCCCAACATGCCCTGGCCCATGACGGCCAGACTCTGCATAACCAAAGAACTCATCGTTTATCCTCCTTTTTATCGGGCAATCAGGTTCAGCAGCATACCGCCTGCGATCACGCTGGCCACCTGGCCGCCCACGTTGACGCCGGCTGCCTGCATCAGCAGGAAGTTCTGTTTGTCCTCGGCCAGAGCCATCTTGCTGATGACACGGCTGCTCATGGGGAAGGCGGAGATGCCGCAGGCGCCGATCATGGGGTTGAGCTTTTTGGACTCAGGCATGAAGATGTTCACGATTTTGGCGCAGATGACGCCGCCGGCGGTATCGAAGATGAAGGCCAGCAGGCCCAGGCCCAGGATCATGAGGGTCTCTTTGTTCAGGAACTGCTCAGCCTTCATCTGGCTGGCAATGGTGATGCCCAGGAAGATAGTGATCAGGTTGGCCAGCACGTTCTGGGCCACATGGCTCAGGCTGTCCAGCACGCCGCACTCACGCAGCAGGTTGCCAAACATCAGGAAACCGACCAGAGCCACGCTGCGGGGCACGATCAGGCCGGCCACCACGGTAACCACAATGGGGAAGAGGATGCGGGTGAGGCGGCTCACACTGGCAGCCTGGTACTTCATGCGGATGGTGCGCTCCTTCTTGGTGGTGAGCGCCTTGATCACAGGGGGCTGGATGATGGGCACCAGGGCCATATAGCTGTAGGCGGCCACCATGATGGCGCCGGTGTACTGGCTGTTGAACCACTGGCTCACGAAGATGGCGGTGGGGCCGTCGGCCGCGCCGATGACGCCGATGGAGGCAGCGTCGTGCAGATCAAAGCCCAGGGCAGCGGCCAGCACCACCACGGCGAACACGCCGAACTGAGCCGCCGCGCCGAAAATCAGGAGCTTGGGATTCTGGAGCAGGGGGCCAAAATCGATCATGGCGCCGATGCCGATGAAGAGCAGCAGGGGAAACAGCTCGTTGGCAATGCCCGCATTGTACAACACATCCAGCACGCCCACTTCATCCCCCTGGGTGACGGCGCCGCTGGAGGGCAGGTTGACCAGAATGGCACCAAAGCCCATGGGCAGCAGCAGGCTGGGTTCCATGTCTTTCTTAATGGCCAGATAGATGAGCAGGCCGCCGATGACCCACATGATCACCATCTTGGGGTCCAGCAGCAACAGGTTGCCGAAAATTGCTTGCATTGCGATACGCTCCTTCTTTCTCGGTTTTTCGGTGGTTTGGCCCGCAGGGCAGAAAAGTACGGGCGCTTGCTTTTGTTTGCGGATTTCCTCCGCCGCCAACAGAATCTCCCGATCCTTTCTCAACACACACAAACCGGGGATCTTGCGGAAGAAAAGGGCAATAAAAAACAAGGCCCTCCCGCACTCTGCTGTGCAGAAAAGTCTTGCCTGTTAAAGCGGCCGCGGGGCCTTGAAATCTCAAAACCCGTCCTGACGCAAACCGCCAGCACCCTGCCCGCGCCAAGGCGCAAAACAAGCTGCCGGCTACTCCCTTTTCATTTCCATTTCAAGATTATAACACAATTTTTTGCCTTTTGTAACTTTTTTTAAAATCTGGATAAAAAATCAGCATCTTTGCCATGAAACCCCTCTTTTTTCTCCCCCGCTTTTGAGAAAAAAAGAGAGACCCGGCTGATTTTCCCCCTAGGAACCTCTCTTTTCCCTGTTTAAACAGCGAGTTTTCCACAGCCCGGTGAATACTTTGTGGAAAACTTTTCCGCCCAGGGACAGCAAAAAAGCCTTCCGCCAAAAGGAGGAAGGCTTTTTCTCTGATTCATTCCGGCGCTTTTACAGTTCGATCTTGCCGAAGAGGGCAAAATCCTCCGCGTCGTTGATCCGCTCGGTGCGCACCGGGGCCATGGGCTCGGCCTTGGGGTCCCGGGGCCGGTCGGCAAATTCCCGGCCGGGCACCGAAGAGGGCCGGGGCCCCCGGCGCTCGCCGCGGCCGGAGGAACGGCCGCCGCCCCGCTTGTCGTAGCGGCCCCCCCGGCCGCCGCCCTGACGGGGCTTGCGCTCATGATCCGGCCGATCGGGCCGGGCGTTGGGGGCGGTGGAGTAGATGACCACCCGCCGCTCGGGACCTTCGCCCTTGCTCTCGCTGCGCAGTCCCTCCATCTTGCCGATGGCGCTGTGAAGAATCCGCCGCTCGTAGGGGTTCATGGGCTCCATGGCAAAACTGCGGCCGGTGCGAAGCACCTTCTGGCCCATCCGGCGGGCCAGGGCCTCCAGATCCTTCTCCCGTTTATCCCGGTAGCCGGCCACATCCAGCCCCAGCTTGATGTAGTCACCGCCCAGCCGGTTGGCCACCAGGCTGGCCAGGTAGGAGAGGCTCTCCATGGTCTCGCCCCGGCGGCCGATCAGCACGCTCACATTGCTGCCGTTCACATGGATGATGGTGGCCTCACCCTTCTTGGTGGCGGTGAACTCCGCATCCTCCACCCCCATGGGAACGAACACGGTCTTGAGGTACTCCACCGCGGCGCTCACCTTGGGGTTCTCGCTGATCTCCAGGGGGATCTCCTCCTCGGTCTCCTGGGCCTGGGGAGCCTTGGCCTCCTCCTTCTCCTCGGCGGGAGCGGCAGAAGGCGCGGGGGCCGCAGGGGCCGCAGGAGTGACGGGAGCCGCAGGAGCGGCAGGGACCTTTTTCTCCTCCGCCTTGGGGGCGGGGGCGGCCTGCTCTTCCTCCAGCATCACCTTCACCTTGGCGGGGATGCTCTTGAACAGTTTCTTCACCGGCATCTCCAGCACCTCATAGCTGAGGGCCAGATCGTCCCGGGAAACACCCAACTCCTGACAGCCGGCCTGGACCGCGTCCTCCACAGTCTTGCCGGTCACAATCACTTCACGCATGAGGCTCTTCCTCCTTTACGAGGGGCGTTGTCCGCTCATCCTTATATTTTTCCGCGTCCAGCTGCCTGGCCCGCTCAATCCGCAGTTTGTTCAGCTCGGCCTGGTTCAGTTCCTTCACCACCTGGTTGCCGTTGGCGTCGGTGATGGTCACCTGGGTCTTCTTTTTCTTCTCCAGCCGCTTTGCCTTCAGCATCTCGGCGTACTTCTGTTTTTCCTTCTCCGGGTCAAAGACCTTCTTGGCCAACAGGCTGGTGAAGAACATCAGGATGTTGGAGATGGTGTAGTAGAGCGAGAAGGCCACGGGCACCTTGAAGCAGAACCATACAAACATCAGGCTCATCAGCCAGGGCATCATCTTCATGCTGGCGTTGAGCTGCTGGCCGCTCATCCGCATGGTCACCACGTTCACCAGGCACATGGTGATGACGCTGAGGATGGGGAAGATCAGCAGGTTCCAGTTTTCCAGCGAGAGGGTGGGCATGGCACACAGGTCAATGCCCAGGAAATTCATCTGGAAGTTCTGGATCTGGGAGATCTGGTCAGCAGTGAAGGCGTCGCCGAACTGAGCCAGGGCGTCCGAGGCGCTCATCCCCTTGATGGTGAGCATCAGGTTGCTCTGAGCGGTGTAGTTGGCGCTGGACATCCCCAGAATGTTCAGGGCGCTCTCAATGGCAGTGGAGCTGATCATCAGAACATGCTGGATGGGGCGGTACACCACCTCGATAACGCCGAAGATCACAAAGAAGTTCAGCATCATGGGCAGGCAGCCGGCCGTGGGGTTGAAGCCGTACTCCTGTTGGAGCCTGGCCATCTCCTCGTTCTGCTTGACCCGGTTGTTGGCGTATTTTTTCTGGATCTCCATCATCATGGGCTGGTATACGCTCATGCGGGCCGTGGTCTTCTGCTGGTACAGCTGAAGAGGGAAGGACGCCAGGCGCACCACAATGGTGAAAATGATGATGGCCCATCCGTAGTTGGGGATCATGTCATAAATCCACTTCATGACATATCCCAGAGGGGTACCGAGAATGCCTAAAAATCCCATAGTCACTATCCATTCCGCTTCGCCCCGCGCCCGAAGCTCAGTATTTTATGGTAGGACTTGTCCGGCGCGGACGGCAAGTCACAAGAAGCAGATTTAAAAATGGCCCTTCCGCCCCTGCCAGTAGTGGGGCAGGCGGAACTGGCCCTTGGGGGGCACCGGGTCAAACCCCTGGCCTCCCAGAGGATTGCAGCGCAGGATGCGCCACACCGCCAGGATCAGGCCTTTCACCGCCCCGTGGGTCTGGATGGCCTCCACCGCGTAGGTGCTGCAGGTGGGGATGAAGCGGCAGTGGTCCGAAAGGCCGGGTGAAATATACTTTTTATAAAACCGGATGGGGGCCAGCAAGACCCTTTGGGCCGGGTTCACGGCTGCTCCCCGCCTTCTGCGGGGCTCTCCCCCTTTTTGGGCAGCCCCGCCTGGCTCAGCAGCCGGCGTACCGTTTTCTCCAGCCTGGTGCTCTTAAGGCGGGGAGTAACGCCCCGGGCCACAAACACCAGGTCATAACTGCCCACGTCGTAGGGCATGCAGGCCGAGATGGCCGCCCGCATCACCCGGCGGGCCCGGTTGCGGGTAACGGCCTTGCCAATCTTCTTGGTGGCGGTCAGCCCCACCCGGGTATAGCCCAGCCGGGTCTTGAACACATACAGCACCAGCTGGGGCGCCACATAGGATTTCCCCTTGGCATAGGCCCGGCCAAACTCTTTATTTTTGCAGATTGGCCGGTAACGCATGCCTGTCCTCTCTTTCGGCGGGGGAAGTTTTCCACCAGAATTTGCAAAATGGTTGAAAATTTTTCCTGATACGGTAAAGAAGGCCACAGCAAACTATTCTGTGGCCTTCCGATGCAGCATATTTGAAATAAGTCTGCCCGATCAGACAGCCAGCTTGGCACGACCCTTGGCGCGGCGGGCTTTGATGACCTTGCGGCCGTTCTTGGTGCTCATCCGCTTCAGAAAACCGTGGACGTTGGAACGCTGACGCTTTTTGGGCTGGAAAGTCTGTTTCATTCTTTTATCCTCCATTCAAAACTGCCCGCACCGGGCGGGTACTTGATTCGGCGCAGGCACTCTTGCTGATTACAGAACCTTGCAGTTTAAAAGTATATCGCATCCCGGGCCGGCTTGTCAACAAAAAAATCCCGCTGCGCTCTGGTTTTCCGCCGTTTTTCGGTTCTTTTGTGGAAAACTTTTCTCCCCTGACCCGGCCAGGGGCACAAAAAATTTTTCTTTGGCCCCAAATCTCCCCCTTTTTGCTCCTCAAAATTTTTGGGGCAGGCCCCGGTTTTTCTCCCTTTCGCCCTTTTTCCGGCTCAATATATGGTAACTATTTATTACTATATATAAAAGGGAGTTTTGCGGTTGTTTTACGGGTTCCCGTATGCTATAATGGTACAGTATAAATTTGAAAATAGGGAAGTCTCCCCTTCTACAAAAAATCAGGGCAAACGGAGAGAAAAAACATGGATTCCTTCAACGACGTTTTAGACGCAGTCAAGCTATACTGCAAGGATTATCTGGTGGACGCCACCTACAATCTGTATGTGGAAGGGCTTCAGCCGGTCCTTTTTGAAAATTCCAAGCATGTGGTGCTGGGGGTGCGCAACGACTTCATCCGCAAGATCCTCACCGACCGCTACCTTCCCCTCTTGCACGAGGCCTTCACCGCCGTGCTGGGGTTTGATGTGGATATCGATCTGATGGTGC
Organism: uncultured Oscillospiraceae bacterium; assembly: GCA_949295465.1. Lineage (GTDB taxonomy): Bacteria > Bacillota > Clostridia > Oscillospirales > Ruminococcaceae > JAFBIO01. Next base: position 95,184 of record CASFKY010000012.1, read on the forward strand.
CGGAAAAGAAGGATCCCCCGGTGGTGGACCAGGACGGCCCGGGCCTGCCCAGCGGCCACTACGAGTTCACCTTTGAAAACTTCATTAAGGGCAGCGGCAACCAGTTTGCCTTTGCCGCCGCCCAGGCGGTGGCCGCCAACCCCTCGGGGGCCTACAATCCCCTGTTCATCTACGGCAACTCGGGGCTGGGTAAGACCCATCTGCTCACCGCCATCCAGCTGGAGATCCGCCGCACCCATCCCGAGTACAACATTGTCTTTGTGACCTGCGAGCAGTTCACCAACGAGATCATCGCGGCCATCCGCAGCGGCACCACCGAGGCCTTCCGCCAGAAGTACCGCCAGGCCGACCTGCTTTTGGTGGACGACATCCAGTTCATCGCCGGCAAGGAGAGCACCCAGGAGGAATTCTTCTACACCTTCAACGACCTGCACACCGCCGGCAAGCAGATCGTGATCGCCAGTGACCGGCCCGCCAAGGAGATCAAGAGCCTGGAGGAACGTCTGCGCACCCGCTTCGAGTGGGGCCTGTCGGCAGACATCCAGCCGCCGGACTACGAGACCCGGGTGGCCATCATCCGCCGCAAGGCCGAGCTGCTCCACCTGGAGCTGCCCGACGACGTGGTGGAATATATCGCCAACAATTTGAAGAACAACATCCGCCAGCTGGAAGGCGCCGTAAAGAAAATGAACGCCTACTACATGCTGGAGGGGATCAGCCCGGTGATCGGGGTGGCCCAGAACGCCATCCGGGATATCCTCAGCGAGACCCAGCCGGTACCCCTGACGGTGGAGCGGATCATCAGCGAGGTGGCCCGCACCTACAACGTCACCGCCAGCGACATCCGGGGCCCCAAACGGAACTCGGCCATCAGCGCGGCCCGGCGCACCGCCGCCTATGTGGTGCGGGAGATCACCGGCCTGAGCATGGAGGAGATCGGCAAGGAGTTCGGCGGCCGGGACCACTCCACCATCGTCTACTCCATCCGGGTGATGGAAAAGGATATCCAGAACGACAGCCACCTGAAGGAAACAGTAGAAGATATCATCAAAAACGTCCGCTCCTGAGAGAGCTTGTAAAGGCGTTCCAAAGGTCCCGGATGTCCCCGAAAAGGCCTTTTGGGAGTTTTCCACTTTTTCCACCGAGTTTTCAACATTCAACACCCATTTTCCACACGGCGGGTTGAAAAAGGAAAAACCCGTGGAAAATCCACAAAATCTTCACAGCCCTTTCCGGGGTCCCAAAAAACCCGAAAATGGCGGCCCAATCAAGCCCGTCCGATTTTTCCACCAAATTCACCGTCCCTACTAAGACGATTAAAACAATGCAGTCATTCACTACGATCTTCCAAAACGAAACTTCTCCCTTTTCACGCATCCATCCAATAGAAAGAGGCTAAACATGAACATCATCTGTGACAAGTTCCTCCTCTCCGGCGCCATCGACGGCGTTTCCCGGGCAGTCACCAACCGCTCCGGCAACCCGGTGCTGGAGGGCATCCACATGGTGGCCGAAGGTTTCCAGCTCACCCTCACCGGCTACGACCTGGAAATGGCTATCACCATCACCATCGAGGCCAACGTGCGCACCCCCGGCGAGTGCGTGCTGAACGCAAAGCTCCTGGGAGATATGGTCCGGCGGATGCCCTCCGATCAGGTCTCCATCGAATTGCAGGACAACGGCTCGGTCACCGTCAAGGGCGGCGTGGCCGAATTTGAGCTCACCTCCCTGAACACCAACGACTTTCCCGAACTGCCCAAGCCCGGCGCCGACCCCACCCTCACCCTCTCGGCGGCCTGCCTCCACGACATTGTGGACAAGACCATCTACGCGGTGAGCCAAGACGACAAAAAGCCCGCCCACACCGGCGAGCTCTTTGTGATCGAGCCGGAAAAACTCACGGTGGTGGCTCTGGACGGCTACCGGCTGGCCATTGTGGAGCGGAAAGTGGAAGCTCAGAAGGAGATCCGCATCATCATTCCCTCCAAAACCATGATGGAGGTAAACAAGCTGATCGGCGACAAGGAAGACGACCAGGTGGTCATCTCGGCCAACCGGCGGTATGTGGTGTTCAGCACCAATCAGGGCTACACCATCCTCAGCCGGCTGATCGAGGGCGAGTTCCTCAATTATGAGAGCGTACTGCCCCATGGCTACCGCACCAAGGTCACCCTGGACACCCGGGATTTCATTGAGAGCATCGAGCGGGCCAGCCTCATCATCACCGAGCGGCTGAAAAATCCTCTGCGGATCCAGTTCAACCCCGACAAGGTAATGATCCGCTGCCAGACCTCCCTGGGCAAGGTGGCCGACGAGTTCGACGCCAAGACCGAGGGCGAAAAAATTGAGATCGGCTTCAACAACCGGTATCTGCTGGATGCGCTGCGGGCCTCCCGCTGCGAGCGGGTCACCCTGGAGATCAGCGGCCCCCTGAGCCCGGTGAAGATCCTGCCCAGCGAGGGGGAGGATTTCATCTATCTGGTATTGCCGGTACGCTTCAAAAACGACTGATCTGCGGGGTATCGTATGGATTCCATTCTCATTCACACCGAATATATCAAGCTGGAGGCCCTGCTGAAATATGCCGGCCTGGCCGAGACCGGGGGCGAGGCAAAGCTCCTCATCCAGGACGGCCAGGTGAGCGTGAACGGTGAGGTCTGCACCATGCGGGGCAAAAAACTCCGGGGCGGCGACACCGTCTCTCTGGAAGGGCGCACCATCCTGGTACGCAGCGAGAGCTGAGATGCGACTGGATCGTCTCATCGTCCAGGACTGGCGCAACATCGCCCGGGCGGATTTCAGCCCCGGCCCGGGGCTCACCGTACTGTGCGGGGACAACGGCCAGGGCAAGACCAACCTCCTGGAAGCAGTCTGGGCCCTCACCGGCGGCAAGAGCTTCCGGGCCTCCCGGGACCTGGAGCTGATCCGCCAGGGGCAGGAGTTTTCGGTGCTGGAGGGTACTCTCTTCTGTGAGGAAAGAACCCAGACCCTGCGGCTGACCGTGGGCAGCCCTTCCAGCCCCCGCCCCGGCCGCACCATGAGCCGGAACGGCACCCCCCCGGTGCGGGCCGCCTCCCTGGCGGGGCTCTTTACCGCCGTTGTCTTCGACCCGAACCATCTCAGCCTCATCAAGGGCGGGCCGGAGGGACGGCGGCGCTTTTTGGATACCGCCCTCTGTCAGCTCTACCCCGCGTACCTGAAATTGCTGCGCCGGTATGGCCGGATCGTGACCCAGAAAAATTCCCTTCTGCGGGAGTGCCGGGGCCAGTTTTCCCTCAGCCGTTCCCAGGTGGACCTGCTGGATGTGTACGACCGGCAGCTGGCCGATACGGGCGAGGAGCTGAGCAGGCGGCGGCAGAGCTATCTGGAGGCGCTGGCTCCCCTGGCGGTGGCCAACTACAGCGAGATCAGCAGCGGCCGGGAACAGCTGGCCCTGCGGTATCTGCCCAGTTTTGGGTCAGAGGGGCTTTTGTCCTGTTGCCTTCAAAAACGGGCCGAGGAGATCCGGGCCGGGTTTTGTCAGGTTGGTCCCCATCGGGAGGATTTTGAAGTGACTCTGGACGGGCGCAGCGCCCGCACCTACGGCAGCCAGGGCCAGCAGCGCAGCGCGGTGCTCAGCCTTAAGCTGGCCGAGGCTGCCCAGGCCGCCAAAATCCGGGAGGATGCCCCGGTCATGCTGCTGGACGACGTGCTCAGTGAGCTGGACGAAAAGCGGCGGGCCTGGCTGCTCACCCGGATGGAGGGGCGGCAGACCATTGTCACCGCCTGCGACAGCGCCGAATTTTTAAAGACCAGCGGCGTCCTCTATGCCGTCAGCGGCGGACAGATCCGTCCGCTTTGAACCAAAGGAGCGAGCCATGTACCTGCACATCGGCCAGGACTATATCCTGAACGAGGAGGATATCCTGGGGATCTTTGATATGGACAACACCTCGTCCTCCTACCGCACTCGGGCATTTCTGCGCCGGGCCGAACAGGAGGGGGCGGTGATCCCCCTCAGCGAGGATATCCCCAAGAGCTTTATCCTCACCGACTGGCCCGCCGACACCACCCTTTACCTCAGCCCCCTGGCCTCCTCCACCCTGGCCAGGCGGGCAGCAGACCCCAAAAAGAGCCTGTGAGAGCCTATTTTCAGGAAAGGAAGAACACCCACATGATCGAGAGAACCTATCTGAAGGGCGCGGGCCTTTCGGTGAGCCGCGTCTGCCTGGGAGCCATGACCTTCGGCGGCCAGGCCGATGAAAAAGCGAGCGATACCATGCTGGATATGGCCCTGGAGGCAGGCCTCAATTTTGTAGATACTGCCAATATTTATACAGGCGGTAAAAGTGAGGAGATCCTGGGCCGGGCCCTGAAGGGCCGGCGGGACAAGGTGATCCTGGCCACCAAGGCGGGCATGAAGAAGAGCGCCCCCGCCGTCACCGACCCCAACGGGATGGGCCTCTCCCGCCGGTATCTGATCCAGACTGTAGAGAACAGCCTCCGGGCCCTGGACACCGACTATATCGACATCTTCTATCTCCATCGGCCGGACTACCACACCCCTCTGGAGGAGACACTCTATGCCCTGGCCGATCTGATCCGGCAGGGAAAGATCCGCTATTTCGGGCTCAGCAATTTCCCCGCCTGGCTGGTGGCGGACATCGACCAGTTCTGCAAGACCCACGGCCTGCCCCGGCCGGTGATCGGAGAGTATGTGTGCAACCTGCTCACCCGGGGCATTGAGAGCGAGCTGCTCCCCTGCTTTGAGGCCCATTCCTTGGGCATCGCCGCCTACAATCCCCTGGCGGGCGGGCTGCTTACCGGCAAGTACACCTGGCAGGATGCGCCCCAGGGCTCCAATCGGTTCACCCTCAACAAGGTGTACGCCGGCCGGTACTGGAAGAAGGAAAACTTTGAGGCGGTGGAGGTCTTCAAGGAGATCGCCGCCGGCCAGGGCCTGAGCCTGCTGGAGCTGGCCTATGCCTGGTGCTGCTTCCACCCGGGGGTGGACACCATGATCCTGGGGGCTTCCAATCCCGACCAGCTGGCCAAAAACCTGCGTGCTATCGAGAATCTTTCGGCTCTGCCCGCCCCGGTGCTGGCCAAGTGCGACGAGGTGTACAAGGGCCTCAGCCAGGATCGGTTCCCCTATTTTTACTGATCATTTGTATAAATTACCTTTTTAATACGATTTGGAATATCCGGGCCGGAGAGCCCGGGGGCGCGGCCGGCACACCAAGGGCCGGCGCCGCGAGACGAGGAGGAAAAGAGACTATGCCCCAACAGGAATACGGCGGAAATCAGATTCAGGTTCTGGAAGGTCTGGAAGCGGTGCGCAAGCGCCCCGGTATGTATATCGGTTCCACCGGGCCCAGCGGCCTGCACCATCTGGTGTACGAGATCGTGGACAACTCCATCGACGAGGCGCTGGCCGGCTACTGCAACCACATCGAGGTGACCATCAAGAAGGACAACATCATTGAGGTCACCGACAACGGCCGGGGCATCCCGGTGGATATTCAGCCCAAGATGGGGATCCCGGCGGTGACGGTGGTCTTCACGGTGCTGCATGCCGGCGGCAAGTTCGGGGGCGAGAACAGCGGCTACAAGGTGGCCGGCGGCCTCCACGGCGTGGGCGCCAGCGTGGTGAACGCCCTCAGCGAGTGGCTGGTGGTAAAGGTGCGCCGGGGCGGGGTGGAATATGAGCAGAGCTTTAAGCGGGGCATCGCGGACGGAGACCTGAAAAAGATCGGGCCCGCCGCCTCCACCGGCACCACCGTCCTCTTCAAGCCGGACCCGGAGATGTTCACCGAGACCACCGTCTACGACTGGGACATCCTGGAGCGCCGCCTGCGGGAGGAGGCCTTCCTGAACGCGGGGGTGCGCATCACCCTCACCGACGAGCGGGGGGAGGAAGTGCGCCGGGAGAGCATGTGCTACGAGGGCGGCATCCGCAGCTTTGTGCAGCACATCCACGAAAAGCGGGGGCTGGAGGTGATCCATCCCCAGGTCATCTACCTGAAGGGGGAACAGAACGGCAGCGTGGCCGAGGTGGCCATGCAGTACAACAACAGCTACAACTCCCTCATCCTCAGCTTTGCCAACAACGTGCACACCCCGGACGGCGGCACCCATGAGGAGGGCTTCAAGATGGCTCTCACCCGGGTGTTCAACGACTTCGGCCGGGCCAAGGGCTACCTGAAAGAGAAGGACGAGAACCTGAAGGGCACCGACGTGCAGGAGGGGCTCACCTGCGTCATCAGCGTCAAGCTCCAGGAGGCGGAGTTCGAGGGCCAGACCAAGGCCAAGCTGGGCAACACAGAGATCCGCACCCTGCTGAGCGGCCTTGTGTACAACAAGCTCACCGAATACCTGGAAGAAAACCCCGGCGTGGCCAAGGCCATTTTTGAGAAGGCCACCCAGGCGGCCCGGGCCCGGGAGGCGGCCCGCAAGGCCCGGGATATGGTGCGCCGCAAGAGCGCCCTGGAGACCAGCCGGATGCCCGGCAAGCTGGCGGACTGCCGGGAGAAAGACCCCTCCAAGACCGAGCTCTTCATCGTCGAGGGCGATTCCGCCGGCGGCAGCGCCAAGATGGGGCGGGACTCCAACATCCAGGCCATCCTTCCTCTGTGGGGCAAGATGCTGAACGTGGAGAAGGCAAGGCTGGACAAGGTGTACGGCAACGAAAAGCTGATGCCGGTGGTCACGGCTCTGGGCTGCGGCATCGGGGAGGATTTTGACCTGAGTAAGCTGCGCTACCACAAGGTCTTCATCATGGCCGATGCGGATGTGGACGGCAGCCATATCTGTACCCTGATGCTCACCTTCTTCTTCCGCTATATGCGGCCCCTCATCGAAAACGGCTATGTCTATGTGGCCCAGCCTCCCCTCTTCAAGGTGCAGAAAGGTCAGACCGTGAAATATGCCTACAACGACGCGGAGATGGCGGTGCTGAGCAGTGAGATGCCCGGCGCCAAGATCAACCGATACAAGGGCCTGGGCGAGATGAACCCGGACCAGCTGTGGGAGACCACCATGAACCCGGACAACCGGGTGATCGTGCAGATCACCATTGAGGACGCGGAAAAGGCGGACGAGGCCTTCACCATCCTGATGGGCGACCAGGTGGAGCCCCGCCGCCGGTTCATCGAGCAGAACGCCCAGTACGCCACCCTGGACGTGTGAGGACAGCAAGATGAAATGGCCCAGAACCCTTTGCTGCTGCCTGCTGGCGGCGATACTGGCCGGCTGCGGCGCAGCCGGATATGACAATGTGATCAAGAGCATGGACAACTCCCTGCGGGCCAACGACCCTCAGCGGGCCGTCCAGCTGGGGCAGGACTGGCTGGAAAGCCACCGGGGCGACCAGGACTACGACACGGTATACCAGAAATCCCAGCTGTACCAGAAGCTCTATGAGATCTATCGGGAGGACCTGTCCGATGAGGTGGGGGCTCTGGCCATCCTGGAGGAGGGCTACCAGGTCACCGGGGACGGAGAGCTCTTCAACCTGTATTTTGAGGAGGTCTACGGCACCGAGGCCTACCAGCATCTAGCCGAGACCTTCCCCTCCTCCCAGGAGATCCTGCTGGACGGAATCCCCTTTGACCAGTGGACTCCCCAGCAGCTGTGGGATTATTTCCCCGTCACTCAGGACAGCTACCAGAGCGAGGACGAAAACGGCTGGTATCGCAGCGAGACCTACAAAAATGTCTCGGTGACCCTCAACTACTTCACCAGCGAGTACAGCGAGAGCCTGGATGTGCGGTACACCGACTGGGGCGAGGGGGATTACACCAACCTCTATGAGATGGAGGGTCCCGGGCCTCAGCTGCCCTGCGGCATCCAGGAGGGGGACAGCTTCCAGACTGTGCTGGAAAAACTGGGTCTTCCCCAGGAGCTGGCCCAGGCCTTTGGCCAGTGCGGCTACCTCTCCTTTTACCTGCGGGGGGATGAGGTGGAGCTCTACCCGGATATGGAGGCCAGCGATTACCAGTACCTCACCATCTCCTACGACACCCGGGACTATTACGGCAGCCTGGAATTCAATTTCCGGCAGAACGGGCTGACCGAATACAGGATGAGCCATGAGATCCAATAATCAGAACATCCGGCGGCTGGCGGCCCTGGCCCTGGCAGTTTTGCTGCTGGCGGGCTGTTCCTCCCAAAAGGACCAGGTGCTCCGCTCCATTCGGAACTCCGCCCGGGCAGAGGATCTGGACCGGGCCGAGACCATCGCCATGGATTACATGGAGATCCACGGCCAGGACCCGGACATCTACCTGGCCCTGGCAGACTGCTATTCTCTGGCGGGAGAGGGAGAAAAGGCCGACCGAATGCGGGAGATCAGCTGGAACCTGATGTACCCGGAAGAGGCGCAGGCTCAGGATACGTCCGGCGGTCCGGCCAGTGAATCCGTCAGCGAGCCGGCCAGCGGGCCGGAAATCTACCAGGATGAGGACAGCCTCATCCTCCAGAAAGACCCGCGGCTGGAGGGAGTCTTCCCCACCGGGGAGGAGTACCAGGTGGACGGCAAGCCTATCGGCCAGTACACCCCCGAAGAGCTGTGGGCCTGGGCGCCCCGGGCGGAGGCGCCCTCCGACCAATATGAGGACCAGAGCGAAAACGGCTGGTATCTCCAGCAGAAATTCCAGAATTTTGTCCTTCAGGTCAACTGGGCTCCGGCCCTGGGGCTCTCAGGCCCCTGGCAGACCGAGGTGACGGTCTGTTACCTGCCCGGCACCTTCAACGGGGAACCCTCCGACCAGGTGATGGAGATACCCCAGGTCCTCCCACGGGAGATTCAGCCCGAGGATTCCCCCGCTCAGATTCTGGAAAAAATGGGTCTGCCCCAGGACCTGGCCCAGAGCTGCGCAGAATACGGGGAGTGCACCATAACCCTTGGCAAAGAGGGCACCATCCTGCGGGCAGGACAAAAAGGAGATTGCTCCGAGCAGACCTTCCGCTTTGTCTATGAGGAGGGCTGGGGAGATTTTGAGGGGGAGAGCCGTTTTTATTTCCAGAACGGCCACCTGGACAGTTACACGATCGCCTGTGTGGTAGGGCGCGGCCCGGCTGACTGAGGCATCACGATACAGAAGGAGTAAACCATGGAAGAAGATTTTGTCATGATCCCGGGCACGGGCACCAAGCTCATCGTCCGGGATGTCAAGAAAGAGATCGAGACCGCGTTCTTGGATTATTCCATGAGCGTCATCGTCAGCCGTGCCCTGCCGGATGTGCGGGACGGCCTCAAGCCGGTGCACCGCCGCATCCTGTACACCATGTACGAGCGGAACAACGACCCGCAGCATCCCTACCGCAAGTCGGCGGACACGGTGGGCGCGGTGCTGGGCTCCTACCATCCCCACGGCGACGCCTCGGTGTACGACGCCATGGTGCGCCTGGCCCAGGATTTCAGCCTGCGCTATCCTCTGGTGGACGGCCAGGGCAACTTCGGCAGCGTGGACGGCGACCCACCGGCCGCCTATCGGTACACCGAAGCCCGGATGAGCAAGATGGCCTGCGACATGCTCACCGACATCGACAAGGACACCATCGACTGGGACCCCAACTTTGACGAGACCAAAAAGGAGCCCCATGTGCTGCCCAGCCGGTTCCCCAACCTTCTGTGCAACGGCAGCCAGGGCATTGCCGTGGGCATGGCCACCAACATCCCGCCCCACAACCTGCGGGAGGTGATCGACGGGTGCGTGGCCTATATCGACAACCCGGAGATCGACCTGGCCGGCCTGATGGAGCACATCAAAGGACCCGACTTCCCCACCGGCGGCATCATCATGGGCCGCAGCGGCATCCGGGCGGCCTACGCCACCGGCAAGGGCAAGATCACCCTGCGGGGCCGGGCCGAGATCGTGGAAAAGAAGAACGGCCGCTTTGAGATCCTCATCACCGAGATCCCCTATATGGTCAACAAGGCCCGGCTCATCGAGCACATCGCCGACCTGGTGAAGAGCAAGAAGATCGAGGGCATCAGCGACCTGAACGATGAGTCCAGCCGCCAGGGCAGGAAAGTGGTGGTGGAGATCAAGAAGGACGCCAACCCCCAGGTGGTGCTGAACCAGCTCTATCGGTACACCCAGCTGCAGGACACGGTGGGCGTCATTCTGCTGGCCCTGGACAAGGGCATCCCCAAGGTGATGAACCTGAAGACCATCATCCAGCGGTATGTGGAATTCCAGGATGAGGTCATCCGCCGGCGCACCCAGTTTGACCTGAAAAAGGCCAAGGAGCGGGCCCACATCCTGGAGGGCCTGCGCCGGGCCGTGGACATTGTGGACGAGGTGATCTACACCATCCGCCACTGCGGCGGCGGCACCGCCGAGGCCAAGGCCGCCATCATGGAGAAGTTCGGCTTTGACGATCCCCAGGCGGACGCCATCTGCAAGTTCCCCCTGGGCCGTCTGGCCGGGCTGGAGATCCAGAAGATCGAGACCGAACTGGGCGAACTGAAGGAGAAGATCCAGAACTGGGAGAGCATCCTGCTGGACGACGCCAAGGTGCTGGAGATCATCAAAAAGGAACTGCTGGAGCTGAAGGAGAAGTACGGCGACGACCGGCGCACCGAGATCGCCCATGTGTCCGGCGAGGTGGATATTGAGGACCTGATCCCGGTGGAGGACTGCGTCTTCACCCTCACCCACGAGGGCTATATCAAGCGCCAGCCCAAGGACACCTACCAGGCCCAGCGCCGGGGCGGCCGGGGCATTTCCAGCATGGCCACCAAGGACGAGGACTTTGTGGAGGAGCTGTTTGTGGGCTCCACCCATGACTATATCCTCTTTGTCACCAACCTGGGCCGGATCTACCGGCTCAAGGGCTACCAGATCTACGAGGGCAGCCGCACCAGCAAGGGCAGCAACATCGTGAACATGCTGCCCCTCCAGCCGGATGAGAAGGTCACCACCATGTTGCGCCAGAGCGCCAGCGAGGACAAGGACGCCTTTGTGACCATGATAACCAAGAAGGGCCTCATCAAGCGCACCCCCGTCAGCCAGTATGCCAACATCCGCAAGAGCGGCCTCAACGCCATCACCTTCTTTGAGGGAGATGCCCTGGCCTGGACCCGCCTCACCTCCGGCCATGACGAGCTGATCGTGGCCACCCGCAACGGTCTGGCCATCCGCTTCAACGAGGAGGACGCCCGCAGTGTGGGCCGCACCAGCCACGGCGTCAAGGCCATCACTCTGGCCGAGGGCGATGAGGTGGTAGGCGGCGGCCGGGTACGGCCCGGCGCCACCCTCTTCACCGTCACCGAGAACGGCCGGGGCCGGCGCAGCCGGCTGGACGATTACCGGCTCCAGCACAGGGGCGGCAAGGGCATCCGCAACTACGCCAAGGGCGGGGTCGCCGCCATCAAGATCGTGGACGAGGAGAACGACATCATCCTCATCAGCCAGAACGGCATCCTCATCCGCATGCACGCCTCCGACATCAACATCCAGAGCCGGTACGGCAGCGGCGTGAGAGTGATGCGGCTGGGCGAGGGGGACAAGGTGGTCACCCTGGCCCGCACCGAGCACGACGACGAGGCCGAGGTGGTTCAGGTGGAGTCGGAGCCTGAGGAGGAGTTGACCCCCGAGGAGCTGGCCGCCGTCCAGGCAGAGGAGGAGGCCAACGACCGGGAGCCCATTCCTGAGGACCCGGAAGACTGATCTCCCCTCAAAGCTGAAAAAAGCGCCCACGGCGCCCCCAAACACAATATAAGAAAAAACGGCGGACTTTCGGGTCCGTCGTTTTGATTTTGCGCATTTTATGCTTTTACAAATACCAGCACCCCGGGCCCGGAGAGAGCCTCCGAATACCCGTAGCCGTTCCAGAAGAAATCCTGTACCTGTCGGGGGCTGTCCCATCGGTTTTGGGCAATGGCCCGCACCATCTGGCCCCGGGCCATCTTGGCCTCGGTGGCCAGGGTTTTGAGAACTCCCTTTCGCCGCACCAGAAAATCGCAGCGCACCCATCCATCCTCCGGCCTCAAAAAGGGGGTGATGGCCTTGGAGTATTCCGCCGAGGCAAGGTCCAGCACCGGCTCTTTTTTCTCAAAAACCGCCTTGTACAGCCGGTCTGCCCAGAACTGGTAAAGATTTTTGCCCCCAAAGCGCAGCTTCCCGCCCATCTCCAGCCGGTAGGGCTGGATGCCGTCGTCCGGCCGCACCAGCCCGTAAAAGCCGCTGAGAATATAAAGGTGCTCGCTCAAAAAGGCAAATTCCTCCCCGCTGAGGGTGTCCGGGTCGATGTTCTTGTATTGCAGCCCGTTGTAGGCGGTGAGGGCCGTCCAGCCCGGGGCTTCCAGGTCACACTGGGCAAAATAGGCGCAGGCGGTGAGAGCCAAATCCGGGTTGATGGACATCAGGCTCTCCAGTTGGGCGGGGGTGAGGCGGCGAAGCTCTTCCAACAGCCGGGCGGCGCTCTCTGAAAAGCGGGGCCGGCGGGGAACCACCCCTTCCCTGCCCCGGGGGCGCATATTCTTGGCCGGGCTGATGAGGGTGATCATCCCAGATACTCCAGGATCTCGGCGGCGTTGGTGTCCGGCTTGACCTTGGCGTATACCTTCTCCACCACGCCCTGCTCATCCAGCAGGAAGGTGGAGCGCACCACCCCCATGCTCACCTTGCCGTAGTTCTTTTTCTCCTGCCACACCCCAAAGGCCTGGATGGCCTGCAATTCCGGGTCGCTCAAAAGCAAAAAGGGCAGCTCGTACTTCTGGGCAAACTTCTGGTGACTGGACACGCTGTCCTTGCTGATGCCGATCACGGTCACTCCCTTGGCGGCAAACTCCGCGTTGGCCTTGGCAAAGGCGCAGGCCTCCCGGGTGCAGCCGGGGGTGTTGTCCCGGGGATAGAAGTAGACCACTACCTTCTTGCCCAGAAAACTGCTCAGGCTCACCAGGTTGCCGTCCTTGTCCGGCAGGGTGAAATCCGGGGCTTTGGCCCCCACTTCCAGCAATGCCATCAAAAATCTCTCCTTTTATTATATATATAGTTAGTATAGTATTTTTAAAATAAACAAATTGGCCTGTATGGATCAGAGCTTGCCTGCCTCTTTCAGGGCCTTCAGCTTCAGCACTGCCGCCACGGTCTTGCCGTCCCGGATCTGGCCCTCCATCACCATCTGAAATACCTGTTCCAGAGGCATCTTGGTGGGGGTGAGAAATTCGTCCTCGTCCAGGTGCATGGGCACCGGGTGCAGCCCCCGGGCCAGCCAGGTGTAGATCACCTCGCTGCAATAGCCCACAGTGGGGTAAAAGGGGTGCAGGTCCTGGTAGTGGTCGGCCTTCAGGCCGCACTCCTCCTCCAGCTCCCGCTTGGCCGCCTCAAAGGGGTCCTCCCCTTCCTCCAGCTTGCCGGCGGGCAGCTCCCACAATTCCTGACCCAGGGCATAGCGGTACTGACGCACCAGGTACAGCTCCTCCTGGTCGGTGAGGGCCGCGATGCAGGCCCCGCCCCGGTGGTGCACGATCTCCCGCTGGGCAGTATCGCCGTTTTCCAGCTCCACCTTGTCCAGGGTCAGGCGCACCACATGGCCCCGGAAGATCTCCTGCACCGAGAGGGTCTTTTCGGTATGTTCCATTCTTCTCCGCTCTTCCTGCCCGGAAATTTAAAACGGTCCGGCCGCTCCGGGCTTTCCGGGGCCGGACCTCTGGTCAATCCAGCCGCTGGATGCGGAATTTTACGCACTCGCCGCAGTCCGGGCACTGGATGGGCCCCTCCTTCACCGAGCCGCCCCGGCGGGCCGCATAGACAAAGGGGTAGATGGCGTTCAGGGCCACCATGCACAGCTGGGCGCTCTTTTCTTTATCGACAAAGGCGCCCTCAAAATAGATCTCGTCTCCCGGCTGATACCGGGGGCAGCCGCTCTCCAGCACCACAGCCTTGACCTTATGGTCTTCCATGACCTTCTCCCTCGCTTTCTGTTTCTGCCCTGCCCGGGGCCGGGAGGGCTCTTTTGCCCCCATTGTAGCATAGAGCCCTTGTTCCCACAAGGAAAAAAGAACCACCCGGGCCGGTAGAAAAAATTTTTGGCCCCAAAACTTCCCCCACTGGGCAAAAAAATCATTTCAGATGGTGGAAAGCGTTCCGAAAAAAGCCGGAAAAAATCGAAGGAGCGATCAGTTCAAAATCGGTTTTACCCACTTTTGGGCCCCAAACCCAAAAAACAGCCCTTTTGCGGGCGGGGGATTTGTGATAAAACAAAAAATTTTTGAATTTACGCCCGAAATCTTACTTTATGGTGGTTTACTTTGCAAGATGGTTTTGCTAAAATATATGGTAAGCAATAGCGCCTTCTCAAGGTACGTTTTCCCCGGACATCCCGCCCGGGGGGATTGCTGAATCAAGTATTGGAGGAAGAAAAATGCCTAGAGCAAAACAGTCGATGGATGGCAATACCGCTGCTGCCCATGTAGCGTATGCCTACAGCGAAGTTGCTGCCATCTATCCCATTACCCCGTCCAGCCCTATGGCGGACACTGTTGACCAGTGGTCTGCCGGCGGACTGAAGAACGTGTTCGGCAACCAGGTCCGCGTTGTCGAGATGCAGTCTGAGGCCGGTGCTGCCGGCGCGGTTCACGGCTCTCTGGCCGCCGGCGCCCTCACCACCACCTTCACCGCTTCTCAGGGCCTGCTGCTGATGATCCCCAACATGTACAAGATCGCCGCCGAGCAGCTGCCCTGCGTGTTCGACGTGTCGGCTCGTACCGTGGCCACCCAGTCCCTGAACATCTTCGGCGACCACAGCGACGTGATGGCTGTCCGTCAGACCGGCTGCGCCATGCTGGCCGAGTCCAACCCGCAGGAAGTTATGGACCTGTCCCCCGTGGCTCATCTGGCTGCCATCGAGGGTAAGGTTCCCTTCGTGAACTTCTTCGACGGCTTCCGTACCTCCCACGAGATCCAGAAGATCGAGAAGTGGGACTACGCCGATCTGGCCGACATGCTCAACTGGGATGCCGTCAAGGAGTTCCGGGATCATGCCCTGAACCCCGAGAAGCCCAAGATGCGTGGCTCTCATGAGAACGGCGATATCTTCTTCCAGCACCGCGAGGCCTGCAACCCCGTTTACGAGGCTCTGCCCGCCGTTGTTGAGAAGTACATGAAGAAGATCAACGAGAAGCTGGGCACCAACTACGACCTGTTCAACTACTACGGCGCTCCCGACGCCGACCGGGTCATCGTGGCCATGGGCTCCATCTGCGATGTGGCTCAGGAAGTCATCGATTACCTCACCGCCAAGGGCGAGAAGGTCGGCCTGATCATGGTCCGTCTGTATCGTCCCTGGGTCTCCAGCGCCCTGCTGAAGGTCCTGCCCAAGACCGCCAAGAAAGTGGCGGTTCTGGACCGCACCAAGGAGCCCGGCTCTCTGGGCGAGCCCCTGTACCTGGATGTGGAGACCACCATCCGCGAGGCCGGCCTGAACGACATCATCGTCACCGGCGGCCGCTACGGCCTGGGCAGCAAGGATACTCCTCCCTCCTCTGTCTTCGCCATTTACAAAGAGCTTGAGAAGGACGCTCCCAAGGCCCGCTTCACCATCGGCATTGTGGACGATGTCACCGGCCTGAGCCTGCCCGAGGTCAAGCCCGCTCCCATCACCTCTGCTCCCGGCACCAAGGAGTGCAAGTTCTGGGGTCTGGGCGGCGACGGCACCGTGGGCGCCAACAAGAACTCCACCAAGATCATCGGCGACCACACCGACAAGTACATCCAGGCTTACTTCCAGTACGATTCCAAGAAGACCGGCGGTGTCACCATCAGCCACCTGCGCTTTGGCGACAAGCCCATCAAGAGCCCCTACTACATCAACCAGGCCGACTTCGTGGCCTGCCACAACCCCTCTTACGTGATCCAGGGCATGAAGATGGTGCAGGACGTGAAGCCCGGCGGCGTGTTCATGATCAACTGCCAGTGGACCGATGAGGAGCTGGACAAGCACCTGAACGCCGAGGCCAAGAAGTACATCGCGGACAACAACATCCAGCTGTACACCATCAACGCCATCGACAAGGCCATCGAGATCGGCATGGGCAAGCGCACCAACACCATCCTGCAGTCCGCCTTCTTCAAGCTGGCCGACATCATGCCCATCGACGA
>CASFKY010000013.1 GCA_949295465.1 uncultured Oscillospiraceae bacterium
GCCGAGGGCGTGGAGGCCACCAAGCAGATGAGCCCCAAGTACGGCAAGGCGGCGGTGTTTGCGGCCAAGGCCATCGGCACCCCGGACCAGGGGGCCACTGCCGGCATGTACATGATCCAGGGCCTCAAGCGGGGCATCTGCTGCTGAAATGACGGTTTTCCGCTTCAAAACGGCAACATGTGATAGAGTGTAAAGGAGAGATTGTCATGCAGAAACTGTACGGCACAGTCGTGCCCATCGTTACCCCCCTCACCGAAGACGACAAGATCGATGTGCAGAGCCTGAAAAACCTGGTAGATCACTGCATCAACAACGGTCTGCAGTGCCTGTACCCCTGCGGCACCACCGGCGAGATGATGTACCTCACCGTGGAGGAGCGCAAACTGGTCACCGAGACGGTGGTAAAACACACCAACAAGCGGGTGCCGGTATTTGCCCAGGTGGGCGCCTGGAATCTGGCCGACACCATCGAGCTGGCCCGCCATGCGGTGGAAGTGGGCGCCGACGGCATCGGCGTGGTCACCCCCGTCTTCTACAAGCTCAGCGATCAGGGCCTCATCGACTTTTATGAGGCCGTGGCCAAAAGCGTGCCCGCCGACTTCCCCGTTTACCTGTACAGCATCCCCCAGAATGCGGTGAACGACATCAACCCCGCCACCGCCGAGGCCATTGCCCAGAAGTGCCCCAACGTGGTGGGCATCAAGTACAGCTGGCCCGATTTCACCAAGCTGCAGCAGTTCATGCTGGTGCGCAATGAGACCTTCAGCGTGCTGGTGGGCCCCGACCATCTCTTTGAGGCCCTGTGCGCCGTGGGCGGCGACGGCGTGGTTTCCGGCAATGCCATGTGCATCCCCGAGCACTACGCCAAGCTCTGGAAAGCCATCCAGGACAAGGACTTTGATCTGGCCACCAAGTATCAGCGCCGCACCAATGTGCTGAACGCCACCATGTGCGCCATCAACAACATCGCCGCCTACAAGGTTATCCTGAAGGCGGAGGGCGTGATCGCCACCACCAAGATGCGCCGGCCCATGGAGAACCTGACTCCCGAGCAGGAGGCCGATCTGCTGGCCACCATGAAAAAGCTGGACTATCGCACCGTGAAGATCTGAGTTTTCTTTACATGGCAATCGCCCCCGCGGGCCAAAACCCGCGGGGGCGATTTTTTGTCCATTTATTTCTGGCCGAACAGTCTGCCCAGCAGCCCCTTGCGTGGAGGCGGGGCAGCCTCTTTTTTGGGGGCGGGGCTTCCGCCCTTTTCCAGATACTCCTGAGCCTGCCGCACCCCTTCGTCGGCCGCCTGCCGGATATAGCTCATCCCGGCTGCCAGGTCAGCCTCGGTGCCCCGGCCTTCCGCCAGGCATCGGCCCAGCCGATACCGGGCCATGGCGTTGTTCTGCTTGGCCGCCGCCTCATATTGCTGCACCGCGGCCTCCTCGTCCTTCTCCACGCCATAGCCCTTTTCCAGGCAATAGCCCCAGGCCACCCGGCCCGGCGAATAGTTCCGGGCGGCCGCCTGCCGGTAATACCCGGCGGCCTTTTGTTCATCCTGCTTTACTGCCTCGCCCTTGCGGTAGCAGTCCCCCAGGAGGGTCAGAGCCCGGCCATGCCCTTTCCGGGCCGCCTTTTCCAGCCACTCCACGGCCTTGTCCGGGTCCCGCTGCACCCCAATGCTCTTGAGATAGCAAAAGCCCAGGTTGCACTGGCTGTCCGCATGGTCCAGCTGGGCCCCTTTCCAGTAGCAGGCCACCGCCTCGGTTTTGTCCATGGCAATCCCCTCGCCCAGCTCATAGCACAGCCCCAGGTTGCACCAGGCGGGGCCATAGTCCTGCCGGGCGGCCTTCCGATACAGCTCCACCGCCTTGGCCTTGTCCTCGGGCACGCCCTGCCCGTCGTTGTAGCAATCTCCCAGCAGGGTCAGAGCCCGGCGCTGGCCCTGTCGGGCCGCCTTTTCATAGAGCTCCGCGGCCTTGGCCCGGTCCTGCTGGCAGCCAATGGCCCAATACCGGCAGAAGCCCAGGTTGCACTGACAGTCCGGGTCTCCCAGTTCGGCACCCGCCTCGTAGCACTTCACCGCCTCGGCCCGGTCCTCGGCAACGCCCGTGCCGTACTCATAACACAGCCCCAGATCGCACCAGGCGGGGCGGTACCCGCTCTCGGCGGCCTTGCGATAGAGCTCTGCCGCCTTGGCTTCGTCCTTCTCGATGCCCAGGCCGCCCTGGTAGCAGTCCCCCAACAGGCTGGTGGCCCGGGGATGATCCAGCCCGGCCGCCTGGCGGAACAGGTAGGCAGCCCGCACCTGGTTCACCTCGGTGCCGATGCCGTGCAGGCAGCAAAAGCCCAGGTTGCAGATGCAGTCCGGGTTTTCCACCTCGGCGCCCTGCTCGTAATATTTCACTGCCCGGGCTTCGTCCTTTTCGACCCCCTGACCCAGCTCATAGCACAGCCCCAGGCTGCACAGGGCCGGGCCGTAGTCCTCCTGGGCAGCCTGACGGTAC
This sequence comes from uncultured Oscillospiraceae bacterium, assembly GCA_949295465.1. GTDB lineage: Bacteria > Bacillota > Clostridia > Oscillospirales > Ruminococcaceae > JAFBIO01. The sequence goes on from CASFKY010000013.1 coordinate 2,499, forward strand.
AGCTCCACCGCCTTGGCCGCGTCCTGCTGCACACCCCAGCCCCGGCGGTAGCAATCCCCCAGCATATCAATGGCCTGCAAATGGCCCCGATCCGCCGCTTTCTGGAAGAATTCCACCGCTTTGGCTTCGTCCTTTTCCACGCCTTCCCCTTCCAGGTAGCAATAGCCCAGATTGTAAAGGCCCGGCTCATATTCCCGCTGGGCGGCCTGGCGGTACAGCTCGGCCGCTTTGGCCAGGTCCTTGGGCAGACCACGTCCTTTGGCATAGCAGGTCCCCAGCAGGGTCACGGCCCGGGCAGAGCCCTGCTGCGCCGCTTTTTGCAGCCATTCCACCGCCTGCTCCGGGTCCTTTTCCATCCCGATGCCGGCCATGCAGCAGTACCCCAGATTACACTGGGCGTTCACATGGCCCCGCTCGGCCGCCTGGCGATACAGCTCCACCGCCTTCTGCGGGTCCGCCTCGGTGCCCCGGCCCAGCTCGTAGCACAGCCCCAGGTCACACTGGGCCGGCGGATATTCCTTTTCGGCCGCCATCTTGTAATGGGCAAAGGCCTTGGAGATGTCCTGTTCCAGGCCGTCCCCCTCCTCGTAGCAGCGCCCCAGCAGGCAGATGGCCCGGGGGAACCCCTGCTGCGCCGCCTTCTGGAACCATTCTACCGCCTGCTCCGGGTCCTTTTCCATCCCGATGCCGGTCAGGCAGCAAAAGCCCAGGTTGCACTGGGCCGGGGCATACCCCTTTTTGGCGGCCTGGCGGTAGAGCTCCACCGCCCGGGCCTTGTCTTCCGGCACCCCTTCGCCGCACTCGTAGGCGACGCCCAGATCGCACAGCGCCGGCGGATACCCCTTTTCGGCCGCCAGACGGCTGTATTCCGTCGCCTGAGCCTCATCCTTTTCCATCCCCACGCCGTCCCGGCAGCACTGACTCAACAGCTGCCAGGCCCGGGGGTATTCCTGCTGGGCCGACCGCTGAAGCCATTCCAGGGCCTGCTCCGGGTCCTTTTTCACCCCGATGCCGGTGAGCCAGCAGTAGCCCAGGTTGCACTGGGCCGGGGCATAGTCCAGCTCGGCGGCTTTCTGATAATACTCCACCGCCTTGGCCTTGTCCTCCGGCACTCCTTCACCGGTCTCGTAGCACAGGCCCAAATTGCACAGGGAGGCGGGGTAATCCTGCTGGGCCGCCTGGCGGTACAGCTCCACCGCCTTTTCAAAATCCTTCTCCACCCCGTAGCCTGCCTGATAGCAGCGCCCCAGGGAGTTGATGGCCCGCAGTTCCTCGGCCTCGGCGGCCCAGCGCAGCCAGCGCACCGCCTCCTGAGGGTCCTTTTTGGTGCCCCTGCCCTCTATGTAGCAGACCGCGATGTCGTAAAAGACGCTCTCCTCTCCCTCCTGGCCCTGAGTCAGCAGTTCCTGAAAGTCTTCCTTCTCCTTCTTCATCTTGCTGAGCGTCTGCTGCAAAAGAGGCATATCCACCAGGATCGCGTTCAGGTTGCCCTGATCTCTTTCCGCCTGCTCCATTGTGTCTCCCCCTTCCCTTTTCCCGGCCGCCGGGCCGGACCGTTTCTTTTATTGTACCCTCTTGCCGGTCATTGTCAATCGCTGCGCCCCAAAAGCAAGGCTCCCCTGCGGCTTTGGCCGCAGGGGAGCCTTGCTTTTGATTTCAGCAGAGCTGGCCCGGGATGGTTTCGCCCTGAAGCATCCCCCACAGGTTGTGGATGCCTCCCTCCACCATGCTCTGGACTGCCTCCTGGGTGTAGAAGGCCATGTGCTGGGTCATCACCACGTTGGGGAACTGGCGCAGATAGGCCATCCGCCGGTTTTTCAGGATGTCATCCCGCCGGTCCTGATGGTAGATGCCCTCTTCCTCCTCGATCACGTCCATGCCCAGCCGGCCGATTTTCTGTTCCTCCACCGCCTGGATCACCGCCTCAGTGTCCATCAGGGGACCCCGGGCGCAGTTCAGCAGGATCACCCCGTCCTTCATGCAGGCCAGGGTTTTCTGGTTGACCAGGTGGTGGTTTTCGGGGGTGAGGGGCGCATGGAGGGTAATGCAGTCGCACTCCCGCCACAGCTGCTCCAGCGGCACATAGCTGCCGTATTGCTTTGCCCTCTCGTTGGGATGGGGGTCATAGGCCAGGATCCGGCAGCCAAACCCGCTGAGCTCCTCCATCACCTTCATCCCGATGCGGCCGGTGCCCACCACCCCCACGGTGAGGCTTTTCACCTGCCGGCCCTCCAGCCCGGTGAGGGAGTAGTCGTTCACGTTCTGCCGGTAGAGGGCGGGCTTATAGTTGCGCAGCAGCATCAGCAGCAGCATGATGGTGTAATCGGCCACGCTTTCGGGCCCGTAGGAGACATTGCAGACCCGGATGCCCAGACTTTTGGCCGCTTTCAGGTCAATATGGTTATAACCGATGGTGCGGGTGGTGAGGCAGGTGACGCCCTGGGCCCGCACCTTGCTCAGCAGTTCCCGGTTCAGCTGGCTCTGCCCCAGGGTGGAAAGTCCCTGGCAGCCCTCTAGCAGGCCCACGTTTTCCAGGGTGAGGGGCTCCGGCCGGATCAGGGCCTCAAAGCCCAGCTCCTCCTGGATCTGCCTGAGGCACGCTGCCTCGTCCTCCCGCACTTCAAAAATCCCGATCTTCATGGCATACCCCTCCGTTTTGTTTTGGATCTGCAAGGAACAGGTCCTTACAAAAAGAGATTGTACGCCCTCAAAGCGCCGATTTCCAATCGAAAATCTTGCTCTTATCATAACTTTTTGTTATTATTTTTCCAAAAGGAGGGATCGGCATGACCAGCCGTCAGCTGGAATACTTTCTGGCGGTGGCCCGGTACCTGAACTTCACCCGGGCCGCCGAAGCCCTGTATGTCTCCCAGACCGCCATCACCCGGCAGATCCAGGTGCTGGAGGAGGAAGTGGGGGCCAGGCTCTTTTTCCGCACCAAAAAGCAGGTGCAGCTCACCGCCGCGGGGCAGGTGTTTCTCACCGAGGCCCGGGCCATTCTGGAGCGCACCCGCTCGGCCTGTCAAAAGGCCGAGGCTGCCGCCGAGGGTTTTTCGGGCCGGCTGAAGGCGGGCTACATCAAAGGCTACGAAAAGACCTCCTTCTCTCACCTGCTCATGACCTATCACCGGGAAAACCCCGGTGTGCGGCTGGAATTGGAGCGGGGCGGGGCCGACCTGCTGGCCCAGACGCTCCAGAGCGGCAGCGCCGACCTGATCTTTGCCCCCGCCTATGAGGATTTTCTCACCGGGGAGGAATATGGCCGGCTGGCGCTGCGGGAGTACCCGCTGCGGGCGGTGGTCTACTCCTCCCATCCCTTTGCCCAGAAGCCGGAGCTGCGTCTGGAGGACCTGGAGGGAGACGAACTTTTTTCCCGCCCGCCCTTCCGGGTGCACGACTGCCCGGACATCGAAAATACCTTCATCCTGGTGTCGGCCGAGATGGGGGTCTGTGTGCTGCCGGAATATGCCACCCGCCATCTGACCACCGCCCGGAACCTGGCTGTGATCCCGGTGGCCGGCCAGCCCTCCGTGACCATCCTGGCCTACTGGAAAAAGGACACGGAAAATCCGGCCCTGACCCGCATGCTGGACTGCCTGCTCCGCTTTTACCGGCTTTGAGGGAACCGGGCCTGGCCCGCCTCCCCGGAGGAGCCCAGCACGATCTCCATAAAGGCCAGCAGGGTGGGAGAGAGATATTTCTTTTTGTGATGGATCAGGGAGAACACCCGCCCCAGCCGCACCCCCTGCAAGTTCACCTGGCACACCGCGCCCTTTTCCACTTCCGGCAGGGCCAGCCGCCGGGTGAGCACCGCCACCCCGATGTTGGCCGCCGCCGCCCGCAGCAGCGCCGTGTTGCTGACGCTCTCCATCAAGGGGCTGGCTACGCCGCCCGCCAGGCGCAGGGCGCTCTCCAGCAGGTCCCGGGAGCCGCTGCCGTGCTCCCGCAGCAAGAGAGGCTGGCGCAGAAATTCCTCCAGCCCCACCGGCCGGCCATCGGCAAAGGGATGCTGCGGGGCGCACAGGGCCACAAGCCAATCCTCCAAAAAGGGATAGACCGCCAGACAGGTGCTCTCCACCTGATTTTCCACCAGGCCCAGGTCCAGCTCCCCGGCCTCCACCGCCTGCTGGATCCGATTGGAATTGTCCACCATCACTTTCTGGGCCACCCCAGGCCGCTGGCGGGCCAGCCGGCCCAGATACCCGGGCAGCAGGCAGGCCCCGATGGTGAGGCTGCTGCCGATGCGGATCTGCCCCGCCCGGTCCGGGTCCTCCATGGCCCGCTCCATCTCCTCAAAGGCATTGGTGAGGGGGGCCGCGTATTCCAGCAGCCTTTGCCCCTCCCCGGTGATTTTCAGCCCCCGGCCCAGCCGGTCGAACAGCCGCAGCCCATAGTGGTCCTCCAGCTCCTTCAACGCCAGGCTCACCGCCGGCTGGGTAAGGTACAGTTTCCGGGCTGCCCCGGTGACGCTGCCCTGGCGGCAGACCTCGGTGAAGATTCTCAGATGCCGGATGGTCACGGCCTTCCCTCCATTCATATTGATTTTAGTATGAATTTTATAAAATTATATTATTTTACTTATCAAACAGCAAGGCATACAATAGAGAGGAAAAAGGGAGGGATGCCGTGATGACCAAAAAAGCCGCGCTGTACGGGGAGCTGTTCCGCTCCACCTTCCGGCTCAGCGCCTTTACCTTCGGCGGCGGGTATGTGATCGTGCCCCTGATGCGCAAGCGGTTTGTGGACCAGCTGCACTGGATCGACGAGGAGGAGATGCTGGACCTGATCTCGGTATCCCAGACCTCCCCGGGCCCCATCGCGGTGAACGCCTCGCTGATGCTGGGCTATCGGATGGCCGGGGTGCCCGGCGCCCTCATCACCGCGTTCGGCACGGTGCTGCCCCCCCTCCTCATCATCTCTGTGATCTCCTTTTTTTACCAGATGTTCCGCTCCAACTACTTTGTGAACGCCGCCATGCAGGGGATGCAGGCGGGGGTTGCCGCGGTGATCTGCGGGGTGGTGCTGGATATGGGCCGCTCGGTGCTGGCCGGCCGCAACTGGCTGTCCGGGCTTATCCTGGCAGGGGTGTTTGTGGCGGTGTACTTTTATAAAGTGAACGTGTTCTGGGTCATCCTGCTCTGCGGCGCCGTCGGCTTTTTTGCCGGTCGGGGCCGCCGCCCCAAGACCGGCGGGAAGGAGGAGGCGGAATGATCTACTTGCAGCTGTTCCTCAGCATGTTCCAGATCGGGCTGTTCAGCGTGGGCGGCGGCTATGTGGCCATCCCCCTCATCCAGCACCAGGTGGTGGAGCTGCACGGCTGGCTCACGGCCACCGAATTCACCGACATCATCACCATCGCCGAGATGACCCCCGGCCCCATTGCCATCAATTCCGCCACCTTTGTGGGCATCCGGGTGGCCGGCATTCCCGGGGCTCTGGTGGCCACCTTCGGCTGTGTGCTGCCCTCCTGCTGCATCGTTCTGGTGCTGGCCCGGATCTACTACAAATACCGCAGTCTGGAGGGAATGAGGCGGATCCTCTCCGGCCTGCGCCCCGCCGTGGTGGGGATGATTGCCTCTGCCGGGCTCTCCATCCTTCTGCTGGCCCTGTTTGTCCAGGGCCGGCTGCCCCAAAGCCCCGCGGACCTGAACCTGCCGGGCGTGCTGATCTTCGCGGCCGCCCTGGTGGGGCTGCGCCGGTTCCGGCTCAGCCCTCTCCGGGTGATGGCCGGCACAGGACTGGCAGGGCTGATTCTCTACCCCTTGCTGGGGCTTTAAAAAATTTTTGAAAATTTTGAATGGATTTGCCCCTGCCGATCGTATTGGTAGTGAATTCCAGCATTTTATCTTCTTTTGTCAGGAGGAATTGCCATGAAAAAGACTGCGATCGTCATTCTGGCGGCGGTTCTGGTGCTCTGCATCGGCGCCACCGGCGCTTTTGCGGCCGGCGGCTGGGGGGGCTTCGGGTCAAACCATCATGCCGGCGCCCTCACCTGCCCCGCCGCCGACGGCAGCTGCCCCTACGGCGGCCTCAACTGCCCCAACAAGAACTGCCCTGCCGGCCACTATACCGACCAGGACGGGGACGGAATCTGTGACAATTACGGCAGCTACGGCGCCGGCCAGGGCCAGCACCATGGCCATGAGGCGGGTCATCACGGAGGGTGCTGGAACTGATCAAAGCCGGCCCGGGGGAATGGTATGCGGAGCGAGGAAGAGGTAAACCGGGCGGTGGACCGCTATGCGGATATGGTCCGCCGCCTGTGCATGGTGCATCTGAAAAACCATGCCGATACTGAGGACATATTTCAAACTGTGTTTTTGAAGTATGCCCTTAGCTCCGTTTTGTTCCAGAGCGAAGAGCACGAGCGGGCCTGGCTGATCCGGGTGACTCTCAATGCCTGCCGGGACCTGCTGGGCAGCTTTTTCCGCAGCCGCACCGTCTCTCTGGACCAGGTGCTGGAGGCAGCCGCCCCCTCCCCGCCCGAAAACCGGGAGGTGCTGGAGGCGGTGCTCTCCCTGCCCGCCAAATACCGAGACGTGGTATACCTGCACTACTATGAGGACTACACGGCCCCCCAGATCAGCCAGATCCTGCACAAAAACGTGAACACCGTCTATACGCTTCTGACCCGGGCCCGCCAGATGCTGAAGGAGCGGCTGGGAGGTGACGACCATGAGGGATGAGATCAAAAAGGCCTTCGACGCCGTCCAGGCAGACGCCGCCCTCACCCGGGGCACCAAAGATTTCCTGGCACAGAGGCTTTACCGCCGCCCGGCCCGGCGGCGGGCTGCCCGGCTGGCGCCGGTGCTGGCCTGTCTTGCCCTCGCGGCGGCAGGCTGGGGCGGGTATCGCTTCTACTTCACCCCCCAGCTCACCGTGAGCATTGATGTGAATCCCTCCCTGGAGCTGGGGGTCAACCGGCTGAACCGGGTGATCTCGGTGGAGGGATTCAACAGCGACGGGGAGGCTCTGGCCCAATCCCTGGACCTGAAATATATGGACTGCACGGCCGCCCTCAAAGAGCTGCTCTCCAGCCAGGAACTGACGGCCTATCTGTCCGCCGACGAGCTTGTCTCCATCGCGGTGGTGGGCGGCGAAGGGGGAGCCGGCCAGGAGCTTCTGACCTTTTTGCAGGACGAGACCGCCGGGCAGGAAAACATCTATTGCTGCTCGGCCAGCTACCAGGAGGTGGCCCCGGCCCATGAGCTGGGCCTCTCTTACGGGAAATACCGGGCCTGCCTGGCCTTGCAGCAACTGGACCCGGACCTGGAACTGGAGGATGTGTGCCACATGACCATGCGCCAGATCCAAGATCTGACCCAAGAGCTCTGTGAGGAGGAGGGCAGCGGAGAGAACTGCGAGACTCCCTCCCAGGCCGGCGGAAACGCCTCCCCCCAGGATGACTGTGAGGCCGGCACCCAGACCGCCGGCCAGGGCTACGGCGGCGGCCACGGCCAGGGCCGGGGGCACCACAGCGAAGATTGAGACAAAAAAGCGGCGCAGAGGATTTTACCTCTGCGCCGCTTTTGGGATTTTTCAGCCCTCTTCTTCCGGCATGGGGGCACAGTGCTTAAAGCAGAACATCTGGTTGTTGTACAGGAACATGATCCCGGACATCCCGAAGATGACCAGATACCCCAGCACGCTGTAACCGTCCGGCAGCTGGTCGAAGAGCCAGAAGCCCAGCAGCGCCGAAAAGACCACCTGGGCATATTCGTAGATGCTGATCTCCCGGCTGGGGGCGCAGGCATAGGCCTTGGTGAGCCCGAACTGGCCCACCCCCGCAAAGACGCCCACCCCGCACAGGCAGGCCCACTGGTAGGCGCTCATGGGGGTGTAGTCCCACACAAAGAAGGGCAGCACAATGAGGGTGGAGAGCAGGGAGAAGTAAAAGACAGTGCACATATCCGGCGAGCCCTTTTTGGAGGCCAGGCGCAGCTCCACGGCGGCCAGGCCGGCCATCAGCCCGCCCAGCGCCCCGATGAGAGAGGGCACCAGATTCATGTTGGCAAAACTGGGCTTGATGATCAGAAGACTGCCCAGAAAGGCCCCCACCATGGTCAGCCCGTGCAAAGGCCGGATCCCCTCCTTCAGCAGAAAGACCGAGAAGAGCAGCGCAAAGAAGGGGGACAGCCGGTTGAGCATGTTGGCGTCCGCCAGGGTCAGGCGGTCCACCGCATAAAAATTGCAGAAAATGCCGATGGTGCCGAACAGGCTGCGGGCCAACAGGCTGGGCCGGGCCGCCTTAGGCACTGAAAAGCCGATATGCTTGGAGAGAATGATGCAGGTTGCCACCAGCAAAGCCCCCGAATTTCGGAAAAAGCATTTCTGCATGGAGGGCAGATCTCCCGCCAGCTGCACACAGGCGTTCATACAGCCAAAGCCCACGCAGGAGAGCAGATTGAACAAAATTCCCTTTTGTTTGTTGGTCATCCCGGCGCTTCCCTTCCGTTTTTATTCCCGCGGGCGTTCTGCCGCCCTCCTGATTTCAGTATACGCTTCCCTTTGTTTTGCGTAAAGGGACTCTTTTTCACTCCGATGTGAGGATTCCTCACTTCACTCTCCAAAAAGCCGGGGCGGAGAACTCTCTCCGCCCCGGCCCGGGTTCTGTAAATTTCAGCCCTTGAGGCCGCCCCGGGGCCGCCCCAAAAAGGCGATGGCCAGGCTGTCCGGGCCGGTGTTGGCGCTGACTGCCCCGCCCAGCTTGAAGACATTCACCGGGGGGTGACCAAACTCCTTTTTGCAGAGCTTTTCCAGCTCTTTCAGCCTTTCCGGGTTGTCGGTGCCGGCGATCTGATATTCCAGCTCGGCCAGGTTTTCCACCCGGCTCTTCACATATTTCACCATGGCGGGGGCCACGGCCGCGTCGCCCCGCACCTTGGCCTCCACCTTTGTCTTGCCGTCAATGAGGCTGACCACCGGGCGCAGGCCCAGCAGCTCCCCCGCAAAGGCTGCGGCGGCGCTGATGCGGCCGCTCTTTTTCATCTGCCGCAGGGTAAAGGCGGCCAGGCATATCTCTTCCCGGTCCATCTCCTCCTCCAGCTGACGGGCCGCATACTCCACTTCGGCGCCGTTGCGGATGCGGCGGGCCGCCTCGCACAGATACCAGCCGAAGGCCATGCTGTAGGTGCGGCTGTCCACCAGGCGGATCTTGAAGCCGTGGCCCGGCCTCTCCTCGTCCAGCCGGGCCATGGCCAGCAGCGCGTTGTCGTAGGTGCTGCTGCCTCCCCGGTTCAGGGTCACCAGCAGCAGCTCGGTGTAGCCCTCGTCCATGTACTGGCAGAACCGCTCAAAAAATTGCAGACTGGTGATGGCCGCGGTGCTGGGCACCCCCTGGGCGCTGCGCATCATCTGATAAAACTCATCCTGGGTGAAGTCCTGCCGCTCGATGTAGGTTTTCCCGTCCAGGGTGATGGGAAACCCAAACACATCAATGCCGTACCGCTCCGCCAGTTCCTGGGGGATATCGCAGGAGGAATCGGTCAAAATCGCGATTTTACTCATGGTCTGTTCCCTCGTCCTTCCATTCATACTCGCGCAGGCGGCCCTTGTTTTCCAGGTCGGGAAAATCCCACTGGCGCAGGGCTTCATACACCCCCACCGCCACGCTGTTGGATAAATTCAGGCTGCGGGCCTGCCCCCGCATGGGCAGCCGCACGCAGTTGGCCTGGTTTTGGAACAGCAGGCTCTCGGGCAGGCCCCGGTCCTCCCGGCCAAACACCAGATAGGCGCCGTCCGGGTAGGCTATGTCGGTGTACCTTTGGGGCGCTTTGGTGGAAAAATAGTAGAAAGGCCCGCTGTTTTTGGAGAAAAACTCCTCCAGGTTCTCATAATATGTTATATCAAGGAAATGCCAATAGTCAAGGCCTGCCCGCTTGAGCTTTTTGTCGTCGATGGTAAAGCCCATAGGCCCCACCAGATGCAGCCGTGCCCCGGTGGCCGCGCAGGTGCGGGCCACGTTGCCGGTGTTCTGGGGGATACGGGGTTCCACCATCACAATATTCAGTACTGCCATCTCTTTCTCCTCATCTGTCCCCCGGGGCCAGCCGCCCCAGGTGAGGTTCCAGCCAGACGCCCAGCCGGGTATCTGCGGTTTTGGGGGTGGCGGCGATGCAGTCGGCCACAAAGCCGGCGGCCAGCTCCGCCGCCTGTTCCAGGCTGCCGCCCCGCAGCAGCTCTCCCACCAGCACCGCGGCAAAGAGATCGCCGGTACCGGGGAAGTTGGTGTCCAGCCGGGTGCGCTCCGCCAAAAATCCCTTTTCGCCCCTGCGGGCTCCCGCGTTGGCCAGGTCCTGCCCCAGGGGCAGGCCGGTCACCACCACCTGGCCATACAGGCCTGCCAGCTCCTCGGCAAGGCCCAACGCCTGCTCCCGGCTCAGCTGCTCCGGCAGGGGCCGGCCCAGCAGATAGCAGGCCTCGGTGAGGTTGGGGGTGATCAGGTCGGCCCTGCCGCAGAGCTCCCGCATGCCCTGGCACAGCTCCCGGGACAGGCCGCTGTACAGCCGCCCCCCGTCCCCCATCACCGGGTCGGTGACCTTGAGGGCCTTCGGCCACAGTTCAAAGGCCCGGCGCACCAGGGCCAGCTGTTCCTCGCCGGAGAGATAGCCGGTATAGATGCAGTCAAATTCCAGCCCCAGGCTGTGGTAGTGCTCCAGCGCCCGGGGGGTGTAGTCGTCGGTGTTCAGCACCGCCGGCCGGCCCAGCCCCCCGGTGTGGGTGGAGAGCAGGGCCGTGGGCAGGGGCACCGGCTGATGCCCCATCACCGCCAGGGCCGGCAGGATGGCGCAGAGGCTGGAACGCCCCGCGCCCGATAGATCGTGGATGCAGAGGATCCGTTTGGGTTGCTGTTGAGTCATGTCTTCTTTCCTTTCCGATACGGTATCCATTGTACCACAACCCGCCCGGCGGCACAAAGGTGAATAACTCCCTTTTGGGATGGGAATGATACCGAAAAGGGAGCGCCGCCCCAAAGGCCGCGCCCCCGCACCCAACGAATGACCAAGGAGGAACCGTCCATGCGCAAGGAAAGCACGATGACCATGGCCGCCACCGGCCTGGCCCTGGGGGCCGCCGCCGGGATGATCGGGCTGTGGGCCACCCACCAGAACACCCGCCAGATGAAAAAAGTGGCCAAGAAAGCCGCCCACGCCGCCGAACACGCGGTGATGAGCCTGGACAAGCTGGCCCGGGAATACCGCTGAGCAAAAAAGCAGCGAAGGCCTTGGATGCCTTCGCTGCTTTTTTTGCCGGATTCAGGCCGCGGCCAGCCAGGGATTGGCCGGGTCCGGGTCGGTGGGGTCCCAGCCCGCGTTGGGGCTTGCCAGGTCGATGGGCTCAAAGCCCGGGTTGCCCAGGGGATCGGTGGAGGCATCCCCGTCATAGATCACCACCGGGGTGCCGCTGGGGCACTCGTCATAGATCCACTTGCAGTCCACCACCCGCAGGCGGATGCAGCCCAAGCTGGCCGGGGTGCCCAGCTTGTTGTACTCCTCGCTCTCCAGCTGGGATTTGTCCTCGGCGTAGTAGGGCACCGAATGGAACAGGATGTCGCTGGTGATGCGGGTGGCGTACTGGCCGTACACCCCGCCCACCAGGGCCCGCCAGGTGTACTGGTCGCTGGTGTGGAAACTGCCCTCGGGGGTATCGTCCCCGGTGGAGCAGATCATAGCCTTGAGGGGCTTGGTGTAGTTGCCCTCCTCATCCTTTTCATACACCGTCACGGTCTGGGTGGTGCGGTTCACCGCCACCAGGTAGGGAAATCCCTCCTCGCCGGTGGTGTCCCAGGGGGGCACAAAGGCGGCCGGCTCCTGCTGGGCAGGCTCGCTGGCCGGCTGGGAGGCAGGCTCGGAGGAAACGCCGGAGGAGACGGCCTGCGAAGACACCGCCTGGCTCTGGGAGGATGCGCCCCCCTCTTCCCCTTTGTCCCGGGTGGCCAGGCGGACTGCCGCGAAAATCAGCCCCGCCAGCACCACCAGCAGCACCCCCAGCAGGATGCGGTTGCGGCGGATCTGCTTGCGGCGCATCTCCCGGCGGGCATAAGCCGCCGCGCTGTGCCGGTGGACGGCGGGCCCGTTGTCGGCCCGCTTGCGGGGGTAGGGTTTCCCCGGTTCGTAATGTTTCATGGGTTCTCCTTCATTCCTTTTTCAACTGTAAGGGTTTCCTGTATCTGTTTTACCACATTTCCGGCCGAGGGGCAACGCAAAAAAGAGGAGGAAAGCCACAAAGAACCGGCCCGGCAGAGGGCCGAAGCCGCTCGCCGGGCCGGTTTTTGGCATAAAGGCCGGGGCCCGAAATTTTATCGGAACTTTTTTACAGGATGCGCACCCGGATCACCGAGGGGATCTCCGACAGCTTGCCGGCCAGATCGGCGGGCACGGTGCCGGTGGCGTCCAGCAGGGTGTAGGCCATGTCCTTCTTGCTCTTGTTCACCATGGTCTCAATGTTCAGGTTGGCCTGAGTGGTCACGGCGGTGATGCTGCTGATCAGGCCGGGGGCATTCTTGTGGATCAGACAGATGCGGCGGCTGCCGCTGCGGGGCTGCACCACCTCGGGCATGTTCACACTGTTGCGGATGTTGCCGTTTTTCAGGTAGTCGCTCAGCTCCTCGGCAGCCATCACGGCGCAGTTCTGCTCGCTCTCGGGGGTGGAGGCGCCCAGGTGGGGTGTGCAGACCACGCCGGGCACACCCAGCAGCTCCGGCGCGGGGAAGTCGGTGAGATAGCAGCTCACCTTGCCGCTTTCCAGCGCCGCCAGCATGGCCGCGTTGTTCACCAGTTCGCCCCGGGCGAAGTTCAGCACCCGCACCCCGTCTTTGCAGCTATCCAGGCTCTTCTCGTTGAGGGTGTCCCGGGTGGCGGGATTCATGGGGATGTGGAGGGTCACATAGTCGCACTTGCGCAGCAGATCGTTCAGGTTGACGCAGTGGATGACTGCCCGGTTCAGGTTCCAGGCGGCGTCCACGCTGATGTAGGGGTCGTAGCCGTACACCTCCATGCCCAGGGAGATGGCCATGTTGGCCACCTTGACGCCGATGGCCCCCAAGCCGATGACGCCCAGCCGCTTATCCTTCAGCTCGGGGCCGATGAACTGCTTCTTGCCCTTTTCCACCTCTTTGGCCAGGGCCGCGGCGCTGGTGGTGCCGGCCAGGTTCTGCACCCACTGGGCGGCGGGCACCAGGTTGCGGCTGCCCATCACCAGCGCGCCGATCACCAGCTCGGCCACCGAGCGGCTGTTGGCGCCGGGGGTATTGAAGACCACGATGCCCTGCTGGCTGCACTTGTCCAGCGGGATGTTGTTGACGCCGGCGCCCGCCCGGGCAATGGCCAGCAGGTTGGGGTTCAGCTCCATCTCGTGCATGTCGGCGCTGCGCACCAGGATGCCGTCCGGCTGGGGGTTGTCCTGGGAGAGGGTATAGAGATTCTGGGGCAGCTTGCTGAGCCCCACGGGAGAAATGGAATTCAGGGTACGGATCACAAACATAGGGTTACTTCCTCCTTCAGCGGTTGGCCTTGGCAAACGAATCCATGAAGGCCACCAGTTTTTCCACGCCTTCCACCGGCATGGCGTTGTAGATGCTGGCGCGCATGCCGCCCACCAGCCGGTGACCCTTCAGGCTGACCAGGCCGGCCTGGGCCGCCTCGGCGCAGAACTTGGCGTCCAGCTCTTTGGAGGGGCTGGTAAAGGTGACATTCATGATGGAGCGGTACTCCTTCTGCACCGGGTTGCAGAAGAAATCCTGGCTGTCCAGATAGTCATACAGCATAGCTGCCTTGCGGCGGTTGATTTTCTCCATCTCTTCCAGGCCGCCCACCTCATGCTCCAGCCAGTCCATCACCAAGCCGGTCATATAGATGCTCCAGCAGTTGGGGGTGTTGTACATGCTGTCCTTCTTGATGAGCTTGGTGTAATCCATGATGGTGGGGCACTCGGGGCGGGCATGGCCCATCAGGTCCTCCCGGATGATGGCCACGGCCATGCCGGCGGGGGCAATGTTCTTCTGCACCCCGAAATAGATCAGCCCATACTGGCTCACATCGGTGGGCTTGCTCATGATGCAGCTGGACATATCCGCCACCAGGGGTACGCCGGGCACCTGGGGCAGCTTTGTGTAGGTGGTGCCGAAGATGGTGTTGTTCTGGCAGATGTGCACATAGCTGGCCTCAGGGTCATACTGGATGGCGTCCACATCCGGGATGTAGGTGAAATTCTTGTCCTCGCTGGAGGCCGCCACGCGGGCGGTGCCATACTTGGCGCCCTCCTCCATTGCCTTCTTGGAGAAGTTGCCGGTGATGATATAGTCGGCCTTGCCGTTGGTCATCAGGTTCAGGGGCACCATGGCGAACTGGGCCGTGCCGCCGCCCTGGAAAAATCCGATCTTGTAGTTGTCCGGCACATCCAGCACCCGGCGGACCCGGGCCAGGGTATCCTGAAGGATCTCCTCAAAAGCGGCGCTGCGGTGGCTCATCTCCATCACAGACATCCCGGTTCCCTTGTAATCCAGCAGTTCTGCCTGGGCCTTCTGGAGCACCGGCAGGGGCAGCATGGAGGGGCCTGCGCTGAAATTGTACACTCTTGCCATGATTATCTTCCTCGCTTTGTTCAAAATACTGGTTTGATGATACCACACCTGGCAGCCCAAAAAAATCAGCAAAACCCACAAACTTCCCCCCGCTGTGCCGGTCGGAAAGTCTTTTTTTGTAAAATGTGCGCCTGTAGGCTACATACCCCCTCCCTGCTGCCTGAAAGTGCACATTTGGGGCGCTGTTTTTCTCTCACAGCGCCAGATTTGCGCCCCCCTTGACAAGATTTATTTTACAAGTGTAAAATAAATCATTCGATTCTTTTGCAATTGTAAAACAAAAAGTTTTGGAATTTTGAAAAAGGGGGCAAAATCCCATGGATCAAACGGGCAAGGACCTGCCGGACAGTGAGGAGCGGGTGATGCTGGCCTTGTGGCGCTGCGGGGGCGAGGCCTCTTTCTATCAGATCCAGCTGGCCCTGGAGGGGGAGCACTGGGCCCCCAGCACCCTGCTGAATTTTCTATACCGATTGCAGCGGCGGGGCTTTCTGGCAGTGGAAAAACAGGGGGGCCGCAACCGCTATCGGCCCCTGGTGGACCGGCGGCGGTACCTGGCCGGGAAGGTGCGCCGGTTTCTGGGGCGGTTCTGGGGCGGCAGCCTCACCGCCATGACCAGCGAGATGCTCCGTGCCCGGGCCCTGGGCGACGAGGAACTGGAAAGCCTGCACCTTCTGCTGGAAAAGACCCTGGCAGAGCGGTATGCCGGCGGGGACGACCTCTACGACCCCTGGGAGGGGTAAGGCAGAAAGAGGCCCGGCAGAGCCAGGATAGCTCTGCCGGGCCTCTTTATTTAAATAGGTTTATAACAGGCAGCCCCTGCGCTCAATGGCCGGACTCTTCCCGCAGGATACGCTCGGCCTCTTCCTGGGCCTTTTTGGCCTTTTCGGCCCGGATCTTCTTCAGGGCCTCCTGCTCTTCGCAGCGGCTCTGGCAGGCGCTGCAATCCCCATGGCAGCCCTTTTCGCTGTCCCATCCGCCGTTTTTGGCGATCCAGATGACCGCAGCGGTAAAGACAACCACCATGATCAGGATGATCAGGATGCTTTTCATGGTCATGTCACTCTCACCTCAAGAATCAAAAAACTCTCCCGCGCGTCTGCCCGCCAAGGGGCGCCGGAAAGGCGCGGGAGCCGCCCTGCCGGCTGTTGCAGAGGGCGGCGGCCGCCCTTTGCGGCGCCGCCCTCTGTACCGCTGTTATTCTACCACACTCCCCCGCCCGGATACAAGGGCAGCCGGACGGGGGGCTTTTTTTACTTTTGCGCGGATCTGTACGAATATATATTCATTCATTCCGTATTTTTATACATATTTTTGAATTTTTATTCTCTCTATGCGCAAGGGGCCAGGGCCGGGCGCCGGGGCGGGGCTGCCCGGAGCCCGGCCTGCGGCGCCCCGGATCTCTTCCCCAAAAACCGGCATAATTTCAGCTTTTTTCGGATTTTATTCCTCCTTATCTCTGTTTTTGCCCCATGGGTTTGTGCAAAACGCAAAAAGTTTTGCGATTCCAGTTGGAATGCTTGACAAAGAATAAATATACATCTATACTTAGAAGCATCCCGCCGGGGAATACGCCCCGGCGGCGCAAAAGCCCTTCTGTTCGGGCTTTTCTGAGGGAACAGGGCCCCCCGCGGGCCCGCATAAAAAAGGAGAAATCAGCATGAAAAAGTATATGGCACTGGCCACGGCGCTCTGCCTGGCCCTTTCCCTGGCCGCCTGCGGCGGCTCTACCTCTTCCAGCAGCGCCGCTGCCTCCTCTGCCCCCGCCTCCAGCGCGGCGGCTTCCAGCGAGGCTGCTTCGGGCACTGCCTCCAGTGAGGCAGCTGCCGGCGAACTGACCACCGTGGTCAGTGGCAAGCTCACCATGAGCACCAACGCCGCCTTCCCTCCCTATGAGATGACCACCGACGACGGCTCTTTTGAGGGCATCGACGTGGAGATCGCCGGCGCCATTGCCGACAAGCTGGGCCTGGAGCTCCAGATCGACGACATGGATTTTGACGCCGCTCTGCTGGCGGTACAGCAGGGCAAGAGCGACATGGTGATGGCCGGCGTCACCGTGAACGATGAGCGTCTGGCTGTGATGGACTTCTCCGACAGCTACGCCACCGGTATCCAGGTTGTTATTGTGCCGGAGGACTCCGACATCGCCTCCATCGATGACCTGGCGGGCAAGAAGATCGGCACCCAGCGCGGCACCACCGGCTACCTCTACTGCTCCGACACCCCGGAGAACGGCGGCTTCGGCGAGGATGCCGTGGTGGCCTATGACGACGGCCTCACCGCTGTGCGCGCCCTGCTGAACGGCCAGGTGGACTGCGTGGTCATCGACAACGCCCCCGCCCAGAGCTTTGTGGAGAGCAACCCCGGCCTGAAGATCCTGGACACCGAGTTTGCGGTTGAGGATTACGCCATCGGCGTGAACAAGGGCAACACTGCCCTGCTGGACGCCATCAATGCTGCCCTGGCCGAACTCACCGAGGACGGCACCGTCCAGTCCATCATCGACAAGTACATTCCCGCCGAATAACTTGTCCGACGGAAAAGCAGTCTGAGGGCGACCGCTGCCGCATCGCCTCAAGGGCCAAAACCGGCTTTTGAGGCGCTGCGGGGCGGGCCGCCTTCTTTGTCGTTTTGTACGCCCCGCCGCAAGGCGGGAAATTCCCCCGAGAGAAAGGCGGCAGGAACATGAATTGGGCCGGGATGTACGAGGAATTCGCCCAGATCGCCAAAAGCGGAGGAGACCTTGCCTTCTGGCAGGACTTCTACTTCAAATTCTACCAGGCATTCATTTACTCCGACCGATGGCTGCAATACCTGAAAGGGGTGGGCACCACCCTGATGGTGACGGCCTTTGCCCTGCTTTTGGGCGTGGTGCTGGGCGGGGTGGTGGCCATCATCCGCACCGCCCATGACCAGCAGCCCGCCGGCCACCGCAACCCCCTCTTGGGGCTGCTCAATCTCGTCACCCGGATTTATGTGACGGTGATCCGCGGCACCCCCATGATGGTGCAGCTGCTCATCATGGGCATGGTCATCTTTGCCAGCAGCCGCAACTTCACCGCGGTGGGCGTGCTCACCCTGGGCATCAACTCGGGGGCCTACGTCTCCGAGATCATCCGGGGCGGGCTGATGTCCATCGACCCGGGCCAGATGGAGGCCGGCCGCAGCCTGGGGCTGGGCTACATCACCACCATGCGGGTGATCGTGGTGCCCCAGGCCATCAAGGCGGTGCTGCCGGCCCTGGGCAACGAGTTCATCGTGCTCTTGAAGGACACCTCTCTCATCACGGTGATCGGCGGCAAGGAACTGCTGTATGCGGCCCAGGGCGTGATGAGCCGCACCTTTGAGGCCATGTACCCGCTGCTGGGCATTGCGGCCATCTATCTGGTGCTGGTCATGATCTTCACCTGGCTGCTGGGCAAGCTGGAAAGGAGGCTGAGGCAGAGTGATCGTCGTTAAGGACCTGAAAAAGCATTTTGGCCAGCTGGTGGTGCTGGACGGCATCAGCCTGAACATCGAAAAGGGCGATGTGATCTGTCTGGTGGGCCCCTCCGGCTGCGGCAAATCCACCTTCCTGCGCTGCCTCACCCGGCTGGAGGAACCCTCCGGCGGCCATGTGTACCTGGACGGCCAGGAAGTCACCGAGAAGGGCATCGACGCCACCCGGGCCAAGATGGGGATGGTATTCCAGCATTTCAACCTGTTCCCCCACAAGACGGTGAAGCAGAACATCACCCTGGCCCCGGTGCTTCTCAAACGCAAGACCCAGGCCGAGGCGGACACCCAGGCCATGGAGCTGCTGGAGAGGATCGGGCTGGCCGACAAGGCCGACACCTACCCCAACATGCTCTCGGGCGGCCAGAAACAGCGGATCGCCATTGTGCGGGCCCTGGCCATGGACCCGGAGGTGCTGCTCTTTGACGAGCCCACCAGCGCCCTGGACCCGGAGATGGTGGGCGAAGTGCTGGAGCTGATGAAGGACCTGGCCCGCAGCGGCATGACCATGGTGGTGGTCACCCATGAAATGGGCTTTGCCCGGGAGGTGGCCAGCCGGGTCATCTTCATCGACAAGGGCAAGATCCAGGAGGACAAACCGCCCCAGGAGTTTTTCGATCACCCGGAAAATCCCCGCCTGCGGGAATTTTTGAGCAAGGTGCTCTGATTTTCCTTCGTTGCGCGGCCTTTGGCCGGCGGGATTTTGGGGCGCCTGCGGCGCATATACTGAAACCGGGGGCGGCCCGAAAGCCGCCCCCGGTTTTGTCGTTTTTGACTTGGACACAAAGGAGGTATCCCCATGGAAAAATTCCGCCTGTTCGTGCTGCCCGGCTGCCCCTACTGCCGCCAGACCCTGGCCTGGCAGGAGGAGCTGATGAACGCCCAGCCCCTTTACCGGCCCCTGGCCCCTGAGATCGTGGATGAGAGCCGGGAAAAGGAGCTTGCCGCCGGCTTTGACTACTACTATGTGCCCTGCTACTTTCTGGGCAGCGAAAAGCTGGCCGAGGGAGTGCTGAGCCAGGGCCAGGTGGAAGAGGTGTTCCGCCGGGTATGGGCCGCCGCTCATCCCGGCGTGCCGGCCCCCTCGGCCCGGGGAATGAACTCATAAGTCAGACAGGGGCGCTCCTCCCCCAAGGGGGAGAGGGCCAGCCCCGCCAGGTCCGGCCGGTGGGCCAGGATGCCGGTGATCTCCGCCAGCTCCCCCGGCCGCCAGGCCTCGGGCCGTGCCCCTGCGCACCGCTCCATCCCCCGCACCAGGGCCGAAAATTCCCGCCAGTACCCCTCGGCGTCCTGCCCGTATTCCCGCAGCAGGTCCTCCCGGTTCAGGTACACCTCCAGAGGGTACCGGCTGCCCGTGTAATCCTGCCGGGGTCTCAGTTCCAGTTTCATTCTATACCGCCTTTCCTTGTGGGCCGGGTCTGGCCAGCTGTGTCGGGCAGGGGGCCGGCATGGCCCGGCCTTCTGTCCCTTGCCGCTTTCAGTATATCGCGCCGCCCCTGTCGAAGCCCGGCGAAACCCGGCGGCCCGGGCCGTTTTTTTGGGCTTTTCTTTTCTTTTTTGGTTTTTTGCGGAAAAAAGCCGCTTTTTTGGCCGCCAAACAGTAGGCGCAGCGCCGCTTTTGTGCTAAAATAAGTACCGCGGCCGCCTGCGGGCGGCCCCAAAGAGCAACTTATGGATTTTAGGCTCGCCGGCAGAACTTTTCTGCCGGTCCAAACCTGCCGGGACCTGGCGGTGCCGGGCAGGTCAAAATCTTTCCGCCGGAGTATTGTATCATGGAGTTTTCCCTTTCTATGTCCGCCGGCCTTGTGGCCGTCCTGGTGATTCTGCTGGCGCTGTGGGCCCTGCGCCCCGGCGCCGACTGGAGCATGAGCACCCACAAGATGGTGCGCTGCGCCCTGGTGGCCGCCCTGTACACGGCCCTCTGCCTGCTGCTGGCCCCCTTCAGCTACGGGGCGGTACAGGTGCGGGTGGCCGAGGCCCTCTGCCTGCTGCCCATCTTCGGCCCCGAATACATCGTGGGGGTCACGCTGGGCTGCTTCCTCAGCAACCTGCTGGGGTCCGGCATCATTGACGTGATCTTCGGCACCAGCGCCACCCTGCTGGCCTGCCTGGTCACCTACCGGCTGCGGAACTTCCGCTTCCGGGGGCTGGCCCTGCTGCCCGCCCTGCCGCCGGTGATCTTCAACGCCCTGATCGTGGGCCCCGAGATCGCCATCTTCTTCTCCGACACCCCCGCCACCCTGCCCCTGATGGTGTGGAACGGTTTCACCGTGGCAGTGGGCGAGGTGATCAGCTGCATGATCCTGGGTGTGCTGCTGGTGAAGGTGATCGAATCCAACCCCGGCCTGGGCCGGATCTTCCGCCCCCAGCACTGAGGGGCAAAACCCGGGCGCCGCTTGCCTAAGGCGGGGCCCGGCCTGACAAGTTGCTTTTTGCGGGGCGAGGGGGTCACCTTTGCCCCGCTTTTTTAAGGAGTTTTTATGGAAAAACCTACGCTGATCTTATGGGACTGGAACGGTACCCTGCTGGACGATCTGGACCTGTGTGTGGAGAGCCTGAACTGGCTGTTGGCGGAGTTCGGATATCCCCAACGCTACGACACCGACCAATACCGGGAGATCTTCGGCTTTCCCATCATCGATTACTACCGGCGGGCCGGCTTTGATTTTGCCAGGGATTCCTTTGAGACCCTGGCCCATCGGTATATGGAGCACTACATCCCCGAGAGCGAAGGCTGCGGGCCGGCCGCCGGGGCGGTGGAGACGCTGGAAGAGCTGCGCCGGATGGGGGCGGAGCAGGTGGTGCTCTCGGCCTCGCCCCTGCCCACCCTGCGCCGGCAGGCCCGGCAGATCGGGCTGGAGGGGTACTTCAGCACCTTGCTGGGGCTGGGAGACATCTATGCCAAGAGCAAGGTGGAGCTGGGGTTGGAATTTCTGCGCCGGCGGGGATTTGAGCCGGGCCAGGCCCTGATGGTGGGAGACACGGTGCACGACTGGGAGGTGGCCCGGGCGCTGGGGGTGCGGTGCGTGCTGTGCAGCGCCGGGCACCAGCCGGCCCACACCCTGCGGGACACCGGCGCCCCGGTGCTCTCCTCCCTCTTTGAGCTGAAAGAGCTGCTCTGAAACTTTTTCTCCTGCCTGGTTTGACAGCCTGCGCCCGGCGGGTGTACTATTATAAGGTATATGCCTTGCAGGCAATGTTTTCTCTCCATTCCGCGGCGGGCCCCGGTCCGTCTGACCAACAGAGGTGTTTTTTACCCATGTCTTTGATTGAAAAAATCTTCGGCACCTTTTCCGACAAGGAGCTGAAAAAGATCCGGCCCATTGCCGATCAGGTACTGGCCCTGGAAGAAAAGTATGCCGCTCTCTCCGACGCGGACCTGAAAGCCCAGACCCCCCTGCTCAAGCAGCGGCTGGACGAGGGCGAGACCCTGGACGATATTCTGCCCGCTGCCTGTGCTGTCTGCCGGGAGGCCAGCTGGCGGGTGCTGGGCATGAAGCATTTCCCCGTGCAGATCATCGGCGGCATCGTGCTGCACCGGGCCTGCATCGCCGAGATGCAGACCGGCGAGGGCAAAACCCTGGTGGCCACCCTGCCGGTCTACCTGAATGCGCTGGCCGGCAAGGGCGTGCATGTGGTGACGGTGAACGACTACCTGGCCCGCCGGGACTCGGAGTGGATGGGCAAGGTCTACCGCTTCCTGGGCCTGAGCGTGGGCCTGGTGGTGCACGACATCCCCGCCCCCCAGCGCAAGGCGGCTTACCTGGCCGACGTGACCTACGGCACCAACAACGAGTTCGGCTTTGACTACCTGCGGGACAACATGGTGGTCACCAAGGACGCCATGGTGCAGCGGGGCCACGCCTTTGCCATTGTGGACGAGGTGGACTCCATCCTCATCGACGAGGCCCGCACCCCCCTCATCATCAGCGGCAAGGGCAGCGATTCCAGCCAAATGTACCAGCAGGCGGATGAATTTGCCAAAACCCTGAAAAAGAGCGTGATCGTGGAGCTGGACGACAAGACCGAGCAGGACGATCAGGTGGACGGCGACTATGTGGTGGACGAAAAGCACAAGAGCGCCACCCTCACCCAGAGCGGCATTGCCAAGGCCGAGAAGTACTTCCATGTGGACAATCTCTCAGACGCGGACAATATGAGCCTTCTGCACTACATCAACCAGGCCATCAAGGCCCGGGGCGTGATGAAGCGGGACATCGACTACGTGGTGAAGGACGGCGAGGTCATCATTGTGGATGAGTTCACCGGCCGCCTGATGCTGGGCCGTCGGTACAACGACGGGCTGCACCAGGCCATCGAGGCCAAGGAGGGGGTCACCGTGGCCGCCGAGAGCAAGACTCTGGCCACCATCACCTTCCAGAACTACTTCCGCATGTACGACAAGCTCTCGGGCATGACCGGCACCGCCAGCACCGAGGCGGACGAGTTCAGCGAGATCTACGGGCTGAACATTGTCAGCGTACCCACCAACAAGCCCAAGGCCCGCATCGATTACCCGGACGTGGTGTACAAGACCATCCAGGCAAAGTACAACGCGGTGTGTGACCAGGTGGCCGAGTGCCACGCCAAGGGGCAGCCGGTGCTGGTGGGCACCGTGAGCATCGAAAAGAGCGAGACCCTCAGCAAGATGCTCTCCCGCCGGGGCATCAAGCACAACGTGCTGAACGCAAAGCAGCACGACAAGGAAGCCCAGATCGTGGCCCAGGCGGGCAAGTTCGGGGCTGTGACCATCGCCACCAACATGGCCGGCCGCGGCACCGATATTGTGCTGGGCGGCAACGCCGAGTACATGGCCAAGAACCAGCTGGAGAAAGAGGGCTTTGCCCCCGAGCTCATCGCCGAGGCGGACGGCCACGGCGATACCCAAGACGAGGGGATCCTCTCGGCCCGGGCCCGCTTTGAGGAGCTGCTGGCCCAGTACAAGCCCGAAATCGCCAAGGAGGCCGAAAAGGTGCGCGAGGCCGGCGGCCTGTTCATCATCGGCACCGAGCGGCACGAGAGCCGACGCATCGACAACCAGCTGCGTGGCCGCGCCGGCCGCCAGGGCGACCCGGGCGCATCCCGCTTCTACCTGAGCCTGGAAGACGACCTGATGCGGATCTTCGGCGGCGAGCGGGTGCAGAACATGATGAACAGCCTGGGGCTGGAGGACGATGTGCCCATCGAGGCAAAGCTTCTCTCCAACACCATCGAGAGCAGCCAGAAAAAGCTGGAGGGCCGCAACTTCTCCATCCGCAAAAACGTGCTGCAATTTGACGACGTGATGAATCAGCAGCGGGAGATCATCTACGGCCAGCGGCGCAAGGTGCTGGACGGCGAGGACATCAGCGCCCAGATGCACGAGATGCTGCACCAGAACGTGGAGGAGAGCGTCAACCTGTTTTTGGCGGGAGACGTGCCCGATGACTGGGATTTTGCCGCCCTGCGCCGCCACTACATGGGCTGGCTGTGTGTGGACAGCGATTTCCGCTACACCAAGGAACAGCTGAACGACCTGGAGCGGGAGGATGTGGCCAAGGTACTCATCGACCGGGCCGAGCTGATCCTGAAAAAGAAAGAAGAAAAGTACGGCAGCCCCCTGATGCGGGAGCTGGAGCGGATCTGCCTGTTGCGGAACGTGGACCTGAAGTGGATGGACCACATCGACAACATGGAACAGCTGAAGGACGGCATCCGGCTGCGCAGCTACGGCCACAAGGACCCGGTGGTGGAATACCGCATCGAGGGCTTTGAGATGTTCGACGCCATGGTGGAGAGCATCCGGGAGGACGCGGTGCGGATGCTGCTCACCGTGGAGGTGCGCACCGAGCGGCCCCCCGAGCGGGAGCAGGTGGCCAAACCCACCGGCGAGGGTGCGGTGCCCGACCGGGCCGGCCGTGGCGGCAAGGGCCAGGCGCCGGTGCGGGTGCAGAAGATCGGCCGCAACGACCCCTGCCCCTGCGGCAGCGGCCTGAAATGGAAAAAGTGCACCTGTGCACAGTATCACCCCAAGGATTGAGCGAGCCCTTTTGACGGCCCCGGTTCCCGAAAAAGGGAGCCGGGGCCGTTTGCTTTCCCCCAAAAACAAGGAGGATGTCTATGAAAGCCAAATTTTTGCGGGCGCTTCCCTTTCTCTCCCTGCTGGTCTGCCTTGTCTGCCTGTGGCAGGTGATGGAGATGAAAAACCAGATCTCCCAATTGCAGTCCAATCTCATCAACCAGATCTCCCGGGTGGAAAACTCGGTGCAGGGCATCTCCTCCCAGGTGGGCTATCAGCTGGAACAAAAGGCCAGCCTGCTGGCGGATTCTTCCTATGAGTACGGCGAGTACGACGCGGCCTCCCGCTCCATCTCTCTTCTCTGCACCGTCACTCCCAAGGAGTTTTCTCCCTCCGGCACCCAAGGCTTTTTGGCGGTGGAGGCGGGCGGCCAGAGCCGGGAAGAACCCCTCACCCTGGAAAACGGCAGCTTCACGGCCCGGCTCTCCCTGCCTCTTTTTGAGGACTGCCGGATTCCCCGGGTGATTTTCCGGGAGGGAGACACCCAGCGCACCGAGGCGCTGGACTGGTACCTCAACCCCATGCAGGAGATGCTGCCGGGCATGGATGCCTATCGGTACGGCTCCTCCAGTATGTCGGATGGCGTTTACAGCTGGGACGGCACAGTGGAACTAACCCTGTATGCCCAGGGGAAGGACCCCCTGCCCGCCGTGGAGGGCCTGCGCCTTCTGGAACTGGTGGACGGCCAGGAGGTGGACAGCATCCCGGTGGACCAGACCGGCGAGGATTTCAACTGGGATGGCAGCGACTACGATTACCACGCCTCCTTCCCCATGGAGCGGCAGGTCTCCCTCTCCCCCCACGCGCTGTACGAATTGCAGCTGGAGGTGGAGGCCGGGGATTTCCTCTACCGCATCATCCTGGACCGCTGGCAGGCGGACGGGTCCGGCTCCGGCCAGCCGGCGCGGGATGATGTGGGCTGGGGCTCTGCTCCCCTCATCTACGACAAAGAGGGTCAGCTGCTCTATTCTCCCCTGCTGGGCTGATCAGACAACAAAAAGAGGGCGGCGCTTTGCAAAGCGCCGCCCTCTTTTTGCCTTTTCAGCCCTCGATCTCCTTCATCAGGTTGATCATCTCAATGGCTCCCAGGGCGCAGTCATAGCCCTTGTTGCCCGCCTTGGTGCCGGCCCGTTCCACTGCCTGCTCGATGTTCTCGGTGGTGAGCACCCCAAACATCACCGGGATGCCGCTGGCCAGGGCCACCTGGGCCACCCCCTTGGACACCTCGTTGCACACATAGTCGTAGTGACTGGTGCTGCCCCGGATCACCGCTCCCAGGCAGATCACCGCGTCATACCGGCCGCTGGAGGCCATTTTGGAGGCGGCCAGGGGAATCTCAAAGGCCCCGGGCACCCAGGCCACCGAGATGGCCTCCTCCTCCACCCCGTGGCGGCGCAGCCCGTCCAGAGCGCCGCTCAAAAGCTTTGAGACAATGAACTCGTTGAAGCGGGCGCAGACAATGCCCACCCGGATCTTGCCGGCAACCAGATTTCCTTCCAATACGCGCATGGTGTTTTCTCCTTTTCCCGGGCGGTGAGGCCGCCCGTACCCTTAATTTGTATATAATTTTAAAAATATACTTTTAGTAATTCAGGATATGGCCCATCTTCTTCTGTTTGGTGCGCAGATAGAACAGGTCGTGGGGGTTTGCCTCCATCTGGATGGGCAGCCGCTCCAGGATCTCCAGCCCGAAGTCCTCCAGCTGATACACTTTATCCGGGTTGTTGGTGAGCAGCCGGAGGGTCCTGGCCCCCAGATCCCGCAGGATCTGAGCCCCGATGAAGTACTCCCGCATATCCCCGGGAAAACCCAGGGCCAGATTGGCCTCCAGGGTGTCCATCCCCTGCTCCTGCAATTCATAGGCCTTGAGCTTGTTGAGCAGCCCAATTCCCCGGCCCTCCTGGCGCATGTACAGCAGGATGCCCCGGCCCTCCTTTTCGATCTGCCGCAGGGCGCTGGCCAGCTGCTGGCCGCAGTCGCACCGGGCCGAACCGAAGGTGTCCCCCGTGAGGCACTCGGAGTGGACCCGGCAGAGCAGGTTCTGGCCGTCCCCGATCTCCCCCTTCACCAGGGCGATGTGATGTTCCCCGTTCAGCTTGTTCCGATAACCGTAGGCCACAAAGTCCCCGTATTTGGTGGGCAGATGGGCCCGGGCCACCTGCTCCACCAGGTGGTCGTGGCGCTTGCGGTACTCCTGCAAATCCCGGATGGTGATGAATTTGAGCCCCCACTCCCGGGCCTTTTGAGCCAGCTCGGAGGCCCGCATCATGGTGCCGTCCTCCCGCATGATCTCACAGCACAGGCCGCAGGGCTTAAGCCCTGCCAGCCGCAGCAGGTCCACGGTGGCCTCGGTGTGGCCGGCCCGCTCCAGCACCCCGTTGGGCCGGGCAATGAGTGGGAACATGTGCCCCGGCCGGCGGAAATCCTCCGGGCGGGCCCCCTCCTCCACGCATTTTTGGGCGGTGACCGACCGCTCGGCCGCCGAGATGCCGGTGGTGGTGGAGACGTGGTCGATGGAGACGGTGAAGGCAGTTTCGTGGTTGTCGGTATTCCGAGCCACCATGGGGGGCAGGCCCAGTTTCTGGGCGTACTCGTCGCTCATGGGCATGCAGATGAGCCCCCGGGCGTTGGTGGCCATGAAGTTCACATTGGCGGTATCGGCAAACTGAGCGGCACAGATCAGGTCTCCCTCATTTTCCCGGTCCGGGTCATCGGTGGCCATGATCAGCCTGCCCTGGCGCAGCTCTTCCAGCGCCTCTTCGATGGTGTTGTACTGGATCATTTCGTACCCTCCTTAAAATCCGCAGCGGGCCAGCATTTCCCGGCTCAGGGAACTGGAACCTTTTTTCTCCGTTTCCCCGGGCCCTGCAAGCCCCATCAGTTTTTCCACATATTTGCCGATCACGTCGGCCTCCAGATTCACCGCATCTCCCGGCCTTTTTTGGCCCAGGGCGGTGACGGCCAGGGTGTGGGGGATGGCCGAGATCGAAAAGCTCTGTTCCCCCACCCGGGCCACCGTCAGGCTCACCCCGTCGATGGCTATGGAACCTTTTTCCACCACATACCGCAGAATTTCCGGCCCTGCCCCGATCTCATACCACAGGGCGTTGGCGTCCTGCCGGGTGGTGCGGATATGGCCCACCCCGTCCACATGGCCGGCCACAATGTGGCCGCCGAACCGGCCGTCTGCGGCCATGGCCCGCTCCAGATTCACCGGCGAGCCGGCCCGCAGGCTGCCCAGGGCCGAGCGGTCCAGGGTCTCGTGCATCACGTCGGCCCAGAACTCCCCCTCGCCCAGCCGGGTGACCGTGAGACAGACCCCGTTCACCGCGATGCTGTCCCCGATATGGGTACCCTCCAGCACCCGGGACGCCCTCACGCAGAGCTGAGCCGAGGGGCCGCTGCGCCGGATCTTCTTCAGGTTTCCCACCTCTTCTACGATTCCTGTGAACATTCCACTTCTCCTTCCAGCAGAAGATCCTGCCCGTACCGGGTGAGGGTGTACTCCCCCAATACCGGCGCCTGGGAGGGCAGCTCCACCCCCAGCCCCCCGATGGGGCCGGGCGCCTCCCTGCCCCCGAAGAGCTTGGGGGCGATATAGGCTTGCAGATGCTGCACCATCCCCTCTTCCAGGGCCGAGGCGGCCAACCGAGCGCCCCCTTCCAGCAGCACACTGCTGAGGTTTTCTTTGCCCAGGGCCGCCATCAGGGCTTTTAAATCCACCCGGCCTTCCCGGTCTGGCAGCTCCAGCACCCGACAGCCCGCCGCCAGATAGGGGGCCTGGCGCTCCGGGTCCCGGCAGCAGGTGGCGATCCAGGTGGGAGTTTGCCGGGCGGTGGTCACCACCCGGGCGGTGAGAGGGGTGCGCAGGCGGCTGTCGCAGATCAGCCGCACCGGGTCCCGCCCGCCGGGCATCCGGCAGGTGAGCAGGGGGTCATCCGCCAGTACGGTGCCCACCCCCACCAGGATGGCGGTGTATCGGTTCCGATCCTGGTGGACCCGCTGCCGGGCCTCGGGGCCGGTGATCCACCGGGAGGCCCCGGTGCGGGTGGCGATCTTGCCGTCCAGGGTCATGGCATATTTCAGCACCAGATAGGGCTTGCCGGTGCGGATGAAGTGGAAAAAGGGCCGATTCAGGTCCCGGCACTCCTTTTCCAGCACTCCCTCCTCCACCTGGATGCCCGCCGCCCGCAGCTGAGCGATCCCTTTGCCGGCCACCAGAGGGTTGGGGTCCCGCACACCCACCACCACTCGGCTGATGCCCGCCCCGATGAGGGCCTCGGTACAGGGCGGGGTCTTGCCCCAATGGCAGCAGGGCTCCAACGTCACATAGGCGGTGGCGCCCCGGGGATCCTCCCTGCAATCGGCCAGGGCCTCCCGCTCGGCGTGGAGCCCGCCCCAGGCTCGGTGCCAGCCCTGGCCCAGAAGCTGCCCGTCCCGGACGATCACCGCCCCCACCAGGGGGTTTGGGTCCACCCTGCCGGCCCCCTTTTGGGCCAGGGAAAGGGCCAGTGCCATCCACTCTTCGTCCCGATTCATCTGAATTCCTTCTTTCTCCGCCCGGGCAAAACAAAAGCGCCCGGAGCGGTATTTCACCGTTCAGGGCGCTCCAAGGGCGGCAGCTTTTCTCCGCCCCCTGTGTACAAAAAGCCCTGGAATGAAATTTCATTCCAGGGCATTCTCAACACAAAGGGGCGCAGGAAATACTGCGCGCACTCATCTTCTTCCATCCAGACTATACTGTCGGCCTCGGAGTTTCACCGAATCCTGCCTTACGGCTCGCGGGCTGTACCGCCGGTAGGGATTTTCACCCTGCCCTGAAGATGCTGTTCTGTTTTCGTCTCTTACCATAGCACAGCCCCGGCCCCCTGTCAAGGGGGCCGGGGCCGTTTTTGCGCTCACTGGGCTCCGTCGTTCACATCTCCCAGGGTCTTGCCCGGGTCGCTGGTGACGCCGTAGGGCCACTCCACATCGGTGGGGATCTCCAGCTTTTCCGCATCTACCGGCATGTCCGGGTCCCGGAAATGGGCGTTGAGCAACTCGGCGGTGGCGTCCCGGTCCAAGGCATAGACGCTCTGCCCCGGGAAGGCCGGCGGGTTGTAGCTGCCTCCCGGCAGACGCACGATGTAGATGTCGCTGGGGTCCACTTTGGTCATGGTGGCGTACAGCCCCCAGATCTCGGTGATATCCAGGTCGGTGTTGATGTAGTAGGCGATATTCTTGCAGGCGGTGTAATAGTCGGCCAGCTGGTATTCCTCCAGGAAGGTACGCACCAGGGCCGCATAGAAATACTGCTGGGTCTCCAGCCGCTTATAGTCCGCCTGGGCATAGTTGCGGTTGCGCAGGATCACCTCGGCGGTGTCTCCGTCGATGCGGTGGGTGCCCTGGGGCACCAGCACCGTCTCTTCCCCGGTGGCCTTGTCGGTGTGGACAATGTCCCAGGGCACATACATCTGGATGCCCCCCATCACGTTGAGGAGGGTCTTGAAGGCGTTCATGTCGATGGTGACAAAGTTGTCCACCGGCAATTTGAACATGTCGTAGATCTTGTTGGCCAGGTTGTTGATGCGGTTTTTCTGGTCGGGGCCGTTGGCGTAGACCTCGTTGATCTTGCCGGTGTTGCCCGGCACCCCCTCGGCGATATACTCGCCCACATAGCTGTCCCGGGGGATCTGGAGCACATTGATGCTGTCCTCGTCCCGGTCGACCTGGACATAGAGGATCACATCGGTCATCCCCTTGCCCTCGGCGTAATCCCGGCCCTCGTCGTCGCTGTCATAGTCGATGCCCACCAGCAGCAGGTTGTAGAACCGCTCGCCGTTGGCCTCGATGTCCTCGTCGGTGAGCTGGCTGAGGCTGCCCGCGTCGCCGGTATCAAAAACGCCGGCCACCTGGCTGTACAGATAGGCCGCCGTGCCCGCCGCCGCCAGCACCAGCACCAGCACCACCAGCAGGATCTTCACATACAAAGGGCTCGACGCCAGCCGGCCCAGAAAGTTCTTTTTGGGAGAATTGGATTGGGTAGAATTCAAAGGCAGATACCTACTTTCTGTTCTCTCTAAAAATCAGCAAACCTTTTGTATTATACCTCGTTTTTACCTGAATTTCTCGTTTTCTGACAAAGTTTTCCTATTCGCACAAATACAGTGTTACCATTATGTAACTTTTGTGCTGAATCTGCCAGAAAATCTCTTCAAAACGGAGGATACGCCTTTTGTTTTGCCGGCCGGTATGCTATAGTGGTACATACAGGGTACGACCCGGGCCTGCCGTGCAGGGCTTTTGCCCCGCGCCGCCGGTGCGGGCAGCGAACGACCAGGAGGAAAAAATATGGAACCCAGATACATCAAAGCCGCTTTTTACAGCGCCACCGGCAACACCGAAAAGGTGGTAAAGGCCATCGGCCAGGCTCTGGCCCGGGGGCTGGGGCTGCCCTTTGAGGCCTACGATTTCACCCTGCCGGCCAGCCGCCAGCAGGTGCTCTCCTTCGGGCCGGAGGACCTGGTGGTGGTGGGCACCCCGGTGTATGCCGGGCGAATCCCCAACAAGATGCTGCCCTATTTTCAGACCGGGCTGGAGGGCAACGGGGCACTGGCGGTGCCGGTGGTGACCTTCGGCAACCGAAATTTTGACAACGGCCTAATCGAGCTGCGCAACGAGCTGGAGGCCCACGGCTTCCACACCGTGGCGGGGGCGGGCATCGCTGCCAGCCATGTGTTCACCGACAAGCTGGCCCCCGGCCGGCCGGATGAGGCGGATATGGCCCAGCTGGAGGATTTCTGCCGCAAGGTGTGCGAAAAGGTCCGCTCTCTCAAAGAAATCCCCGCGCCGGTGGCCGTGCGGGGCGATGACCCGGTGGGGCCCTACTACACCCCCCTGGGGCTGGACGGCAAGCCCGCCGTCTTTTTGAAGGCCAAGCCCAAGACCGACCCGGCCAAGTGTGATGACTGCGGCATCTGCGCCAAGGTCTGCCCTATGGGCTCCATCCCGGCCGACGCCCCCCAGACGGTGAGCGGCATCTGCATCAAGTGCCAGGCCTGCATCCTGAAATGCCCCAAACAGGCAAAATATTTCGATGACCCGGCCTTTTTGTCCCATGTGGCCATGCTGGAGGCCAACTATACCCGCCGGGCCGAGCCGGAATGGTTTTTGTGAGCCGGTTTGACAGGCCCGCCGCCCCGTGGTATACTTTGCCCGTATTGAATAAGTTTTGCTTTGCCGCCGGGTAAAGCACTTTGCGCCAGACTTTCCATCGACAGGCCTCAGCAGATGGAAAGCCCTGGCGCTTTTTTTGCTTTTCCGGCCAATCTCGAGGAGAAGACCATGACCCATCCAACTGCGCCCCTGCTGAGGGAATTCTGCCGCTACGCCAGCCTGAACATGCTGGGCATGGCGGGGCTTTCCTGCTATATCCTGGCCGACACCTTTTTTGTGGCCCGTGGGCTGGGCCAGGCCGGGCTGACCGCCCTGAACCTGGCCATCCCCTTTTACAACCTGATCCACGGTTGCGGGCTGATGCTGGGCATGGGGGGCGCCATCCGCTACTCCATCCTGAAAAGCCAGGGCAGCGGGGAGGCGGGCGGCCGGCTGTTCGGCTCCCTGTGCCGGCTGGCGGGGCTGCTGGCGGCGGTGTTTGTGCTGGCGGGGCTCTTTTTTTCCCGGCCGCTGGCCGCCCTCACCGGCGCCGATGCGCAGGTGTTTGAGATGACCCGCACCTATCTGCGGGTGCTGCTGCTCTTCTCCCCCGCCTTTCTGGCCAATGACCTGGCGCTCTGCTTTGTGCGCAACGACGGGTCACCCCAGCTGGCCACCCTGGCCATGGTGGCAGGCAGCCTGTCCAACATTCTGCTGGACATCTTCTTCATCTTCGGGCTGGGCTGGGGGATCTTCGGGGCGGTGTTTGCCACCGGCCTTGCCCCGCTTTTGAGCCTGGCCGTCCTGAGCCGGCATTTTGGGGGCGGGCACTGCGGCTTTTTGCCCCGCCGGGGCTGGGTGGGCAGCCGGGCGGCCCTGGCCTGCCTGGGGCTGGGCTTTCCCTCCCTGGTCACCGAATTCTCCTCCGGGGCGGTGATCGTGGCCTTCAACTACCTGTTTCTGGCCCTGGAGGGGAACGTGGGGGTGGCCGCCTATGGGGTCATCACCAACCTGTCCCTGGTGGTGGTGGCCCTCTTTACAGGTCTTGCCCAGGGGGCTCAGCCCCTGGTGAGCCGGGCCCGGGGCCAAAGCCGGCCGGAGCAGGCCCGGCGGGTACTGGGGTATGGCCTTGTCACCGTCCTGCTTCTCTCGGCGGCCCTCTATGCCCTCATCGCCTTCGGGGCCGGGCCCCTGGCCGGTCTCTTCAACGGCGAGCGGGACCCTCTGCTTCAGCAGATTGCGGTGGAGGGGCTGCGTCTGTATTTTCTGGGCACCGGCTTTGCGGGCTGCAACATCCTCTTTTCCCTCTATTTTGCCGCCTCAGAGAGGCCCTTGCCCGCCCATCTGATCTCCCTGGCCCGGGGGCTGTTCCTCATCCTGCCGCTGGCCTTTCTGATGGCCCGCTGGGGCGGCACCCGGGGCGTCTGGCTCACCTGGCCCCTCACCGAACTGCTGACCCTTTTGCTGGCTCTTTTCTTTCTGTGCAAAAAGGGGCGCACAGCGCCCTCTCCCCATGCCGGATGAACCCGCTCTGTCCGCTTTCTTTTAAATAAAAAACAGGGCCCGCCCCTTGTGGGGTCGGGCCCTGTTTGCTGTTTTTTTGAGGCCTCTCAGCCGCAGGTGGTCAGAGAGGTGCCGGGATAATAGTGGGCCAGGATCCAGTCATAGCTGCGCCCCTCAATGGAGGCATAGCCGATGGCGCCAAACTGGCTCATGCCGCAGCCGTGGCCGTAGCCCCGGGCGGTGAAGACAAAGCTGCTGCCGCTGTATTCCAGGTCAAAGGCGGCGCTGCGGATGGTGAAGGCATAGCCCCGCCGCTCCTCTTGCAGGGAGTTCAGGATGCTCTCCCGCAGGTACTTGCCGCTGTAGGTCTGGTCGCCCACCCGGATCTTGGTCACATAGCCGGAACCGTTCACCGACAGGATCTCAAACCAATCCGCCGGATTGTCGCTGTAGGCCCGCAGGTCCACGCCGGTGCGCTCTTTAACCCGGTCGGCCACCACATCCTGGTTGTAGCTGGCCACCGTCTCCCAGTTGGTAGCCACCCGGGAATCATAGGGGCTGTCCACTGCCTGCAAATAGGCCCGCACACCGCCCCACACGTCCTCGCTGGAGCAGGTGGCGTTGTTGCAGCTGGCAAAATAGGGGGTGAAGGCCACGCTGCCGCCATAGGTGAGGATCTCATCCGCCACCTCGGCCACCGCGCTGCGCACGGTGGAGGTGGGGGTGATGCCGGACACCGAGGGATAGCCGCCCATATTCAGGATCCAGCTGTGGGCCGCCACCGCCTGGGCCTTGTAGGCCTCCACCGGCTGCCCGCTGCCCATCTCGTTCTGCACGATCATGGAGAGGCACTCCACCAGGTCCATGGTGCGCTGCACCCCGTTCATGGTCACATTGATGGTCTGTCCCGAGCCGCCGGAGGACTGCCCCGGCGTGGGGGTGGGCGCCGCTGTGGGCTGGGGCGCCGCAGTGGGCGCCGGCGTGGCCGT